>CALWOL010000001.1 GCA_944383135.1 uncultured Flavonifractor sp.
AGGTATTTTACCAAGAAAAGAAAGCGGCAATAGGAAAAATACTGCGGCAGTTATGTGAGTGGAAAGGGGTAAAGATCATAGAAGCGGAAGCGTGCCCCAACCACATCCATCTGTTTGTAGAGATACCGCCGAAAATGTCAGTATCGCACTTTATGGGGTATCTGAAAGGAAAGAGCAGCACAATGCTGTATGAGCAATTCGGCGAGCTGAAATACAAGTACCGGAACCGAGAATTTTGGTGCAGAGGATACTATGTGGACACGGTAGGGAAAAACGAGAGCCGAATTGCGGAGTATGTGAGGAACCAACTAAAGGAGGACGAGATGGGAGAACAACTGAGGATACCGTCTAACAGCCCGTTTACGGGCGGCAAGTAACAGTCCTCACGCAGCTGGCAGACCGTATTACGCGTTGCACGCGTCCGCGAGGAACAAAGGGCTATGCCCGCATAGTGACAACCACCAGCTTCGCTGGTGGATGTGTTCATTACGGTCCGTGCCACAGCTGATGCAGGATGCCGCAGGTCCACAACTGCTTGACCACCACCAGCAGCAGGGGCGCCAGCACCATGCCCGCCACCCCCAGCGCCTGAAACCCCACGTACATTCCGGCCAGGGCGGCCAGGGGATGCAGTCCCACCCGCCTGCCGACCAGCCGGGGCTCCAGCAGGCTGCGCACCAGAGCCGTAATCCCGCACAGGGCCAGCAGGCCCACGCCCAGCAGGACCCGGCCGGTCAGCAGGGCGCCCAGCGCCCAGGGAACCAGCACCGCCGCCGCGCCGAACACCGGCAGGGCGTCCAGCAGGGCGATAAGTCCGGCCAGCAGCAGGGCCAGATTCACCCGCAGCAGAAGCAGCCCGACGGTCAGCTCTCCAAAGGTAAGCAGCATCAGGAGCAGCTGGGCCCTCAGCCACCCCCACAGGGCCAGCTTCAGCTGCCCGCCCAGCTGGCGGCCCTGGGCCAGCCAGCCCGTGGGGACGCGGGCCCGGACCAGCGCCAGCAGCTCCGGCCGGCCGGCGCTCATCAGGTAGGTGGCCAGCAGGGTGGTGAGGAGAAAGAGGAGCAGGCCAGGCAGGGCGGCGGCGGCTCCGGCGGCCAGGGAGGCAAGTCCCTCATACAGCCGGGTGGGCAGTCCGGTTCCCTGGGACATCAGCTCCCGCAGCGCCCCTTTGACCGGCGTCCGCAGGGCGGGGGGCAGCGCCACCAAAAAGCGGTACAGCCTCCCCTCCAGCGCACCGGCCAGGGCGGGCAGCCCTGAGATGAGCACCGGCAGGCGGTCCAGCAGCACCCCCAGCTCATACCAGCCCCGCCACAGCAGCAGACCCGTCCCCGCCGCCAGAGCGGCCGCCAGGGCCGCCGTGGTCAGTCCCGCGGCCCACCGCCGGTTCAGGCCCAGCCGCCGGGTGAGCAGGCGGACTGCCGGTTCCAGCAGAGCGGACAGGGCAAGAGCCGCCAGGAAGGGGAGCAGCCAGGACAGCACCACCCGGCCGGCCAGCCAAATCCCTCCCGCCAGCAGTCCGAACCAGGCCAACCGGAGCAGAATGGCCAGCTGCTTGTGTTCCGGCATGTCAATTCCCCCTCGCTGGATATGTATAAAATGACGAAAAAGGGAGGAGGGGACCGGCTGGAAATCGGCAGGCGGCAGGGCAAGCGGCCCTTGCGGCGGCGGGGTGGGTGTGCTACAATAGACCACACGACACAGACAAATGACTTTCCAATAAGGACAGTCTGGAGGTTGCCCATGGGAAAGACACCGAATTATTTCATTGTGGAGGCCAGCGCTTTGCCCGAAGTGTTTTTGAAGGTGGCGGAGGCCAAGCGCCTGCTGGAGACCGGCGAGGTGGATACGGTCAACCTGGCGGCCCGGCGGGTAGGCATCAGCCGCAGCGCCTTCTATAAGTACAAGGACGCGGTGCAGCCCTTCAACGATATGCTTCACGGCCGAATTGTCACCTTCCAGATTCTGCTGAAGGATGAGCCTGGAGGCCTGTCCTCCGTCCTGCGTATTTTTGCCCAGAGCGGTGGGAATATTCTCACCATCAACCAGGCCATTCCGGTGAACGGCTGCGCGGCGGTCACCATCGGGGCGGAGACCTCGGGACTCCAAATCCCTCTGGAGGAGCTGCTGGAGCAGGTACAGGGTCAGCAGACCGTTCTGCGCTGTGAGATTTTGGCGGGCTGAGTTCCGCGGAGAGAAAGGAGAGCGACACCATGGTAAACGTGGCGATTCTGGGCTTCGGCGTTGTGGGCTCCGGCGTGGCGGAGGTTCTGGCCACCAACGGTCCTCATATCGACAGAAAGGTGGATGACCTCATCCGCCTGAAATATATTCTGGACGTGCGGGACTTTCCGGACAGCCCCTTTGGGGACAAGGTGGTGCATGACTTCAGTATCATTGAGCAGGACCCGGAGGTCAACATTGTGGTGGAGACCATCGGGGGCGCCAAGGTGGCTCTGGACTTCACCCGGCGGGCCCTGGCGGCGGGGAAGAGCGTGGTCACCTCCAACAAGGAGCTGGTGGCCGAGCACGGCTGTGAGCTGCTGCGGCTGGCCCAGGAGCACGGAGTCAGCTATCTCTTTGAGGCCAGCGTGGGGGGCGGCATCCCCATCATCCGTCCCCTGAACCAGTGCCTGGCCGCCAACGAGATTGAGGAGCTGTGCGGCATCCTCAACGGCACCACCAACTATATTCTCACCCGGATGATTCGTGGGGGACTGAGCTTTGACGCGGCCCTGAAGGAGGCCCAGCAGAACGGCTATGCCGAGCAGGACCCCACCGCCGACATTGAGGGGCACGACGCCTGCCGGAAAATCTGCATTCTGGCCTCTCTGGCCTTTGGCCGGCATGTCTATCCCCGGCAGGTGCCCACGGAGGGCATCACCGCCGTAACCCTGGCGGACGTGGCCTATGCCGAGGCCTGCGGCAAAAAGATCAAACTGCTGGGCCGGGCCATCCGCCGCGCCGACGGCCGGGTGTGCGCCTATGTGGCGCCCCACCTGGTGGACGGGGAGGACCCCCTGGCCGGGGTGGAGGACGTGTTCAACGCCATCACCGTCAAGGGCAACGCCATCGGGGACGTGATGTTCTACGGCCGGGGGGCGGGCAAGCTGCCCACCGCCTCCGCCGTGGTGGCTGATGTGATTGACGCGGCCAAGCACCGGGATGAGAAGAAGCGGATGTTCTGGTCGGAGGGGGGCGAGGAGGTCACCGTCTCCCCCGCCGATTTGGAGAGCGCCTGGTATGTCCGCACCGAGGGCCGGCTGGAGTATGTAAAGGCGGCCTTCCCAGACTGTCCGCTGCTGCCCCGGGCGGGGGCGCCGGGCAATGAATTCGCCTTTTTGACGCCGCCCATGACCCGGGCCCGGCTGGACAGCAGGCTGACCGCCATGGCGCCCTGCTCCGTGTTCCGGGTACTGGACTGAGCGCATAGGATAGGGCAAGAGAACACACCTGATTTAGGGGGTACAAACACCAATGGGACTCATCGTACAAAAATTCGGCGGCAGCTCCGTTGCGGACGCAGACCGCATCCGCAACGTGGCCCGCATCATCACCGAGACATATCGCCGGGGCCACAGCGTTGTGGCGGTGCTTTCCGCCCAGGGCGACACCACCGACGACCTCATTGCCAAGGCGGCGGAAATCAATCCCCACGCATCCAAACGGGAGATGGATATGCTCCTGTCCACCGGCGAGCAGATATCCTGCTCCCTGTGCGCCATGGCCATTGAGGCCATGGGCTATCCCGTGGTCTCCCTGACGGGCTGGCAGGCCGGCTTCCGCACCAACTCCAGCTACGGGGACGCCCGCATCAAGCGGGTGAACACCGAGCGGGTGCTGGCGGAGCTGGACAAGAAGGCCATTGTGATTGTCACCGGCTTCCAGGGCATCAACAAGTATGAGGATATTACCACCCTGGGCCGGGGCGGCTCGGATACCTCCGCCGTGGCGCTGGCGGCGGTGCTTCACGCCGACCTGTGCCAGATTTATACCGATGTGGACGGCGTCTTTACCGCCGACCCCCGGACGGTGGCGGGGGCCTTCCAGCTGGAGGAGATTACCTACGACGAGATGCTGGAGCTGGCCACGCTGGGGGCCCAGGTGCTTCACAACCGCTCGGTGGAGATGGCCAAGCGGTACGGCATCAGCCTGGAGGTGCTCTCCAGCTTTTCCGGCAGACCGGGTACGAAAGTCAAGGAGGTTGCAAAAACCATGGAAAAAATGCACATCAGCGGGGTAGCCTGCGATAAAAATGTGGCCCGTCTGGCGGTGGTGGGCCTGCCGGACGAGCCGGGCGTCGCCTTCCGCATCTTCTCCCTGCTGGCCAAGGAAAATGTGAACGTGGATATCATTCTCCAGTCCATTGGCCGGCACGATACCAAGGACATCAGCTTCACCGTGGGCAAGCAGGATATGGAGCGGGCCAAGCAGGCGCTGGAGGAGCACAAGTCCGCCCTGGGCTTTGACCACATTGATGTGAACGACGCCATTGCCAAGGTGTCCATCGTGGGCGCGGGCATGGTCCATAATCCCGGCGTGGCCGCCCGGATGTTTGAGGCGCTGTACAATGCCGGCATCAACATCAACATGATTTCCACCAGTGAAATCAAGGTGTCGGTGCTGGTGGATCTGGGAGAGGCCGACCGGGCGGTGCAGGTCATCCACGACCGTTTCTTCCATGAGTTTAACGGCAACTGAACCGGACCATAAAAAACCGGCTCCGCTGTGTTCCAAAACAGCGGAGCCGGTTTTTTATCGGTTACGCTTCAAACAGCGCCTGGATTTGCTCGGTCAGGCCGGTGACCGCGCTGCGCTCCACCAGACGGCTGCCCTCTCCGGAGAAGGAGGCCAGGCAGGAGCCGGTGTCCCAGGCGGACAGGCTCAGGGTCAGCTCCCCGAAGGCATCCCCCGTGTTCCGATGGAAGGTAACGGTGACCAGCGCCTCTTCCTCTCCGGTACCGGAGGCGTCGGCGGTGGCGGTGAGGCTGTTGAGGGCGGTGAGCAGGCTTTCCATCTGGGTGCTGTCCAGCTCCTGGCCGTCCCAGGTGTAGCGGGTGTCGGACTCGGTTTCGCCGTCGTCGGTTTCGGTCTCCGTCACATCAAAGGAGATGGTGTAGTTGACCCCGTCCAGGGTGATATCCAGCCGGTCCACCGTATCCCAGTCCATGGAGCAGATGGAGTCGGAGCGCAGGGAGGAGTAGGAGGCGTAGCGCAGGCTGTCGGCGGTGTCGCTGTCGATGAGGTACACCATGGCCGAGCCCTCCAGCATGGCGTAGGTGCCCTCGTCGCAGCTGCCGCCCAGCAGCAGCACGAAGGTTTCCGTTTCCGCCCCTTCCTCGCCCTCGTCCAGGGCGGTGAAGTAGGAGACGGTGACCACCGCGGCGTCGTCCAGCCCCCAGGCGGCGCGCTCCTGGTCATCCACGTCGTAGGTGACGCAGGACTTCCAGTACAGGCCGGTGACGGCGCTTGTGAGGGAGCTGACCTTGCTGGTGTCCAGGGCCAGCAGGGCGTCCCCCTGCTCCAGGAACCAGCGGCTGCCGGTATTGTAATACAGGCCGGTGCTGTCCTCCTCATACCGCAGGGAGAGGCTGCCGCCGGGCTGCTCCACCGACAGGGCGGTAACCGAGCCGAACTCCGGCAGCGTCTCCATTTCCACCATATCGTACAGCTCCAGATGGAAGGCGTCATAGAGCTGGGTATCCACCAGATAGACGGTGCTCTCGTCCCCATCGCGCAGCAGGTAGTATTCCCCGGTCATGTCGTTTGCGTCCCCGAGGGCATAGGTGTACTCCGTGCCGTCCTCGTCCTGGACGGTGATGGTGAGGGCGGGTTCCTCCAGGCCGTAGTCGGCCAGGGAGGCCGGCGCGTCAATCTGACGGCTGGCGGTGGCGGAGGCCAGGGCGGCGGTCATATTCTCCGGTACCGACTGGTCCAGGGGAAAGGCGCCGTCATCGGCCCAGCTCCACCCGCTGTCCCCCCGCTCCAGGGTGAGGGTGCTGCCCTCCGCCGTCCAGGACAGCAGGGTGGGATTCTCCGGCCCGGCCAGAGCGATGCCCTCCTCGTCCTCCGGCTCGGCGGTGAGCTGGCGCACCCCCAGGTAGCAGGCCCCCAGCGCAACCAGGACCAGGCACAAAAGGAGCAGTTTGCGTCCCCGTTTCATCAGCGCTTCCTCCTTGTTATGGTTACATAGGCGCCCGCGATCAGGAAGGCCGCCGGCAGAGTGACCACCAGAATCAGACTCCAGGTATTGGCGTCGGCGGAGGACACGGTCAGGTATTCCGCGGACAAATCCTTGGCCCGGATGGAAATGGCGCTCTCCCGCTGGCACATCCAGTCCAGGGCATTGAGGAACAGGTCGGTGTTGGCGCCGGACACCATCAAATCGGTCTCCTGGTCAAACATATAGCTGGTGGTGAGCCACACGATGCCGGTGGAGCCCGTGTCCGTCTCCTCGGAAATGGCCACACCCAGGGCGAAGGGCCCCTCGGCGTCCCCCTCCTCCTTGTCATAGGTGGTCATGTTGTAGCCGTCGGCCTTGGCGTAGGAGGAGGACGTGGTGGTGAGCAGGGAGGTGACGGAGAGCCCGTCCCGCAGCTCCTCGGAGATGCGGATGCCCTGAGCCACCGGCATAAGCACATAGTAGCCCCCGTCAGCCAGGGGCTGGGTGATGTCGTGGCTGCTGATGCTGGGCAGCAGATAGTAGTTGGAACCCCGCATGTGGCGGCTGCTGTCCCCCTCCAGCACAATGCCCTCGGCTAGGGAGGTGCCGTAGTATTCCATCACCCCGGCCAGGTTGGGCATGGCGGTCTCGGTGTAGTCGGTGACCAGCAGCAGCTTGCCGCCTCCCTGCAGGTAGGCCAGCAGCATCTCCGCTTCATCGGCGGAGATATCGCTCTGGGGGGCGTAGAGGATGAGAGCGTCGGCGTCCTCGGGCACCGACTCCTCCGTAAGCAGGCTCAGCTCCTCCAGCAGGAGGTTTTCCTCCTCCGCGCCGCTGGAGAGGGTGTCGGGCAGCGCGCTCTCCCCGTGGCCGGTGAGGGTATACACCACCGGCAAATCGTCATTGGTCACATAGTCGATGGCGGAGGTGAGCTGACTCTCTCCGTCCAGCTGGGTGGAGGAGGTTCCGGTGGTGTAGTAGGAGTAATAGTCGGTGACGTAAATGTCGTAGTAGCTGATATAGCGGCTCCGGTCCCCGCAGGTGACAATCAGGGAGTTGTTGTACAAGGTCTCGGAGGTGTACTGCTGGGCGAAGCTGGGGTAGACCACCGGGTCCTTCCGCTCCACCTTCAGGTTGTCGGACAGGTCCTCATACCGCTCCAGAAGCTCCCCGATGGTGTCGTCCTCGGTACCGCTCTGGGCAATCCAGTATACCGTGACCTCCTTTTCCAGGGCGGAGACGATCTGCTGGGTTTGGGAGGACAGGGAATAGAGGCCGGCGCTGGTCAAATCCAGCTTGGTCCACTCGGAGGGCAGGGCCCCCACCACCAGATTGAGAGCAATGGCGATGGCGATGACCACCGCTGCCGCGGCCAGGCTGTATCCGCCCGCCCGGAAGGTGCGGGTGCGGAAGGAGCCCTTCACGGCGGAAAGCTCCGGTTTTTTCCAGTTCATCAGCTCCACCTCCGCTTCTCCATGGACTGCACCGCCAGGAAGAGAGCCACGGCGATGAGGGAGAGGTAATAAAGGATGGCGGTCCAGTCAAACAGTCCGTCCACAAAGGTGTTGAACCGGGCAAAGACCGACAGACCGTCCACAATCCGGCCGAACAGGCCGGAGAAGGCGTCCCCGGCGGTCAGGTAGGTGACCAGCAGGACGGCCTCGCCCACCAGACCGGTGAGCACGGCGGCGGGGGTGGATTTGGTAAACACCCGCACCAGCACGGCGAGCACCAGCACGGTAAGGAGCAGGGCCCCCAGGGAGGCTCCGGCGGAGCTGGGCACAAACGAGGACAAATCGGACATGAAGAAGAGCAGCAGCATCACCACAAAGCACAGCCCTGCCGCCACCGCCTGATTTTCCGTCAGGGAGGAGATGAGCAGCCCGATGGCCGCCAGGGCGGCGGACAGCAGGAAGAAGCCCGCCAGAGCGCCGTAGGCGGTGGGGAAGGATACCGTGCCGAAGGTGGACAGCAGCAGGGGGTAGAAGGCCATGACGCCGCAGGGGATGGCCACCACCGTCACCATCGCCAGATACTTGCCCAGCACCACCCCGGTCATGCCCACCGGCAGGGCGTAGAGCAGCTGGTCGGTTTTCTGCCGCCGCTCCTCGGCGATGACGCGCATGGTGAGGATGGGGATGGCAATCAGGAAGATGATGGTCATGGCCTGGAGCACGTACTCAAAGTTGGGGTAGCCGCTGCTGAGGTTGTAAAACATGGTGTAGATGCCGGCAAAGAGCGGCAGGAAGGCGATAAACACATAGCCGGTCATACCGTGGAAATAGGAGCGCAGCTCCCGCTGATAGATGGCGCTCACGGTTCCTCCACCTCCTCTTCCGCCGGGGCTTCCGGCGCCTGGGGCTGATCGTCGGCGGTGAGCTCCAGGAATACCTCCTCCAGGCTGGCCCGGCGCATGTCCATGCGCAGAATGGGCAAATCCGCCGCGGCGCAGGCGCGGAAGGCGGCCTCGCTCAAGTCCGCCGGGGGATCGGTCTCCAGGGATACCGCGGTGCGCCCAGCCTCCTCGCCCGGACGGCAGGTGAGGGCGGTGACGCCGGGCAGAACGCCCAGCACCGTCCGGGCCCGCGCCTCGTCCCCCTTGACGGTGAGCTCCAGGGTGGCGGTGCCGGCAAACAGCTTTTCCAGATTATCCGGGGTGTCGCTGGCCACCAGCCTGCCCTTGGAAAGAATCATAATCTGCTGGCACACCGCCCGCACCTCGGAGAGGATGTGGCTGCTGAGGATGACGGTGTGTTCCTTTCCCAGCTCCCGGATCAGGTCCCGGATTTCGATGATCTGAATGGGGTCCAGACCCACGGTGGGCTCATCCAGAATCACCACTCTGGGGTCTCCCAGCAGGGCCTGGGCAATGCCCACCCGCTGCTTGTAGCCCTTGGACAGGTTTTTCATCAGCCGGTGCTGCACGCTGCCGATTTGGGTGACCTCCATGGCCCGCTCCAGCTGGCGCTGCCGCTCCTCCCGCCGGACCCCCTTGGCCTGGGCCACAAAGCACAGGTACTCCAGGGGGGTCATATCCAGGTAGAGAGGCGGCTGTTCCGGCAGATAGCCGATAAGCGCCTTGGCCTGGGCCGGCTCCTCGAAGATGTCGTGGCCCCCGATGCGTACCGTGCCCTCGGTGGCGGCCAGGCAGCCGGTCATAATGTTCATGGTGGTGGATTTCCCGGCGCCGTTTGGCCCGAGGAAGCCGTAAATCTGTCCCGGCTCCACGGTCAGACACAGGTCGGAGACCGCCGTGTGGCTGCCGTAGCGCTTGGTGAGATGGTCAATCTCAATCAAATGGAATCCCTCCTTGCTTCCGTGTCCGCCGGGCGGACATTACCCACATTATAGGTGCGGGACTTTAAAGCAACTTAAAAGGGAGGCTTAAGGCTGTTTTTGACTGGGAGGTGTAGGATGAAGCCACGGGGCAGCGCCCCGCACTTCTTAATTCGGAGGGAATTCATATGAAAACACATAAAGGGATCGCGTTTGTACTGGGCCTTGTCCTGCTGCTGGGGCTGGCCGCCTGCTCCGGGCAGGAGGCGGCGGAGGAGAGCGCCAGCCCCTCTCCCACGCCTGACAGCACCCCGGCGGCGGAGGAGGAGACCGAAGAGACAGCGGAGGAGGAGACGGGTACCCTGACCATCGGGGCCAGCTTCCAGGATGAGGCCGGGGCCGCCCTGGCCGGAGCCACCGTCCGCTTTACCGCGGGGGACACCCAGGCGGACTATCTCACTGGAGAGGACGGCGCCCTGACGGTGGCCGGCCTGCCGGCGGAGGGCACGGTGGAGGTGGCCGTCCTGGATGAGGCGGGGGCGGAGACCGCCGGGACGGTGCTGGAGCTGAGCGAGGGCCTGGTGACGGACGTAACGGAGGGGGAGGACGGTGGTTACAGCGTCACCCTGCTCACCGGAACGGAGCAGCTCTCCCTGACCTTTACCCAGCAGGAGGACGGCACTCTGGCCTGCGGACTGGACCTGAGTGAGGAGGCGGATGCCTGAGAAAATTTGCAGATTGTTCAAAAACGCGCCATATCCAGGGCATATTGCCGGCCTACACTGGCACCAGACTGGGAAAGAAAAGGACTGGTGCGTATGCGGATTCTGGTGGCCGACGACGAGCGGGATTTGGCCCAGGCCCTGGAGGCCATGCTGAAGCGGGAGCATTACTCCGTGGATGTGGTCTATGACGGGCAGGACGACCTGGACTACGGCCTGGCGGAAAACTACGACTGTCTGGTGCTGGATATTATGATGCCCCGCCGGGATGGGCTGGAGGTGCTCCGGGGCCTGCGGGAGAAGGGGGTGGCCACCCCCGTGCTCCTCCTCACGGCCAAGGGGGAGGTGAGCGACCGCATCCGGGGGCTGAATGCCGGGGCGGACGACTATCTCTCCAAGCCCTTTGCCATGGGAGAATTTGTGGCCCGGGTGCGGGCCCTCACCCGGCGGAGCGGGGCCTTCACGCCGGACCAGCTGACCGTGGGGGATCTGACCCTGGACCGGGCCACCTTTGAGCTGTCCGCCAACGGCGGCACGGTGCGGCTGGGCAACCGGGAGTACCAGCTGCTGGAGCTGCTCATGCGGCAGCAGGGGCGGTTTTTGTCCACGGAGGAGCTGATGGAGCGAATCTGGGGCTATGAGAGCGAGGCGGAGCTGAGCGTGGTCTGGGCCTACATCTCCTACCTCCGCCGCAAGCTGGAGCGTCTGCACGCCCGGGTGCGTATCACCGCCAGCCGGGGCCGGGGCTATATGCTGGAGGCGGAGCCGTGATTGGCACCCTGCGCCGGCGCTTTCTGCTCATCGCCCTGGCCTCCCTGGCGGGCACCCTGACTGTCCTCTGCCTGGCCATCAATCTGGGCTACCGCCTCACCACCGCCGGCCGGGCGGATGAGGTGATTCAGACGCTGTATCAATACTCCGGCCGGTTTCCCGAGCCGGAGGTTCAGGCGGACCCCGGCGCCCATCCCGGCTTTCAGATTACCCAGGAAACGCCCTTTGAGACCCGCTACTTCCTCGTCCGCCTGACCGCCCAGCGGGAGGTGGCGGAGGTGGACACCGAGCACATCGCCGCCCTGGACCGGAAGATGGTGGTGGAGCAGGTGGAGCGGATTCTGGAGGGGGGGCGCGTCTCCGGCTACTGCGGCTACTACCGCTACGGCATTTTTCAGGAGGAGGACGGCGGCCAGACCATTGTGGTGCTGGACTGCTTCCTCCAGCTCCAGACCGCCGGCAGCGTGCTGCGGCTGACGGCGCTGGTCTCCCTGGCCTGTGTGGCCATCGTGTTCGGGCTGCTGCTGCTGCTCTCCCGCCGGGTGGTGCGTCCCTTCGCGGAAAACCTGGAGAAGCAGCGGCGCTTTGTCACCGACGCCTCCCATGAGCTGAAAACCCCTCTGGCGGTGATTTCCGCCAACACCGGCCTGCTGGAGGCCTCCATTGGGGAGAACCGCTGGCTGGCGAGCACCCAGGCCCAGGTCAACCGGCTGGACCGGCTCATCGGCCGGCTGGTGGAGCTGGCCCGCACCGAGGAGGCGCTGGCCCAGGGAGAGGCCGGCCCCGTGGAGCTGAGCCGGCTGGCGGCGGAGCAGGGGGAGGACTATTTTCCGCTGGCCCAGTCCGCCGGCAAGACCCTGAGCCAGTCCATTGCCCCCAACCTGACGGTGCAGGGCGTGGAGGGGGACCTGGTCCGGCTGTGCACCCTGCTGCTGGACAACGCCGTAAAATACTGCGACGCCGGCGGGGAGATCCGCCTCACTTTGGAGCAGCGGGGCCGCTGGGCAGTGCTCACCCTCTCCAACCCCTGCGCCGGGCTGGAGGCCGCCCAGCTCCCCCGGCTGTTCGACCGGTTTTACCGGGCGGACCCCTCCCGCTCCCGGGAGACGGGGGGCTACGGCATCGGCCTGTCCACCGCCCGGGCCATTGTCCGGCGGCACAAGGGGCGGCTGACCGCCGCCAAGGAGGGGGACGTGGTGACCTTTACCGTCCGCCTGCCGTTGACATAATATTCCCGCAGACATGAGCAGCGCCCCCACCGCATACCTCTGAAAGGAGGGAGGTGGGGGCGTTATGCTGCTGGAACGGCTGGGGGATTGGCTGTGGAATCCCTGGCTGCTGGGCTTGTTCCTGCTCAGCGGCCTGTATTTTTCCGTAAAAAGCGGCTTTTTCCAGATTTTCGGAATCCGGAAGTGGCTGGGGGGTACCCTGGGGGAGCTGCTGCGGAGGAAGGACCGGGGCACCGGCCGGGGCCTGACCCGGATTCAGGCCATGTCCACCGCCCTGGCCTCCACCATCGGCACCGGCTCCATCGCCGGGGTGGCCACCGCCCTCTTTTTCGGCGGGCCGGGGGCGGTGTTCTGGATGTGGGTGTCCGCCTTTCTGGGGATGATGACCAGCTTCGTGGAAAAGACCCTGGCGGTGTGCTGGCGGGAGCGGGACCGGAGCGGCCGCTGGCAGGGAGGTCCCATGTGCTACCTTGCCCGGGGGGTGGGCAGCCCCTTTCTGGCGGCCTGGTTTTCCCTGAGCTGTGCCGCCGCCTCCCTGGCGGGGGGCAATCTGGTGCAGTCCAATTCCATCGCCGCCTCTCTGGAGGCGGCCTTTGGCTGGAGCCGCCCGGCGGTGGGCCTGGGTGTGGCCCTGCTCACCGGCCTGGTCATCTGGGGTGGCATCGGCCGCATCGGCCGGGTCAGCGAAAAGCTGGTGCCCTGCATGGCTCTGCTCTTTCTGGGCTGCGGCGGGGTGGTGCTCTTCTGCCGCCGGGCGGCCCTGCCCGGGGCGCTGGCGCGCATTTTCACCTGCGCCCTGTGCCCCCAGGCGGCCCTGGGGGGCGGGGCGGGCTACTCCCTCGCCGCCGCCCTGCGGTATGGGGTGGCCCGGGGGGTGTTTACCAACGAGGCGGGAATGGGCACCTCCGCCATGGCCCACGCCGCTTCCCAGGTGGAGGACCCCGCCCAGGAAGGGCTGTGGGGCATGTTCGAGGTGTTTTTTGCCACGCTGGTGGTGTGCACCGTCACCGCTCTGGCGCTGCTCACCTCCGGAGTGTATCAGGAAGAGGCGGCGCTGGAGGCCCTCCGTACCGGCACCGTCACCGACAGTATGCTGGGAGCGCCCCTGTCCGCCGCCGCCTTTGCCGCCGTGCTGGGTCCCGCCGGGGAAGTTCTCCTGGCCGTGTGCCTGCTGCTGTTTGCCTTTACCTCCCTGCTGGGGTGCAGCTATTACGGGGAGCGGAGCCTGTCCGCCCTGGCGGGGGAGGGAGCCTGGCGGGGATGGTACCGGCTGGCCTTCCTGGGCGCCATTGTGTGGAGCAGCACCGCCGACGTAACGGTGGTGTGGCAGCTCACAGACCTGTTCAACGGCCTGATGGCCCTGCCCAACCTGTGCGCCCTGCTGCTGCTCTCCCCCCAGGCGCTGGCCCTGCTGAAGCGGTAAAACGGCCCTGCCGCGGCTGCGGCAGGGCCGTACTTTATTGGGTAGGGAAACCACCGGCTCTGCCGGTGGAGGTACCCCGTAAAAAAGCTTTAGCTTCAAGCGTCGAGCGAAGCGAGCTGCTAACGGCAAATTATCAGTGAAGAAAGACTTGCGTTAGAACAGC
>CALWOL010000002.1 GCA_944383135.1 uncultured Flavonifractor sp.
GGGCCTGCTCCGGGGAGATATAGTGCACCGAGCCCAGGGCCTCCTGGGTCAGGGTGGCCTGGGCGGCGGAGGTGAGCCGGGCGATGCCGAAGTCGGCCACCTTCAGGCTGCCGTCCCGCAGGACCATCACATTGTGGGGCTTGATGTCCCGGTGGATGATGCCCCGGCTGTGGGCGTGGGACAGAGCCTTCATAATCTGGGTGATGAAGTGGAGGGCCTCCCGCCAGGCCAGCTTGCCCCCCTTCTTCTGCATGTACTGCTTCAGGGTAATCCCGTCCAGCAGCTCCATCACGATATAGTCCAGCTCCGGCGTGTGGGACACGTCGTACACCGCCATAATGTTGGGGTGAGAGAGCATGGCCACGGCCTGAGATTCGTCGTGAAAGCGGCGCCGGAACTCCGCGTCCTGGGCCAGCTCCTCCTTGAGGATTTTGATGGCAACCAGCCGGTTGAGGCGGTGGTCCCGGCCCTTGAACACCACCGCCATGCCGCCGATGCCGATGCGTTCCAAAATCTCATATCGGTTGTCGAGTAATTTCCCTATGTATTGCTCCATAGTTCATTACCCCCTTTTAAACGATCTGGAAGAGGACAGCCGTCACGTTGTCCGGCGCGCCTCTGGAAAGGGTGATGTCCAGCAGCCGCTGGCAGCATTCCGCCGCCTCCCCGCCGTGAATCACCTCATACAGCATTTCCTGGTCGGTGACGATGTTGCTCAGCCCGTCGGAGCAGAGCAGGAGATAGTCGCCGGGCTCAAGCTGCTTCTCATACAAGTCGGCCCGAATCCGCTCCTCCGCCCCAAGCGCCCGGGTAATCAGGTTCTTTCTGGGATGGTTGCGGGCCTCCTCTGGCGTAATGTCGCCCCGGGCCACCATGTCCTCCACCACGGAATGGTCCCGGGTCAGGCGGGTAATGCCCTGGTCGTTGATGTGGTAGGCCCGGCTGTCGCCGATGTTCAGCAGGTAGGCCACCTGCTCCACAATAAGCACCGCCACCATGGTGGTGCCCATCCCCCGGCAGTCCGCATCGGTGCAGGCCCGGTGGAACACCGCTGAATTGGCCGCTTCCGCCGCCCGGCTCAGTACCGCAGGGGGACCTGCCTCCTCTTCCGGGCGCATGTGCTGCAAGGTATCCACAAAGGTCTCTACCGCGATAAGGCTGGCGATATTGCCCGCCTTGGCGCCCCCCATGCCGTCGCAAACCACGCCCACGGCCAGGTGCTCCGAGGTGATGTCTAAGTAATAGCCGTCCTGATTCTGCGTGCGGATTGCGCCCTTATCGGTAACGCCCCATGCATGTATCATAGTGCATCTGCCTCTTTCCCGTACCAAAATTGCAAAGCCCGGCTTCCGCCCTGCACGGCCGGACGGAGGGGCCAATCCATCCTGTTTACTCTGTCGTCAGCTCTGCCATCCGCTTGCGCCGAAGCTGACCGCAGGAGGCGTCAATATCGCCCCCCAGCTTTCTCCGCACGGTGGCGGTAATTCCCTGCTCCTCCAGCCGCTTCTGAAAGGCGGCTACCCGCCGGCTGGGCTTCAGCGGGCTCTCCGCCACATCGTTGAGGGGAATCAGGTTCACATGCCCCGGCGTCCCCTTGAGGCGGCGGGCCAGCAAATCCGCCTGCCAGTCGGCATCGTTGACCCCGTCAATCATGGCGTACTCGTAGGAAATGCGCCGTCCGGTTTTTTCAAAATAGCGGCGGCAGGTGTCAAACAGCTTCTCCACACCCACCGAACGGTTTACCGGCATAATCCGGCTCCTGGTCTCATCGTCCGGCGCATGCAGGGAAACGGACAAAGTCAATTGTAACTGATATTCCGCCAGTTTGTCAATTTTTTCGGTAAGTCCGCAGGTGGACAGGGAGATATGCCGCATCCCGATGTTCAGACCCTCCGGGCTGTTGACCAGCTCCAGAAAGCGGAGCACGGTGTCAAAATTGTCCAGAGGCTCCCCAATCCCCATCAACACGATATTGCTGATGGGCAGGCCGGAATCCAGCTGGGTGAACAGGACCTGATCCAGCATTTCAGCGGGTGTCAAGTCCCGCACCTTGCCCCCAAGTGTGGAGGCGCAGAAGGCGCAGCCCATGCGGCAGCCCACCTGGGAGGAGATGCATACAGTATTCCCATGGTGGTACCGCATCAAAACAGTTTCAATGCAGTTTCCGTCTCTCAGCCGCCACAGGTATTTGATGGTACCGTCCAGGGCGGAAACCTGCCTGCGCTCCACTTCCGGCGGACAGAGCAGGCAGCGCTCCTTCAGCTTCTCCCGCAGCGCCTTGGACAGGTTGGTCATCTCATCAAAGGAGCGGACTCCCCGGTGAAGCCATTGAAATACCTGCTTTGCCCGAAAAGTCGGCTCACCCAGTTCTTTGAAAAAGGCGGTCATCTCCGCCAGGTCCATGGATTTGATGTCAGTCATTTTGTGCCCCCCGCCGGCCTCAGCCAGCCTATTCCTGTGGGGTTCCGATGCCGCTCCGCCGCAGCTTGGCAAAGAAAAAGCCGTCGGTGTCGTGGCGGTGGGGCCAGCAGGTCACCATACCCCGGTCCGCTCCCTCAAACGCTCCAGGGAGCTGGAACCCCTCTAATGTAAAGTCCTTCTGCCTGTCCAAAAAGCTCCGCACCACAGCTTCATTTTCCCGCTCCAGCAGGGTACAGGTGGCATAGAGCAGGGCGCCGCCCGGTTTGACGTAGCGGCACACATTGTCCAGAATAGCCTGCTGCACCCTGGGCAATCCCTCCAGAGGGCCAGGGGCCTTGTAGCGGATATCCGGCTTTTTGCGTATGATACCCAGCCCCGAGCAGGGCACGTCTGCAATGACCAAATCAAACCGGTGCAGGAATTCCTCCTTACATACCTTTCCATCCAGCAGTTCGGGAGAAATACAATCCAGACCCAGCCGCCGGGCGCCAGCCCGAATCAGCTCTATTTTATGAGGGTGGATATCGCAGGAGACAACATGCCCCTGCCCACCCATGGCGATGGCGGCGGCAAAGGACTTTCCGCCGGGGGCGGCGCAGGCGTCCAGCACCTCCATCCCCGGCCCGGGCCCGGCGGCCAGAACCGCCAGCCGGGCGGCGGCATCCTGAATGTAAAAGAGGCCCTCCCGAAAAGCCGTCAGGGTCTCCAGGCTGCCGGTGTGGGACAGGAGCAGGCAGCCGGGCAGCCAGGGATGGGGAACCGCCTCCACGCCCTCCGCCCCCAGGGCGGCGGCCGCTTCTTCCGGCGTGGCTTTTCCGAGATTGACCTGGGCGCAGATGGGGGGCTCCCCGTTGTCGGCGGCCATGAGGGCCGCCGCCTCCTCCCCGCCCAGCCGGGCGGCAAAGGCATCGGCCAGCCACCGGGGATGGCTGTACCGGAGAGCCGGGTCCTCTGGAAACTCCAGGCTGTCCTTTTGCCGCACCAGCGTGCGGAGCACGCCGTTGACCAGGCCGGCGGAGCGGGGATTCCGGGAGCCCCTTCTGGCCAGCTCCACCGCCTCGCTGACCGCGGCATGGGGCGGAATTCTGTCAAGGAATAACACTTGATAGGCGGCGAGACGCAAGGAATTGCGCACAGCGGCGTCCATTTTCTCCAGCCTGACCGTGGACAGCCTGCCCAGGCAGTCGTCCAGCAGCAGCCGGTTCTGGAGTACCCCAAAGCACAGGCGGGTGGCCAGCGCGGCATCCCGGCTGTCCAGGCCGGCGGCCCGGAGGGCCCTTTTCAGATAGCCGTCAGACCACGCCCCCTGCCTTTCACAGGCCACCAGCGCGTCCAGAGCCACTCCGCGGGCGGATACCCGTTCCCCCATGGTCAGTTCCTCCTTCGGCTGTTGAATGCCAGCAGGAACCGAAGCAGCTGAGCGAGGGAGACCAGCAGAGCGGCCACATAGGTCATGGCGGCGGCGCCCAGCACCTTTTTCGCCCCCCGCAGCTCCTCCTCATCCAGCAGGTGGGTTTCCCGCAGGCTGGCAATGGCCCGCCGGGAGGCGTTGAACTCCACCGGGAGGGTGACAATCTGCGCCACGACCGCCAGGGAAAACAGGATGACGCCCAGGCCGAACAGGGGCTGGGAGTAGAGAAACAGGCCCAGAAGAATCAGGATGATGGACAGCTGGGAACCGAGATTGCACACCGGAATGATGGCGGTACGCAGCTTGATGGGCGCATAGCCTTGGGCATACTGCACCGCGTGGCCCGCCTCGTGGGCGGCCACGCCCACCGAGGCAATGCTGGTGGAGTTGTACACCCCGTCCGACAGGCGAATCACATTGCTCCGGGGGTCATAGTGGTCGCTGAGCCGCCCCGCCACCCGCTCAATCCGCACATTGTACACCCCATGGGCCCGAAGCACCGCCTCTGCCGCCCGGGCGCCGGTAAAGCCCCGGGCACTGCTCACCCGGGAATAGCGGTTGAAGGTGGAGGACACGTTGAGCTGGGCCAGCAGGGCGATAAGCATCGCCGGCACCAGGATCATCCAGTAATAGGGGTCATAGTAGTAGAAAAAAGGCATATAGGTCTCCCTTCACATAATCTGTCCGCCGGTGAGATATCCGTATAGAGTGACAGCAAAGCCCACGGACATCCCCACAGCGATCAAAAGAGTGAGCCAGCGCCGCTTTTCCGTTAGCGCAGCGGCAAAGAGGAAAAAAGGCAGGGCGCAGGACAGATAGCGTCCGGCGCTGAGCAGCCAGGACAGGGAGTAGTTCAGCACCAGATAGACGAAGCCGTACAGGGCATACATGCTGCGCAGCCGCTTTCTTCCATACACCGCCAGGGCAAAAAAAGGAGGAAAGAGGATCAGCGTGGGAATCCACAGCTGGTACCGTACCGCCTGGGTGGGATAAGACAGGGCATTTTGCAGCACATACCACAGAGTGTTGGAAATCCAGCAAAAGCCCTGGCTCCAATGCTCCTGCATGACCGTGAACGTAAAGGGGTCTCCCCCCACCCGCCAGTTGAGCAGCAGATAGACAAGCGTGCCCGCGGCGGGCAGAAGCAGGGCGGGCAAACGGCGGAAAATTTCCCGCCAGTCGAAGCGGCCCCGGCTCTCCACCAGCTCAGCGGCCGCCGCGCCCAGGAGCAGAATCCCGTGCATCCGGGTCATGGCGGCCAATACACCCCAGATACCCGCCAGCCACCAGCGGTGCCGCCGGATATACCACAGTCCGGCGGCGGTGGTGAGGAAAAACAGGCTTTCGGTCATTATGCCGCCGAAAAAGAACGCATAGGGGAAGATGGAGAGAAACAGCACCGCCCGGCGGGCAGCGCCCGCCCCCAGCTCCCAGGCCGCCAGCTTGTAGAGATAGACGCAGCCGCCGGCGTAGGAGAGGAAGGAAATCAGCAGCCCCGCCGCCATAGTATTTCCGGTTAGGGCGGAAACCAATCGCATCAGCCAGGGATATAGGGGAAAAAACACCAGAAACAGATGCTTTCCATCCTCGATATATCCGGAGTAGCCCAGCTCCGCCAGGTTGACGTAGTGCAGGGCGTCCCAGCGCTTCCAAATCCACAGGGCCGCCGTTCCGCCGGAGCCGGGATGGAGCACCAGACAGGCAAATAGCCCCACCAAGCCGAACAGTACCAGCCGAAAGAGCAGTGCAAGGAGAAAGACCTTACATGCCTCCTCCCTGCTCACCGGTCGGCAGACAGAGGGCGGCGTCCGGGTATCCAGGGGGGCCGGCAGACCGGCGGCACCCAGCCAGCGCAGCACCAGACTCATGCCCAGCACAAGGACCGCTCCGGAGACCAGCACATGCCAAAACAGCTCCGCCATGGCCGCTTACAGGGAAATGGGGTGGCCCCGCAGGTAGTCGGCGGCCTTCATCCGCTTACCGCCGTCGGGCTGGAGCTGGTCAATGCGCAGAACCCCGCCCCCGCCGCAGGCCACGTCAATGCCGGCCTTATCCGCCCGGAGGATGGTGCCGGGAGCGGCGTCGGTTCGGGCATCCAGGACGACAGTGGAAAAGACTTTACACCGCGTGCCGTTCAAGGTAGTGACCGCCGCGGGCCAGGGCAGCAGGCCCCGGACCTGATCGTGGAGCTGTCCGGCGGTGCGGCTCCAGTCCATGGGAGAGAGCTCCTTGGACAGCATGGGAGCCAGGGTGGCCCGGCTGTGGTCCTGGGGCGTCCGGGCGGCGGTGCCGGCTGCCAGGTCGGCCACCGCCTGCACCAGCAGCTCCGCGCCCAGGGCGGCCAGCCGCTGGTAGAGCTCCGGCGCGGTCTCCTCCGGTCCGATGGGGGTGACAGCCTGGGCGATGATGTCGCCGGCATCCAAATCGTGGGCCATGTGCATGATGGTGACGCCGCTCTCCCTGTCCCCATTGAGGACCGCCCAGTTGATGGGCGCCGCCCCCCGGTAGGCGGGCAGCAGGGACGAGTGGACAGTGATGCAGCCCACCGGCGGCGCGGCCAGAATGTCGTCGGGAAGAATACGGCCATATGCCGCCACCACAATTAGCTCCGGCGCCAGCTCCCGGATGAGGGCCAGGGCGGTGCCGTCCCGCAGCTTGGTGGGCTGGTAAACAGGAATCTCGTGGCTCTGGGCGCACACCTTCACCGGAGGCGGCAGCAGCTTCATTCCCCGGTTTTTCGGCTTGTCCGGCTGGGTGAATACCCCGCAGACCTGGTGCCCTGCCCGGAGCAGCGCCTCCAGAGAGGGGACGGCGAAATCGGGGGTGCCCATGAACAGGATTCTCATTGTCCCTCCTCCTCCTGGGCCTGGAGCATCTCGTCCAGCTCCTCATTGGTGTACAGCCGGTCGGTATGTTCGGTAAACAGATGGCCGTCCAGGTGCTCCAGCTCATGGCAGAAGCAGCGGGCCACAATGTCCTCGCCCTCCACCTCAAAGAAGTTGCCGTTGCGGTCCTGCGCCCGTACCTTTGCCTTCTGGGGGCGCTTGACAATGCCCCAGCGGCCGGGAACGGACAGACAGCCCTCAAAGCCCTCCTGCTCCCCCTCCTGGGCGATGAGCTCCGGGTTGACCAGCTCCAGCATATTCTCCTGGTCGTCCACCACAATGACCACCCGGCGGAGGATGCCTATCTGGGGGGCAGCCAGGCCGGCGCCGTTGGCCTGGGTGAGGGTTTCCTTCAAATCGTCAATCAGGTCGTGCAGCCGGCCGTCAAAGCGGGTCACCGGACGGCAGACCTTGTGAAGCGCCGGGTCATTGTCAGTGAGAATGGTACGAAGTGCCATGATCGTTCCTCCTAGTCCAGGGGATTCACATCCGCAAATACGGAAACCCCTTTGTTTTCTTTGTCAGTCTGGGCGCGGCGCAGCAGCTCGGCCACCAGGGCGCGCACCTGTCTGGTGTTGGTACAGGATAAGGTCAGCCGGTAGCGGTAGCGGTCATTGACCTTGGCAATACCGGCGGGGGCGGGGCCCAGGATGGAGAGCTCCAGCCGGTCCAGGGGCGGTCTGCGCAGCCAGGCCTCCAGGGCCTGGCGCAGCCGCATGCAGGCCCGGAGGGCTCCCGCCTCCGACTTGCCGGAGGCGGTCAGCACAAACAGGTCCCGGAAGGGCGGACAGCCCCGGAGGCGGCGCAGCTCAATTTCATGGGCGTAGAAGGCGTCGTAGTCCTGGCGGGCGGCGGTGCGGATGACATCGTTTTCCGGGGTGAAGGTCTGAATCAGCGCCTTTCCCCCCTTGGCACCTCGTCCCGCCCGGCCCACCACCTGGGTCAGCAGGGAGAAGGTCCGCTCCCCCGCCCGGTAGTCATCCACGTACAGGGACAGATCGGCGGAAATGACTCCCACCAGGGTGACATTCTCAAAGTCCAGGCCCTTGGCCACCATCTGGGTGCCCACCAGAATGGGAATCTTCTCTTTTTCAAACCGGGTAAGCAGCTTTTCATGGGTATGGGTGGCGGAGACGGTATCGGTGTCCATCCGCAGAATCTCCCGGCCGGGAAAGGCCTCCCTCAGCTCCGCCTCCACCTTCTGGGTGCCGGTTCCGATAAAATTCAGGGTGCCGCCGCAGGAAGGACAGGCGGTGGGCAGAGGCTCCGAGTGACCGCAGTAGTGGCACATCAGCCGTCCGTTGGCCGAGTGGTAGGTCAGGCGGACCGAGCATCGGGGGCAGGAGGGCACCTCGCCGCACTCCCCACAGGAACCCATGCGGCTGGCGCCCCGGCGATTGAGGAAGAGGATGCTCTGCTCCCCCCGCTCCATGGCCTCCGCCAGACCGGCCTTCAGAGGAGCGCTGAGATCGGTGCCGTTTCCGGCCCGCAGTTCCCCCTTCATATCCACAATTTCCACCGGCGGCAACGGCCTGGCGTTATAGCGCCGCACCAGGGTAAACAGGTGGTAAGCACCGGATTTGGCCCGATACATGCTCTCCACCGACGGGGTGGCCGAGCCCAGGAGCAGCAGTGCCTTGTGCTGGACACAGCGGTATTTTGCCACATCCCGGGCATGATATTTGGGCGTGTTTTCCGACTGATAGGAGGGCTCCTGCTCCTCATCCAGAATAATCAGCTCAAGCCCCTTCAGCGGAGCAAACACCGCAGAGCGGGTGCCGATGACCACCTGGGCCTGTCCCGTCCGAATCCGCTTCCACTCGTCGTACCGCTCTCCGGTCCGCAGGGAGGAGTGCAGTACCGCAATCCGCTCCCCGAAGTGGGCGGAAAACAGCCGCAGCAGCTGGGGTGTCAGGGCAATTTCCGGCACCAGCACCAGGGCGGAGCCCCCCCGCTCCAGAATTCGGCGGATGAGCTTGAGGTAGATTTGGGTTTTGCCGCTTCCGGTAACACCGTAAAGCAGGGCGGCCGAGGCCTGCCCGGAGGTCGCCAGGGCGTTCAGGCCCTCATAGGCCCGCTGCTGCTCCTCATTGAGCTGGGGCTCCTCCGCCGCAGCCGCCTGCACCGGCAGGGCCACCCGGCGAAATACCTCCCGCTCCTCCAACGTGAGCAGGCCACGCTTGGCCAGGGCCCGCAGGGTAGCGCCGGAGGCGCCGGTAAAATAGCACAGCTCCTTGGCGGCGGCGCTGCCCAAGCCGCACAGCAGCTCCATCACCGCGTACTGGAGGGGCGCGGAGCGCCGCCTCCCCTCCATCTGCGCCATGGCCTCCTCCGGGGGGACGGCCAGAACGGCTACCTTTTCCCGCTTGTCCCCCACACCCCGGGAAGCGCTGGTCTCCAGGGTCAGGATGCCCTTGTCCCGCAGCATACGAAGGGCGGGGCCGGGGTCCTTGACGCCGAACGCCTCCCGAATCTGGGCCACCTCACCCTGGCCGCCCCAGGCCAGAAGCAGCTCCACCAGGTGTCTGGCGTGCTCCGAGCGGCCGGCGGCGGCAAGGGCCGCCTCCCGCTCCACGCCGGGAGCCAGACGCCAGCAGTCCTGGAGGGAAAAGTACAGCCCCGCGGGCAGCATGGCCCGGGCCGCGTCAGATACCGTGCAGAACCAGCGCTCCCGCATCCACAGGGCCAGCCGGAGGGCCTCGCCGTCCAGTACCGGCTCCTCGTCCAGCAGGGCAAGCACCGGCTTGCGCCGTACATCCGGCGGTCCGCCGGCGGTAAGGGCCAGCACCAGTCCCTCGGCGCGCCGGTTTCCCGCTCCGAAGGGCACCAGGACTCTCATGCCGGGGCGAAGGGTGTCCTCCAGCTCCTCCGGCACGGTATAGTCGTAGGGCTTGTCGATGGCATAGGTAGCGGCGCTCAGCGCGACTTTTGCCACTTTCCTGCTGTCCATCCCCTCACCCCCCATCGGCCTCGTTTTCGTCAGGCACAGGCGGAGGCAAGCGGCAGAGCGCTACCGCCCGCCGCTTGCCTCCCACACACGCTCTTACTCTTCTTCCTGCCCCAAATCCAGCTTGCCCTCCGCCACCTCGCGGATGGCAATGGTCACCGGCTTGTCATCCAGGGACAGCCCGGCGTCCTCCGCCTCACTGGCCACCTGGCGGGCCCGCTGGGCCACCACGTTGACCAGCATATAGCGGCTGGGAATCTGCTGAAGCAGTTTATTCATCGGGGGTTCGAGCATCATAGCGAATCAGACTCCTTCTACAAAATTCATGCGGTTTTTGGTACGGCAGCCCTCGGCGGTGAGGATGGCGATAATCTCCTCCGCCGCTTCGGACACCTTATCGTTGACCACCAGATAATCATAATTGTGGATTTGCTGGTATTCCTCCCTGGCCTTCCGCAGCCGGCCCTGGATGACCTCCTCCTGGTCTGTGGCACGGCGGTGGAGGCGGCGGGACAGCTCCTCAAAGGAGGGGGGCACAATGAAAATCAGCACCGCGTCGGGACATTTGGCCCGCACCTTGGCCGCGCCCTGCACCTCAATGTCCAGCAGCACGTCGATTCCGGCGTCCAGCTTGTCCCGGATCACCTTTAGGGAGGTACCGTAATAATTATGGACATATTCCGCGTATTCCAGCAGCTCCTCCCGGGCAATCATCTGCTCAAAGGCTTCCCTGCTCACAAAATGGTAGTTCACCCCGTCGGCCTCTCCCACCCGGGGCTGCCGGGTGGTAAAGGAGACGGAAAAGTAGATATCCTGCCGCTCGCTCAGAAGCTCGGAGATTACGGTGCTCTTTCCCACACCGGAGGGACCGGAAACCACAATCAGCTGTCCGCGGGTTTTCTTTTTCACACTTACGCCTCCTCACTTTCCTCCGCCGCCGGCTCGGTTTCATTGCCGGTCAGACGCCCGGCCACCGTCTCCGGCTGGAGGGCGGAAAGCACAATATGATCGCTGTCCATAATCAGTACCGCGCGGGTCCGGCGGCCATAGGTGGCGTCAATGAGCACCCCACGGTCCCGGGCCTCCTGAATCATGCGCTTGATGGGGGCGGACTCCGGACTGACAACGGCGATGAGCCGTCCCGCGGAGACCATGTTGCCAAAGCCAATGTTGATGAGCTTCATCTGTCCCCACCGCCCTATTCCATGTTCTGAATTTGTTCCCGAATCTTTTCAATTTCGGCCTTGATATCCACCACATAGCCGGCGGTTTCTATATCATTGCATTTGGAGCCAATGGTATTGGCCTCCCGATTGAACTCCTGAATGAGGAAATCCAGTTTACGGCCCACAGGCCCGTCCTGGTCCAGCAGGTGGCGCAGCTGGGACAGGTGACTGCGCAGACGCACGGTCTCCTCGTCCACCGCCACCTTATCGGCGTAGATGGCCGCCTCGGTGAGAATACGGCTTTCATCCAGCTGGGTGTTCTGAAGCACCTCCGCCATTTTGGCCGCCAGCCGTGCCCGGTAGTCGGCCACAATGCCCGGAGACCTGGCCTCCACTCTGGACACCAGCGACTCGATGGTCACCCCCCGGCTCAGCACGTCCTGGTTCAGCTTCTCTCCCTCCCGCAGGCGCATGGCGTCAAAGTCCTGCAAGGCCAGCTCCAGCACGGTGCAGATGTCCGCCGACATGGCCTCCAGGTCCTCCTGCGTCTTTTCCACCAGGAACACATCCTGAAAGCGGGAGAGCAGAGACACGGAGATGTCATCCTTTAAATGGTAGGTATCCCGCAGGGCACACAGGGCGGCATAGTAGCCGTCGGCCACAGGCCGGTTCACCGCGATGGTCATATCGCCGTCCTCGGAGGGGCCAATGGTGACAAACACATCCACCTTGCCCCGGGAAATATGGGCTTGTACCGCCGATTTGACCGCATCCTCCGCAAAGACGTAGATGCGGGGCAGCTTTACGGTGCAGTCCAGATAGCGGTTATTGACGGAGCGGACCTCCACGGTGATGGGGCGGCCATGGAGCACGGCCTCTCCTCTGCCGTAGCCTGTCATGCTTTTAATCAACGCCGGTTCCCCCTGTTCCTGGTCATTCTATGGTGCCGCGTCCCCACGGGCGCGAAAAAATCTTTCTGAAAAGTATAGCAGATTAGCTTCCTTTGCGCAAGACCCTGTCCACCCGCGCCACATACAGGGCGATGAGTTTGGAAAAGCCCACGTCATAGATGACAAAGGCCACGCTGCCCGCGAGAAAGAGCAGCCAATCCCGCCCCAGCAGGGGCGGCAGGAAGGGCAGCAGCAGCTCCCCCAGAGCAAAACGCAGCACCGCCAGGATGGCGTTGAAGGCGGCCAGCTTGCACACCCACTCCAGGATCCGGCTGGGCAGGCGCTCAAACAGGCTCTTCAGCATGGGCCAAAGGCCCAGAAAGAGCAGGTAAAGCACCGCGCTGCCCTTGCCGGGCAGCAGGAGAAGCCCCAGAATTCCAGTGGCCGCGTAGCAGAAAAAGCCCGCACCCAGGCCGGCGGAGATTACCGCGCCGGCGGGGAATACACCGGCAACGGCCACAAGGCCCAGACGGACAGTGGGAGAAATCGCGGACAAATAGAGAAACGCCAGGGAAAGCGCAG
>CALWOL010000003.1 GCA_944383135.1 uncultured Flavonifractor sp.
TTTCACGATGAAGACCTCCCTGTTATCGTAGTTGTGTGGTCGGCAAACCACTTCTACCTTATCAGGGAGTTTTTTCTTTTTCTACTTCCTTCCTCGCTTTAAGCTACTTTTTTACCCCCGGCTTAGCCGGGGGTTGCCTTTGGTACCACCAAAGCAAGGACCTATCGCAGAATTGAAACATTCTGCGATAGGTCCTTGCTTTTTGGGGTGACGCCGAAAGCAGTACGAGGGCAGGCGTTCACCCGACTGCAAGGCTCCTTCCGGAGAAAAAGCGCGCGCAAACGGAACGTCCTGCGAAATCCTCCCCTTGACGCTTTTCCTCTTCCGTGGTATTTTCATTGTGCAAATACGGGACAAATTATGCCTAGAGATGTAAAATAAGTCATCCCCTGGGATTTACAGAACGGTTCTGCCGGAGATTGCTGTATGTGACGATGAAAAACGGCGCTGAAAGTCCGTCCCCGGCCCCGCTTTGACAGGCAGCAATTGGACGGAGGTGGAGTGCTTGTGACGGACGTGACGTTTCTTCTCTTCCGCACCCTTTTTATCACAATGATGACTGTGGGAATGATGGCGAGCCTGACCGACTTCCGCTTTGGCCGCAGGAAACTGCTGCTGGTTCTGGCGGTTTACAGCCTCTGGGTGTCCTGCTCCAGCCTGGTCCTGCTGCGGCTGGGCGGCGAGCTGCTGCTGCTCCGCCTGTTTTATCTCACCATCTCTGTGCCGGCCATACTGCTCACCTACTGGGCGGCCAACGACACGCCCGCTCAGGCGGTATTCAACTACGCCACGCAGATTCTGGTATCCGTACTGTCTGCTTCCATGATTCGCTGGCTGACGGAGCTTCTCGGCCTCTCCAGACTTGTAAATCTCCTGCTGATGTGCGCCTTCTATTTGACGGTAATCTATCTGGAGCGGCGCTTCCTGCGGCAGCCCTTCCGCATGCTGATTCAGGTAATGCCCGCCCGCTGGGGCGTGCTCACCCTCATTCCCTGCGTATTTTGCGGCTATCTTATTCTTGTATCGGCCTGGCCGGGCAGTTATCTTGAAAACGAAGCCCAGCGCGTCTATGTCTATGCCGCCATCGTTCCGCTGATCTTTGTGTACATTGCCGTGTTCAAAAGCCTTTTGGCCCAGTACCACATGCAGATGGAGCGGCAAAGCGCCGCGCTGCTGACGGTACAGATGACAGCGCTGAAGGAAAAGGTACAGCGGGTAAAGGAATTGGAGCATGATATCCGAATTCAGCGCCACGACCTGCGCCATCAGCTTCAGGCCGTCACGGAGCTGGTGGCCCGGGGAGACCGGGAGGCGGCGCTGGCATTTTTGGATACCGCGCAAAAGCGCTTGGGCGAGCAGAAGGAGGTCCGCTGGTGCTCCCCGCCGGTACTGGACGCCGTGTTTTCCTCCTACTTTGACCAGGCCCGGCGGCAGGGAATCCGGGTGGAGGCAAAGATTTCCCTGCCTGACACCCTGCCGGTGGACGAGGGCGAATTGGCCATCGTTGTGGCCAACGCCCTGGAAAACGCCATTCATGCCAATCTGGAGCTGCCCCGGAACCAGCGGGAGCTCCGGTGCAAAATGGCAGGCGCCCCCGGCATTCTGCTGGAGCTTTCCAACCCCTGCGCGGGAGAGGCGATCTTTGACGGCCAGGGCCTGCCGGTGACCCAAAGGGAAGGGCACGGCCTGGGCGTGCAGTCCATCTGCGCGTTCTGCCGGAAAAACGGAGCCGTGTGCCAGTTTGAGCAGACAAACGGCTGGTTCCGGCTGCGGGTGGTCTTGTGAACAGGCGGGGGCTTATCTCACGCCATATTCATACGCCTTCTGTTCCCAGCCATGGGCAGGCCGGCCGGCGGCAGAAGCGAGGGCGCTCCCCGGAAGCGGAAAAGCGTTTCCCGTCAATTCAACCGGTCCCCCGGGACTTACGAACAAAGGAGGCGAGACCGCCATGCCCACCGATATGAAACGGACCATCGCCGAGGCCACCCAGGCCCTGCTGCTTGAGCGCCATGTAAAAAAGCTGACCGTCAAGGATATCGTGGAGCAATGCCACATTACCCGCCAGGCCTTTTATTATCATTTTGAGGGCATTCCCGAGCTGCTCCGCTGGATGATTGACGGATACTTTGAAAAAACCATGGAGGAGGCCATGGCCCAGGAGAACGGAGAGGCGGGGCTGCGCTGCTTCTTTGTCCTGGCCATCAACGCCGCCCCCTACGTGGAGCGGGGAATGAAAAGCAACTACGGGGAAGAGCTGAAACGGCTGCTCCGCCAGAGCTTCCAGCGGTACTTCGCCCTGGCCTCCCGGCAGAAGAATTTTTACCCCAACTGCACCCATTCCCAGCTGGAGATCATCCTGCGCTACCACAGTCACGCCATTCTGGGCCTGCTGGAGGAGTGGACGGAGGAGGATACCCAGCGTCTGGATCAGATTATCCACACCATCTATCACCTTATGACTGCGGAGCTTCCGCCCTGGGTCAGTCAGGACTGAATTTCCCTTTGTCAAAAGAGCCGGAGTGTAAAAGATTTTTACACTCCGGCTCTTTCTGTCTATACGCGGGAGAATTTTTGCGCATTGCGGGCAAACTGTCTTTTTCTATAATAGAAAGCAGAAAGGAGGCGGGGACATGGCCCATGAAATTCTCTCCGTCAAGCTCTGTGAGCTGGAGGATCAGCTCACCCGCTTGAGCAGCCGCATCCATCTGAGCGAATCGGCCGCACGTCCGCAGCTGCGGCGGGAGATTCAGGCGCTGCGCCGGGAGTGCGCGGAAACGGAGCTGACTTTGCAGGCAAGGCTGCGGCATTCCCGGGCGGAGCTTGCGCCCATACTGGCGCGCTCCTACGGAGAGGTGGAGCAGAGCCTTCAAACCGCCCAGGCCGCGCTGCGGACACAGACGGCCCGGCACAGCAGCTCCGAGGCCGTGGCGGAGGAAAAAATCCTTTTGGCTGAGTACGGCCTGGATTTCGCCCTGCAGGCGGCCAACCGGGCACTGCTGCTGGCCATGGAGGCCATTGAGGCCCAGTATCCCAAGCGGAAAGGAGACAAGACACCGACATGAAGGAAGTTAAAACGCCCAAGCGGCCCCTCATCTATTATTACTGCATTGTACTGCTGATCATTTTGCTGTTCAATCTTCTGGTCACGCCCCTGCTCTCCCGCAACCAGGTGACAGAGGTGGACTACGGCACCTTCATGGACATGATTGAGGCACAGGACATCGGCGCGGTACAGGTGGAGGACACCCGGATTCTGTTTACCGACAAGGCGGGAACCACGGCCTATCAGACTGTCCCCATGGAGGACCCCACCCTGACCGAGCGGCTCCATGACGCCGGAGCAACCTTCGCCCGGGTGATGGAGGAGCCGGTTTCACCGCTGTGGAGCTTTCTGCTGACCTTTGTGCTGCCCATCCTCATTTTCGTGGGCCTTGGCCAGTATATGAGCAGGAAGCTGATGGAGCAGGCCGGAGGCGGAAAAGGCTCCATGACCTTCGGCATGGGCAAAAGCAGCGCCAAGGTCTACGTGCAGTCCACCAAGGGAATCAAGTTTTCCGACGTAGCCGGTGAGGACGAGGCCAAGGAGAGCCTGGCCGAGGTGGTGGACTACCTCCACAACCCCGGCAAATACACCCAGGCCGGCGCCTCCATGCCCAAGGGCATCCTGCTGGTGGGGCCGCCGGGCACCGGCAAGACCATGCTGGCCAAGGCGGTGGCGGGCGAGGCCAACGTCCCCTTCTTCTCCATCTCCGGCTCGGAGTTTGTGGAGATGTTCGTGGGAATGGGCGCCTCCAAGGTCCGGGACCTGTTCAAGCAGGCCAAGGAGAAGGCTCCCTGCATTGTATTCATCGACGAAATTGACGCCATCGGCCAGAAGCGCAGCTCGGGCAGCGGCTACGGGGGGAACGACGAGCGGGAGCAGACCCTGAACCAGCTGCTCACCGAGATGGACGGCTTTGAGGAAAACACCGGCGTCATCATTCTGGCCGCCACCAACCGGCCGGAATCCCTGGACCCGGCGCTGACCCGTCCCGGCCGGTTTGACCGGCGGGTACCGGTGGAGCTGCCCGACCTGGCGGGCCGGGAGGCCATTTTGAAGGTCCACGCCAAGAAGATTAAAACGGCGGAGGATGTGGATTTCCACACCATCGCCCGTATGGCCGCCGGGGCCTCCGGCGCGGAGCTGGCCAACATCATCAACGAGGCCGCCCTCCGGGCGGTGCGCGGCGGCCGCACCATTGTCAACGAGGCCGATTTGGAGGAGAGCATCGAGGTGGTCATCGCCGGCTACCAGAAGAAAAACGCCGTCCTCTCCGATCAGGAGAAGAAGGTGGTGGCCTACCATGAGATTGGCCACGCCCTGGTTGCGGCCATGCAGACCAATTCCGCGCCGGTGCAGAAAATCACCATCATCCCCCGCACCTCCGGCGCCCTGGGCTACACCATGCAGGTGGACACCGGGGACCAGTACCTGCTCACCCGGGAGGAGATCGAAAACAAGATCGCCACCTATACCGGCGGCCGGGCGGCGGAGGAGGTGGCCTTCGGCCAGATTACCACCGGCGCCTCCAACGACATTGAGCAGGCCACCAAGCTGGCCCGGGCCATGATCACCCGTTACGGCATGAACGAGGACTTTGACATGGTGGCCCTGGAGACGGTACAAAATCAGTACCTGGGGGGCGACACCTCCCTGGCCTGCTCCCCGGACACCCAGAAGGAAATTGACCGGAAGGTGGTGGAGCTGGTGAAGGCCCAGCACCAGAAAGCCAGGAAGCTCCTGGAGGACAATCGGGACAAGCTGGACGAGCTGGCGAAGTTCCTCTACGAGAAGGAGACCATTACCGGCGAGGAATTCATGGAGATCCTGAGAGGAGGGGAGCGGCCATGAGAAGGCGCTCGGGCTTCGGCTGGCTGGAACTGGTCATTGGAATCGCGCTTATCGCGCTGGGCGTTCTGGCCTTTGCAAAGCCGGATTTGGCCCTGACCGGCCTGGTGTTTGCCTACGGCATTGCCGCGGTCATCATGGGTGTGGCGGACATCATCCTCTTTATTGAGGTGGAGCGGTACACCGGTCTTGGTCCCACCCTCTCCCTGATTTCCGGCATTCTCAGCGTGATGTCCGGCCTGATGCTGGTGGTGTATCCCGCCACGGGCGTGCTGGTGCTCACCGTCCTGTTTCCCATCTGGTTCATTGCCCACTGCATATCCCGGCTGGCCCATCTGGGACACATCCGCTTTGTGGCGGGCGGCGGAATTTATTCCTTTACCCTGATTGTCAACATCATTGGGCTGATTTTGGGAATCCTAATGGTGTTCAATCCACTCTTTACCCTGACCACCATCCGCTGCTTTGCCAGCGTCTACCTGATTTTGCTGGGCGTGGACAGCGTGGTGATGGCGGCCAGCCGGATGGGAAAGCGGTGGTAAGAAAGGAGACGCAGATTTGGACCCGATATTTCTTTTGACCACCCTGGACCAGAACTATCTGCCCCAGCTCCAGGTGCTGCTCACCTCCCTGGCCGTCAACAATCCGGAAGAGGCCGTTACCCTGGCCCTCCTCCACAGCGCCATTCCGGAGGAGGGGCTCTCGGAGCTCCGGCGGCAATGTGGCGCCCACGGATACGCCTTTCTCCCCATCCGGGTGGATGGCGCTCTGTTCCACGGGGCGCCCGTCACCCGGCAGTACCCCAAGGAAATGTATTACCGGCTCCTGGCTCCCCACCTGCTGCCCAGGGAAATCAAGCGGGTCCTCTATCTGGATCCGGACATCCTGGTTATTAACCCCATCCGCCCCCTGTGGGAGACGGATTTGGAGGGAAACCTGTTTGCCGCCGCCGCCCATACAGGCAGGACCGAGCTGGCCAGCGGCGTTAACCAACTGCGGCTGGGGACGGAGGGGGACTACTACAACTCCGGGGTCCTGCTGATGGATTTGGAGGCAGGGCGGCGGGAAATTCAGCCTCAGGTTCTTTTCGACTATGTGGCCCGTCACGGCAGGGAGTTCATTCTGCCGGACCAGGATGTGCTCAACGCCCTGTACGGCCACCGGATTCTGCCCCTGGAGGACGCCCTGTGGAACTACGACGCCCGCAATTACAGCAGCTACCTGCTGCGCAGCGGCGGTGTCCGCGACCTGCGGTGGGTAATGGCGCACACGGCCATCCTCCACTTCTGCGGCAAGGAAAAGCCCTGGAAGCCCAAATATATCCGCCGGTTCGGCATCCTGTACCAGCACTACGCCCAGCTGGCCCGCAGAGCGCGGGAGGCAAACCGCGGCTCACCGGTATAGGGGGAGCGTCGGCAGCCGGCGGATGGACCGCGCGCCGCGCATTTCGGCGCTTCTGCGCAAAGAGCGGCCTGCACTGGATGGTGCAGGCCGCTCTCTTTCTTTCCCTTTTATAATGACGCTCTGCGCCGCGCTCAGCTCTCCCAGTCGGCGAAATCCTCCGCCTCGTCGGCACAGCAGCAGCATTCCTCGCCGCCGCCCAGCATACCCTTCAGCTTGCACACCAGCTCCATAATCTTATCCCAGTAAAGAACGGCGGCGTAGACCAGCGCACCCAGAACGGCCAGCAGGGCAAACAGCTTGGCCAGAATGCAGAACAGCTTTCTCATGGCAAAACAGCCTCCTTTTCTTTCCACTTATTGCGGATGTCATCAGTGTACACGTTTCCGGTACAAAATACAAGTGCCTTCTCCCACTTTCCCAAAACTTTTTCCCTTGTATTTTTCCTGAAAATAGAATACAATAGAGTGACGAAATATGAATAAGATTCCCCCATCACACGGGTATCTGCTTCGGTCCGGCCCGCCGGATCCACTCCCAGGAAAGGAAGGGATGCATCCATGAAATTTCAGACGGAACAGGGCGAAATCACCATCAGCAGCGAGGTGTTTACCAACATCACCGGCGCCGCCGCCACCAACTGCTACGGCGTGAAGGGCATGGCGGTGCGCTCCAAGCGGGACGGTCTGGTCCACCTGCTGCGGCGGGAGTCCATGGGCAAGGGCGTCAAGGTCACCTACAACGAGGATTCCTCCGTCTCCATTGAGCTGCACATCATGGTGGACAACGGGGTGAACCTGATGGCGGTGAGCCGCTCCATTATGAGCGAGGTCCGCTATATCGTACACCGCACCACCGGCGCTCAGGTGCGCAATGTGGACGTGTGTATCGACTCCATGGTCATCGGCTGATTCACCGCCATCGAAAGGAAGGAACACAGACATGAGAGAGCGTATTGACGGAGCGTCCCTGGCCCAGGCGTTAATCCACGCGGCCGCCTCCATCAATCTGCAGAAGCAGCAGATCAACGAGCTGAACGTATTCCCCGTCCCCGACGGGGATACGGGCACCAATATGAGCCTGACCATCTCCACCGCCGCCGCCGAGCTGAAGAAAAAGCAGCCCCGCACGGTGGGCGAGGTGGCCGCCACCAACGCCTCCGCCCTGCTGCGGGGGGCCCGGGGCAACTCCGGGGTCATTTTGTCCCTGCTCTTCCGGGGCTTCTCCAAGGCGGTGAAGGACAAGGACACCATCGACGGCCGGGATTTGGCCATTGCCCTGGACTTCGGCGTGGCCGCCGCCTACAAGGCGGTAATGAAGCCCGCCGAGGGCACCATCCTCACTGTCTCCCGGCTGGCCGCCGCCCGGGCGGCCGACGCCGCCCGCAAGAATCCCGACGACCCGGAGGCCGTGCTGGAGGCCGCCATTCAGGAGGGCCTGGTGGCCCTGGAGCACACCACCGAGATGAATCCCGTGCTGAAAAAGGCGGGGGTGGTGGACGCCGGCGGCAAGGGCTTCCTGGTCATCCTCCAGGGCATGCTGGACTCCCTGCGGGGAGTGCCCCTGCCCGACGGCGCCGAGGACACCAAGGCGGAGAGCAAAACCGACTACGCCGCCATTGCCGCCGAGGAGATCACCTTTACCTTTGATACGGTATTTATCGTCCGCAAGACCACCAACAGGGAGCTCACCTCCTTTGAGGCCTATTTGAACAGCATTGGCGACAGCCTGGTCATCGGCGAGGACGACGACTGCTTCAAGGTCCACGTCCACACCGACATCCCCGGCGCCGCCCTCACCGAGGCCCAGAAGTACGGCACCCTGGAGCTGGCCAAGATTGAGAACATGCGCACCCAGGCAGAGGATCTGGCCGCCGGACGCCACATCCAGAGTACCGACGATTTGGAGGAGGACGGCCACGGGGAAGAGCCCGCCGGACGGAAGATCGCCCAGCCGGAGAAGAAGTACGGCGTGGTGGCGGTGGCGGCCGGCGAGGGCCTGGCCGCCGTGTTCCGGGATCTGGGAGCCGACGGGGTGATCAGCGGCGGACAAACCATGAATCCCTCCACCGACGACATTATGAAGGTCATCGACGCCACCCCGGCGGAGATTGTCTTTGTGCTGCCCAACAACGGCAACATCATCATGGCCGCCCAGCAGTGTGTGCCCCTGGCCGAGGGCAAAAAGGTGGTGGTCCTGCCCACCAAGACGGTGCCCCAGGGCATCTCCGCTCTGATGATGATGGACGCCGAGGCGGAGGAGGAGGCCAACGTGGCCGCCATGACCGAGGCCATCGCCAACGTCCACACCTCTGAAATCACCTACGCCGCCCGGGATTCCGACTTTGACGGCTTTGCCATCAAGCGGGGGGACTATCTGGCCCTCACCGAGCACCAGCTCTTCGGCACGGACCGGAAGCTGGAGAAGCTGCTGCGCCGGCTGGCGGAGGATGAGAACCAGCAGAACGCGGAGTTCATCAACATCTTCTACGGGGAGGACGTGTCGGAGAAGGAGGCCCAGAAGGCCCTGAAGATCTTTACCGAATGCTGTCCCAACGCGGAGATTACCCTGCTGTCCGGGGGACAGCCGGTGTACTACTATATGATTTCCGCGGAATAACCAAACATGCAGAAGCCCGCCCCATCCGGCCGGATGGGGCGGGCTTTTCACTGTCGAAAAAGTGGCGGATGCCACTTTTTCGAGTTAGAATGCAGTCTGCCGCATGCAGGTTTTGTCCGCTGGAGGCGGACAAAACCCACACTTGCAGCCTGAGCAGTGTGTTCCGCCACACACCTGTCGCGGCGGAACACAGATTGGACCTTCTTCGCGCCTGCGGGCGCGAACTCTGCGAGGCTTTTCCATAAGCTGAACCCGCCCCCATCCAACCGGATGGGGCGGGCTTTTTGTGTTCGTTACAGCACCTTGGAGAGAAATTCGATGGTGCGGGGCTCCCTGGGATTGGCAAAGAAGGCGTGGGGCTCGTTCTGCTCCAGAATCTTGCCGCCGTCCATGAAGAGCACCCGGCTGCCCACCTCCCGGGCAAAGCCCATCTCGTGGGTGACCACCACCATGGTCATGCCCTCCTCGGCCAGTTGCTTCATTACCTCCAGCACCTCCCCCACCATCTCGGGGTCCAGGGCGGAGGTGGGCTCGTCAAAGAGCATCACCTTGGGCTTCATGGCCAGGGCCCGGACGATGGCGATACGCTGCTTCTGACCGCCGGAGAGCTGGGCGGGATAGGCATCCGCCTTCTCCTCCAGGCCCACCCGCTTCAAGAGAGCGGTGGCGGTGTCGTCCGCCTCCGCCTGACTCATCAGCTTGGTACGCACCGGGGCCAGGGTGATGTTCTTCCGGATGGTCATGTTGGGGAAGAGATTGAAGTGCTGGAACACCATGCCCATCTGCTGGCGGACCTTGTCGATATCCGTCTTGGGGTCGGTGATATCGGTGCCCTCAAAGGTGATGGTGCCCTTGGTGGGAATCTCCAGCAGGTTGAGGCAGCGCAGGAAGGTGGACTTGCCCGAGCCGGAGGGGCCGATGACCACTACCTTCTCTCCGGGATTGATATGCTCGGAGATGTCGTCCAGCACCAGGTGGTCTCCAAAGGACTTGGTCAGATTTTTAACGTCGATCACTTTGACGCATCCTCCTCTCCAGCTTGCCCAGCAGCCAGGTGAAAATCATCACCAGCACCAGGTAAATGCAGGCCGCGCCGATGAGCGGGAACATCTGCTCATAGTTGCGGGTACCGATGGCCTGGGCGAAGTAGAGCAGCTCCTGCCCGCTGATGACCGACAGGAGCGAGGTATCCTTGAGCAGGATGATAAACTCATTGCCCAGGGCGGGCAGGATGGCCTTGAAGGCCTGGGGAACCACAATGAAGCGCATGGTGTCCACATAGTTGAGGCCCAGGGAGCGTCCCGCCTCCATCTGGCCGCCGTCCACCGCCATCAGACCGCCCCGGATAATCTCCGACACGTAGGCTCCGGAGTTGATGCCCAGGCCGAAAATGCCCACCATGGTATACTGCCGGCTTTTGAATACCACAAAAGCCCAGATGAGCAGCTGGAGCATCATGGGGGTACCGCGAATCACCGTGACATAGACCTTGAACACGGCGTTGACCAGCCCCAGCACCGGATTCTTCCGGCGGCCCGGACGCTGCTGGTCATGGGCGGCCCGAATCACCGCCACCAGCACGCCCAGAACGACGCCCATCAGCAGCGCCAGGGCGGTGGCCAGCAGCGTGGTGGCCACGCCGTCCAGGTATTGCATCCAGCGGTTCTCCAGGAGAAACGCCTGATAAAATTTTACGTAGAATTCCTGCCACCAGGCCAGGGCCTCGCCGGATACCATCAGCGCTTTCCAGGTCTCGTAGGCTTGCAACGGATCCATCTTTTTTCTCCTCTCCGCGTCTGTTCATGGCAAAAAAGGACGGCCGAGGCCGCCCTTTTTTGCGGAATGGATCACCGCGCTTATTCCGCGGTGATGTACTTGTCGATGATGGACTGGACCGTGCCGTCAGCGGTGAGCTCCGCCAGAGCGTTGTTGATGGCATCCAGCAGAGCGGTGTTGCCCTTCTTCACACCAATGGCGTAATCCTCCACGGTGTACTCGGTCTCCAGAATGGTCAGGCCGGGATTCTCAGACACAAAGGCCTGGGCGGGACCCTGGTCGATGACCACGCAGTCCACCTGGTCGTTCATCAGGGCCTGGACGGCGGTGATACCGTTGTCAAAGGCGGCCACATGGTCGGAGCCGAAGTCGTCGGTGCAGTACTGCCAGCCGGTGGTGGCGTTCTGCACGCCGATGAGCTGCTCGCCCAGGTTGTCCAGGGTCACGTCGGAGCCCTCCTTCACAATGACCACCTGCACGCCGGTGGCATAGCTGTCGGAGAAGTCCATCACAGCCAGACGGTCCTCGTTGACGGTAACACCGGCCATGACCATGTCGCTCATGCCGCTCTGAGCGGCCTCCAGGGCGGCGTCAAAGCCCATGTCGTCAATCTGCAGCTCCAGGCCCAGCTTCTCGGCAATGGCGGTGGCAATCTCCACGTCGATGCCCTCATAGCCGCCGTTGTCGGTGGTCATCTCATAGGGAGGGAAGGCGGCGTTGGTGCTCATAATGAGCTTGCCGGCCTCCACGGTGGTAAACTCGGCGGTGGAGCCGGTCTCGGCGGGAGCCTGGCTCTCCTCGGTCACGGGGGTGGTCTCCTTATTATTGTCGGGGGTCTCGGCATTGCCGGTGGTGCCGCTGCCGCAGCCAGCCAGCAGGCTCAGAGACAGAGCGGCGGTCAGGCCCAGCAGGGCCAGCTTCTTGAAGTTCTTCATATTGTATTCTCTCCTATTCATTCTATCCGCTTTGGGTTCCTTATTAGGTTATGTCTTATTATACACGGTATTCAATAAAATGCAATATTTATTCACCCGTCAAAGCACACAAAAAACCCATGGGTTTTCCGCTGTTCTCTGACAGGCAAGCAGGAAAAAGGGCGGAGCCAACCGGCTCCGCCCTTTTGTCAGGCTGAAATCAGCTCTTGGTGCAGTGGTCGAAGAAGAAGAAGCCCAGGGGGGTGTAGTACATACCGGAGACGTTGTCGGCCAGCATGTACTTCTGGGTGTAGAAGTACAGGGGGCACAGAGCATAGTCCTGACCCATGATGATGTCCTCGGCGTCATGCATCAGCTGCATCCGCTCGGCGGGATCGGCGGAGGCCTTGGCAGCCTGAATCAGGGAGTCATACTCGGAGTTGGCATACTGGGCGTCGTTGTTGCCGCCGCCGGTCAGCCACATATCCAGGAAGGACATGGGATCGTTGTAGTCGGCAATCCAGCCGTTGCGGGCGATGGAGTAATCGCCGTCCTTACGGGTCTGCAGGAAGGTGGCCCACTCCTGGTTGTCCAGCTGCACGGTCACGCCCAGCACGGTCTGCCACATGTTCTGCAGGGCCTCGGCAACGGCCTTGTGGCTGTCGTCGGTGTTGTACAGATAGGTGACAACGGGGAAGTCCTCGCCGTTGGGATAGCCGGCCTCAGCCAGCAGGGCACGGGCCTCCTCGCAGTTGGCCTCGTAATCGGCGTCGGTGGGCTTGTAGTAGTCGCCGCCCACGGTGCGGAAGTCGTCACCGGTGGCGCCGGCAGCGTCATACACGCCGGCGGGCACAAAGCCGCCAGCCTCGACCTGACCGGTCTGGGTAATCTCGTTGACAATGTAGGTGCGGTCAATGGCCAGAGTGAAGGCCTTGCGGACGCGGGCGTCATCGAAGGGGGCCTTCTGGGTCTGGTAGCAGACATAGTAGGTGCCGATGTAGTCCACGATCTTCAGATCGCCGGAGGCCAGCAGGCCGGCCACCTCGTCGGTGGGCATGTTCTCGATGAAGTCCAGCTCGCCGGAGTTGAAGCCGGACAGCATGGCGTTGGCGTCGTCCATCAGCTTAAAGGTAATCTTGCTGGGGCCCAGGGTGTCCACGCCGTAGTAGTACTCGTTGGGCTCCATGACAATCTCGGAATTGGTCACACGGCTGGTCATCTTGTAGGCGCCGTTGGTAATGTAGGTATCGGGGCTGTAAGTCCACTGGTCGTTGCTCACGACATCGGAGCGCACGGGGAAGGTGGCGGGGAAGGCACAGATCTCGGTGAAGTAGGGAAGATCAGAGGTGATGGTAACCACGAAGGTCTTGTCATCGGGGGCGGAGACGCCCAGCTCGCTGGGGTCCTTCTCGCCGGCCATAATCTCGTTGGCGTTGACCACGCAGTCGATCATGTAGTTGTAGTCGGCGGCGGTCTCGGGAGTCACCAGGCGCTGCCAGGCAAACACGAAGTCGCCGGCGGTCACATCCTGGCCGTCGGACCACTTGATGCCGTCCCGCAGGTGGAAGGTGTAGGTAACGGTGCCGTCGTCGTTGGCCACCTTGTCATAGCTCTCGGCCTGGCCGTAGCTCAGCTCGGCGTTGTTGCAGGTGCCGTCGGAGCCGGGAGTCTCCGTGCCGGAGTCCACCCAGCGCATCAGGCCCTCAAACATGTGGCTGAGCATGATGGCGCCGTCCACAGCGCTGTTCAGAGCGGGGTCAATGGTCTGGGGCTCGGAAGCAATGTTGACGGTAATCTCGTTGGCAACCGCCTCGTTGCCGCCGCTGGTCTCCTGAGCCTGGCTGTTCTGGGCGTCAGGCGTCTCGCCGGAGCTCTGGGTGCCGTTGCCGCAGCCGGCCAGCAGGCCGACTACCAGGGCCGCGGACAGAAGCAGAGACAGGAGCTTCGTCTTTTTCATAATTGGACCTCCATCTTTCAATTTTGTATCGTTTCGCCCGTGGGCGGGATACACCGAATCAGCAAGGTCCCTTTTGGCGTCCGCTGTGCGGACGCCAAAAGGCCATGGCCTTTTCCATGATGGCTATTATATCATGTTTGTTTCAGGACTGTAAAGAATTTGTTGCAGATTTGTTAAATCCGCCCTTACCCCAGCAGGTGGCACGCCGCCCAGTGGCCAGGCGCGTGCACTCCCACGGGGCCCTGCCCCGTGGGTACCCGGTTCTTTTATCTGCTCGGGCGAAATCAATTCACCCGGCATCAAGGTTTTGGGCGCTGCCCAAAACGCTTGGACGCCGCAAAGCGGCGATGGAGCACGCTTACCCCAGCAGGTGACACGCCGCCCAGTGGCCAGGCGCGTGCTCCTTGAGCTGGGGCACCGCCTCCTTGCACTTCTCAGTGGCATAGGGGCAGCGGGTGTGGAACCGGCAGCCCTTGGGGGGATTCATGGGGGAGGGGATGTCGCCCTCCAGCACAATACGCTGGCGGGAGCGGCTCACCTGAGGATCGGGCACCGGCACGGCGGAGAGCAGGGTCTTGGTGTAGGGGTGGATGGGGTTGCGGTTGAGCTCATAGCTCTCCGCCAGTTCCACCAGGGTGCCCAGGTACATGACCCCGATGCGGTTGGAGATGTGCCGCACCACGGACAGGTCGTGGGCGATAAACAGATAGGTCAGGCCCAAATCCTGCTGCATGTCCTCCAGCATGTTCACCACCTGGGACTGGATGGACACGTCCAGGGCGGAGATGGGCTCGTCACACACGATGAATTCCGGCCGCACCGCCAGGGCCCGGGCAATGCCCACCCGCTGCTGCTGGCCGCCGGAGAACTCATGGGGGTAGCGGTTGGCGTGCTCGGTGTTCAGGCCCACCATGCTCAGCAGCTCCTTGATGCGCTCGGTGCGCTCGGTCTTGCTGGAGCAGAGCTTGTGGATATCCAGAGCCTCACCGATAATCTCGCCCACCGTCATCCGGGGGTCCAGGGATGCGGAGGGGTCCTGGAAGATAATCTGCATCTTCCGGCGGTAGGGCAGCATGTCCACCGACTTGGGCCTGGGCACCGGCTTCTTCACCAGCACGGTCTCGGGATGCATGGCCCCGTCCGCCCCCTTCACCGACATGGTCTTGGCCTCAAAGGGGTACTGGTGCTCATAAATGGGCTTGCCGTCATAGACAATCTTGCCGGAGGTGGGCTCGTGGAGCCGGAGGATGGTGCGGCCCAGGGTGGTCTTGCCGCAGCCGGACTCGCCCACCAGGCCCAGGGTCTCCCCCCGCTTGATGAACAGGGACACATCCTCCACCGCCTGGACGCCGGGACCCTTCATGCCCTTGACGGGAAAATACTTGGTCAGGTGGTCCACCTGCACCAGGATGTCGTTCTTCTCACTCATGCTCAGGCACCTCCTTGGTCTCAGCGGCGCCCTGCTTTTCCCGCTGGAGCTGCTCCTGCACCCGCAGCCAGCAGGCGGAGCGGTGGCCGTCCCCCAGCTCCACATACGGCGGCATCTTCTGCAGGCAAATCTTCATGGCATATTCGCACCGGGGGGCGAAGGGGCAGCCCTCCGGGGGGTTGAGCATATCCACCGGAGTGCCCTCGATGGGAATCAGCCGCTCATAGCTCTCGGCATCCACCCGGGGCATGGAGCGCAGCAGGCCCATGGTGTAGGGGTGGCCGGGCTTGTAGAAAATGTCGTCCACCGGGCCCTGCTCCACCATCTTGCCGGCGTACATGACCGAGACCTTGTCGCAGATTTCCGCCACCACGCCCAGGTTGTGGGTGATGAAGATGATGCCCATGTGGGTCTTTTTCTGCAAATCCTTCATCAGCTCCAGAATCTGCGCCTGAATGGTCACGTCCAGAGCGGTGGTGGGCTCGTCGGCAATAAGCAGCTGGGGGTGGCAGATGAGGCCCATGGCAATCATCACCCGCTGGCGCATGCCGCCGGAGAGCTCATGGGGATACTGCTTCATCCGCTTCTGCACATTGTTGATGCCCACCAGCTCCAGCATCTCCATGGCCCGCTTGGCGGCCTCCTGCTTGCTCACCTTTTTGTCGTGGGCCTTCAGGGCCTCAATGAGCTGGTTGCCTATGGTGTACACGGGGTTGAGGCAGGTCATGGGGTTCTGGAAAATCATGGCCACCTTGGAGCCGCGGAGGGCAATCATCTCCTCCTTGCTCTTGGCCAGCACGTCCTCCCCCTCCAGGGTGATGGAGCCGCCGATGACCTTGCCGGGGGACTGGAGCAGGCCGATGATGGAGTAGGCCTCCACACTCTTGCCGGAGCCGGACTCGCCCACGATGCCCATGACCTCGCCGTAGTTCAAATCGTAGCTGATGCCGCCCACCGCCTTGACCTCACCGGCGGGGGTAAAGAAGGAGACGTGGAGGTCCTTCACTTCCAGCAGCTTGCCGGTCTTTTCATTCTCTGCCATGTTGTCTCCTCCTTTCTTATTTCTTCAGCCGGGGATCCAGAGCGTCCCGCAGGCCGTCGCCAAACAGGTTCAGGCACAGGATCATCAGGCTCAGGATGGCGGCAGGGATAAACAGACGGTAGGGGTAGGTGTTCAGACCGCCCAGGGCGTCCGAGCACATGGAGCCCAGGCTGGTCATGGGAGCGGACACGCCCATGCCCAGGAAGGACAGGAAGGACTCGGTAAAGATGGCGGAGGGGATCTGAAGGAAGGTGGTGGTAACAATCTGACCGATGCAGTTGGGCAGCAGGTGGCGCTTGATGATGCGCCCGCCCTCGGCGCCCAGGGCCCGGGCGGCGGTGACATACTCCTGCTGCTTGAGCTGGAGAATCTGGCCCCGAATCAGCCGGGACATGGTCACCCAGTACAAAAGGCCGAAGGTGAGGAAGATGGAAATCAGGTTGGCGCCCAGCAGAGTTACCAGGTTCTGCAGCGGTCCGTCGCCGGAGTTCTGGAATTCCTCCAGAATGGGCTTCAGGGTGGAGCCCATCAGCAGGATGACCAGCACCTCGGGGATGGTGTAGATGACCTCCACGATGCGCTGCATCACAGCGTCCACCTTGCCGCCGCAGTAGCCGGAGATGGAGCCGTACAGAGCGCCGATAACCAGCACGATAACGGCGCAGCAGATACCTACAATCATGGATACCCGGGCGCCAATCATGGTACGCACCATGATATCACGGCCCTGGGTATCGCAGCCGAACACGTGGGGGAACACGGACTCGCCGGCGGCCATCCGCTCCAGCTCGGCATTGGTGTAGCCGAAGGGCTTGGCCTTGATGCCCAGGGCCTTGACGGCGTCGTCCTGGGTGACGTTCTCCTCACCCTTGCCCTGGTTGGCCTTGGCGGCGGCGCGGATTTTGGCCGCGTCCACGGCGGAGAGGGTCTCCCCCCGGGCGGCGGCCTCCGCCTCCGCCTGGGCCACCGCTTCGTCAGGGCTCAGGTTGGCGGTACCGGTATGCTCCTCAATATAGGCGCTGATTTTGGCCTGGTCCTCCAGGGAGTAGTGCCAGGGGTGGATGTTGTTGGCCCCGGAAATCACCTGGTCATAGCTGTACGGCACAATAAAGGGGCCCACAAAGGCAAACAGGCCGATGAGAATGACAATGACCATGGCCACCATGGCCACCTTGTTTTTCTTCAGCCGCCGCCAGGCGTCCTTCCAGTAGGACACGCTCTCCCGGTCCTGGATAAAGCTCTCCTTCTCCTCGGTGCTGGCCGGCTCGAAGGCGTTCTCCGGCAGGTCGTTCCAGCTGAGGATGTCGTCCACGTCCGGCCGGAGGGAGCCGATGGGCCGTTTCATTTTCTTTTCCGCCACGGTCATTCTCCTCCCTTTGCCAGATTGATGCGGGGATCCACCAGCTTATACAGCAAATCCACAATCAGGTTCATTACAATAATAAAGGCCGCCAGGAAAATGGTGGTGCCCATAATCAGCGGGTAGTCCCGGTTGGAAATGGACGAGACAAAGTAGCGGCCCAGGCCGGGGATGGTAAACACGGTCTCCACCACGAAGCCGCCGCACAGGGTGAAGGCAATCTGGGGCCCCAGATAGGTGATGACGGGAATCAGGGCGTTGCGCAGGGCGTGCTTGAAGATAATGGTCTTGTTCCGCAGGCCCTTGGCCCGGGCAGTCTTGATATACTCCTGGTTGATGGCATCCAGCATGGCCGTCCGGGTCTGCCGGGACAGGTAGCACATGGGATAGAAGCCCAGGGCCAGGCAGGGCAGCACATAGCTCTTGGCCGTCCCCTGCTGGAAGATGGTGGGGAAGAACTTCAGCCCCTCAATGCCTCCCGTAAACGCATGCAGCAGCATGGTGGCAATAACAAAGCCGGGCATGGAGATACCAATGGTGCAGATCACCCGCAGCAGGCTGTCCACCCAGGTGCCCCGGCGGTAGGCCGCCAGACAGCCCAAGGGAACGCCCACCAGAATGGCCCACAGAATGGCAATGGCACCAATGCTGGCCGAAATGGGGAACATGGTGAGGATGATTTCCAGCACCGGCCGGTCCTTCTGCATCTTGATGGAATTGCCGAAGTCCAGGTGGGCCAGGTTCTCCAGATACTTGCCCAGCTGCACAATCAGGGGCTTGTCCAGGCCGTACTTCTCATTCAGGGCGGCAATGGTCGCCTCAGAGGGTGTCTTTTCTGACAGCCACGGAGTGCCCGGAACCGCGTTCATCAGGAAAAAAGTGAGACAGATTACCACGAACAGCGTGATGACCGCCATCAGCACTCTTTTCAGCACATACTTTGTCATTTCTTCACTTCCTATACCTTTCTCAATGCCTTCCGCTGCGCACTTCTGATACACACAGGCGCCGGGAGGGCGGCTCCCGGCGTACTGCATCCTGACGGCCCGCTTCCTGCGTTTTCAGCGGCCCGGCCGTCCATTTTTATCCAAAATGCCGTCCTGCCGCTCCTTCCAGAAAGGCCGTCCTATTAGAGTTTATCTATTTTATCTCAATTAGACCCTTGCGTCAAGAGCTCTGCCCCCCAAATTTGATGCCTTCTCCGCCATTTCTTGCATATGTCCGTATGCCACGGACAAACATCTCCCTATTTGTCCGCGAGTTTTTAAAACCATTTCCTACCTTCTCCGTGAAAATTCCCTGTTTTTTTCACTTCCGCACAGTATCGAGCTAAAATATTCTGCATCTATACTCAAATTACAGCTATAATTATCCGTTTTTCCAGGCAGCCTGAAACTTTCTTTCTGCATGATGCCTGTCATTTCCATTCAAAAACGGGCGGCACAGAGTTCTGTGCCGCCCGCCGCCTCAGTCAAAGCCCAGACCCATATAGCCCATGGTGTCCTCCCGCCATAGAGCCCCCTTGTCCCTGTGATACCATTTGAGCATACCGAAGGGCTGGACGTAGCTGCCGGGCAGCCCCTCCCAGCAGGCAGGGGTACGCACATAACAGCGGCGGCCGGGGTGCAGCCGGGCAAACACCGCCAGGGCGCGGGGTATCTGGGCGGCGGGCAGCACCAGTTCCTTAAACAGCACGCTCTCCTCATCCACATACTCCACCGCCGCGCAGCCCTCCGCCTCTCCCGCCGTCACCCGGTACAGCCCGCCGCCGGACAGGCGGCTGATGCCCTGCTGATAGCGGATGAGCTCCGGTCCGTAGACCACGGAAGGAACCTCCGCCAGCAGGCGGTCCCGGATGGCATTGTAGTCCTCCGGGGACACCGGCTCCACCCGGTCCTCCGGGCGGGGGGGCCTGGTCTCGTCCCGGAGCAACTCCACTCTGCGGTTGTAGAACCCGGTGGAAAAGCCCGCCGCGGCAAAGAATTTGAAGAGACTGGGCTCGGCGGGCACCACGGTGGCGCAGTCGGCCCCCCGGGCGGTGAGATGAAAATCCGCGTAGTGCAGCAGCTGCCGGCCGTAGCCCTTGCTCCGCACCGCCGGGTCCGTGGCCAGGGCGTACACATACCAGGCGTTGGCCCACGCCCCGCCGGGGAGGGTAAGCTGGTGGGGCAGCAGGGCCACCATGGAGGCCAGCCGGTCATCCTCCAGCAGCAGAAGCATGTGCTCCGGCTGCCAGCAGCTCTCAAAAAACCAGTCGATATACCGCTGGTCGTCCCCAAAGGCCAGCTTCCACAGCCGCTTTTGGGCCTCGGCCTCCTCCGGCCGGGAGGGTCGGATGTCTACCATGGGGACGCTCCTTTCCATCAGCCGCGCATGACCGCGGCGTACTTCTCCACCATCAAGTCGGGATAATAGGACTCCTTGGCCTTCCGCAGGCCTTCCACGCCCATGTCATCCTCCCGGTTGAGATACCGGATTTCCGGGTGCTTCTCCCGCACCCAGCGGGCAAACTCCCGGTTAATCATGGCGTAGGCCCCCTGGAGCTCGCTGTACGCCTTCTCGAAGTGTACGTCAAAGGTGTCCCGGGTGAGCCGGTCCCCCATGGTGAAGGCCACCACCTCCCCATACACCCGGATGAGTCCCCCCTCCAGGCCCAGCTGGTGGTAGTGCTCCATGGCGGTGCGCAGGGCAATGCCCTCATCTCCCAGGTCCCGCTCCTCCGCCTCCCCCTCCCGCTGGAGGGAGCGGAGATACCACTGCTTGTCCATCTCCAGACACTCGGGCAGGCTCTCGGGGGTAATCTCCTCATACACCCAGGTGGGGTTGTTCTCCATAAAGCGGTTGATGTGGTTGCGCTTGGCGTGGAGCTTTTTCCCACCCAGGTCGGCCAGGCGGTCAATCTCATAGAGGTAGTCGTAGCCGTCCCGGTCGGAAATATAGTCAAACTGGCCGGGGAAAAATTCCTCCAGCTCCGCCATCTGCCGCCGGGTCAGACACACCAGGCGCAGAGGCTGGCCCCGGCGGGCGGCGTCGGCCTCCAGGGCCCGGACGGCCCCGGCAATGTCCCCCGAGCCGGCGGGGTACATATAGCTGCACCCCATCCGCCCGCACAGGTGGACCACCGCAAAGTCCTCCACCCGGCCCAGCTCCAGGCCGTAGGCCTTCTGCCACACAAACATATTGGTAAAGTTGTAGTCACAGCCCCGGTGGCTGCTCCGGGCCAGCAGCTCGTCTACCCAGGGCTTGTCCGCCGGCACCGGCGAATGAAACTCCAGCATACGGTGTCTCTTCTCCTTATTTCGCATCTAGTATACCGGTATGATATCATGCTTATACCGGCCATGGCAAGAAAAACACGCGGGCCGGACAGGGTCCGGCCCGCACAGCTCAGGACTCCACCAGCATCAGGCAGCCGTCCTTGTCATATTTCAGGCGCTGGACCTCCGCCCTGGTGTTGCGGACAATGTCGTCCATGCGGATGCCCTCGGTGACGGTGGCAATGAAGGTATAGGCCACGCCGTGGCGGCGGGCTCTTCCCGTGCGGCCGATGCGGTGGGTATAGTTCTCCAGCTCGTCGGGCACGTCGTAATTGAACACCGCGTCCACATCGTCGATGTCCAGGCCCCGGGCCGCCACGTCGGTGGCCACCAGCACCTTGATTTCGCCCTTTTTGAACTTCTCCAGGGTCTTTTCCCGGATGCGCTGCTGGATGTCCCCATGGATGGCCTCACAGGAGATGCCCCGCATTTTCAGCAGCCCCGCCAGCCGGTCGGTCATGTTCTTGGTGTTGCAGAAGGCAATGGCCCGCTCGTATTCCCCATGGGTGATGAGGGCCACAATGGTATCCAGCTTCTGCTCCCGGCCATCCAGGTCAATGCGGTACTGGGTGATGTCCGGCTTGGACTCCTCCACGGGCCGGACGGTAATCTCCACCGGGTCCCGCTGGTACACCCAGGAGATATCCATTACCTCCCGGCTGATGGTGGCGGAAAACATGCCCAGGTTTTTCCGGTGCTTAATCTGGTCCAAAATCCGGGTCACGTCCCGCACAAAGCCCATGTCCAGCATCCGGTCGGCCTCGTCCAGCACCACCGTCTCCACCTTGTCCAGCCGGACGGTGCGCCGCTTCATGTGGTCCATCAGCCGGCCGGGTGTGGCCACCACAATCTGGGGCCGCTTTTTCAGGGTGGTAATCTGCTTGTCAATGGGCGCCCCGCCGTACAGGCAGACGGTGCGCACCCCCTCCTTGAACTCGCACAGGTCCCGCAGCTCCTCCTGAATCTGCACCGCCAGCTCCCGGGTGGGCGCCAGCACCAGGGCCTGCACCTCGTCGCTGGAGGGGTCAATATGCTCCACCATGGGGATGCCGAAGGCAAAGGTCTTGCCGGTACCGGTGGGGGCCTTGGCAATGACATCCTTCCACTCCATAAAGTAGGGGATGGCGCCCACCTGTACCGGTGTGGCCTGCACATACCCCTTCTTTTCAATGGCCTTCATCACTTCGGGGGACAGGCCCAGGTCGGCGTAGTTCATTACCTCGTTGACCTGCTCGCCGTTGATTTCCATGGGTACAAACTTCCTTTCGTTCCAGATTGCCTGATTCAAGGTCCCCACAGGCATCGAAACTCCCTTTCGTACCCAAAACGCCCGCTCTCCCCGGGGCGCGACCTCAAATCCAGCCGCCGGACCCATTTCCGGCGGATTTTGCCCAATTACTATACCATAGCCCGGACCAATGCGCAAGGGGGACGCGGCTGTGAAATCCGGCGGAACACTAGGTCCGGCGAAACACGTGAATCCGGAAATCCGTCGTGATATCTAGACCGTCCAGCTCCGCCAACCGGGCCGCGCCCGCCCTGGGGGTTTTCCAGTAATAGGGAGTCATCTGGAACAGGTCTCTCAGGGCCTCCCCCCGCACCGCCATGGCGTACCGCACCGGCACCACCGCCTCATAGGCAAAGCCCCCGTAAGGGATCTCCTCCTCCGGGTTCCGGTAGGGGGTATCGTAGAGCACCTGCTTGAGCTCCCATAGGTGGTCCGCTCCGGGCACCACATAGAGGAAGGTCCCGCCGGGGCGGAGCACCCGCCGGAATTCCTCCAGGGCCAGGGGAGAAAAGCAGTTGAGGAGCAGATCCACCCGCGCCCCGCCCACCGGCAGGTGGTAGGCCGAGGCCACGGCAAACTCCCCCTGGGGCAGCCGCCGGGCTGCCAGACGCACGGAGGGCTTGGACAGGTCAATCCCCGCCAGGCGGACCGTCCTCCCCCCGCCGGCCAGCGCCTGAAAAACCCGCTGGGTGTAGTACCCCTCCCCACAGCCGGAGTCCAGCACCGCGCCGTCCCCCGCCAGCCGCTCCAGCGCCAGGCCGCACAGGGCCTCCCCCAGCGGGGCGTAATGTCCCCCGGAGAGAAAGCGGTTCCGGGCCGCCGTCATACCCTTGTCGTCCCCCGGTTCCCTGGCGTGCTTCCGGTTGGCTGGCAGCAGGTGGACATAGCCCTCCTTCGCCCGGTCATAGCTGTGGCCCCGGGGGCAGAAATACCGCCCCGGCTCCCGCTCCAGCTCCGCCCCGCAGATGGGGCAGCACAGCAGGCTGCTCCCCAAGCCGCTCATGGCACTTCCTCCCTTCCAGCTCCCGGCCTGTTTTCTCGATTATACGTGGCTTTCCGCCCCTTGTAAAGCGCAGCCCTCTTTTTTCGTCAGAATACCTCCCATTTCTTGCTTTTCTTGCCGCTTTGTACTACAATCAACCCATGAAATTTGAGAAGGAGTGTGAGGATTTCCCATGTCTGCAAAGCATCTCGTGCAAAGCCTGGTTCTGACCGGGGCCCTGGCCCTGGGCCTGACGGTTCCCGCCCTGGCCGCCGGGTACAGCGATCTGCCCCAAAGCCACTGGGCCTACAACGACCTGATGGAGGCCTCCGACCTGGGCATCATCCAGGGCGTGGGCAACGGCCAGATGGCCCCCTCCGCCACCATGAGCTGGGGGCAGTTCCTGACCATGCTCACCCGCACCTTTGCCTCCGAGGCCTACCAGAGCGCCTCCGCCAGCGGTCTGGCCTGGGACCAGGCGGGCTATGCCGCCGCCGGGGAGGCCGGTCTGCTGCGGGAGGAGGACGGCCTGCCCGTCTCTCCGGAAACCCTGGGGGAGAATATCTCCCGGCAGGACGCCGCCGTCCTGCTGTACAACGCCCTGCCCGAGGACGCGGCGGACTCCTACTATGTATGGGGAGAGACCGCGGACCCCACCCTGCTCTCCGACTGGAACAGCATGGACCCCCTCCACCAGCAGGCGGTGGCCGGGCTGGCGGAGCTGGGTATTATCAACGGCAAGAGCGACGGCTCCTTCGGTTATGCCGACTCCATTCAGCGCTGTGACGGCACGGTGCTGGTGATGCGGGTGCTGGATGTGACCGATTCCTGTCTGCGATATGAGCCAACGGAAATTACGCTTCGTATACTGGATACCCAGACCGGGCAGTCCATTCTCCCCGACCAGCAGCTCTCCGTCCAGGTGGGCTCCTACCTGTCCAGCCTGTCCTATCAGCTGGAGCAGGGCGAACTGAAGTACTACAATTACGACTGGTCCGCCAGCCGAATCAGTCAGGTCTCCTCCGCCTGCTCCACCTACACCCTGTACTATGAACCCATGACCCAGGCCCAGCGGGAGGAAACCGATTTCTGGGAAAAGGTGGACCAGGGATTGGCCAGCTACGAGGATTACTGGCAGCAGGATTTCTGGCTGAAGTTCCAGGGAGAAAATGAGCGCAAGTATCAGCTGCTCTTCGGGGACCCCACCAAGCGGCGCTTTGCCAGCCAGGAGGAGGCCAAGGCCGCCATGACCACCGTCACGGTTCCGGTATGGAAGCTGTCCATGGGCACCAAGGTGAGCTCCACCCTCACCTTCACCGTCCACGCCGCCCTGGCCGAGGATGTAAAGGCCATTTTCACCGAAATTTACAACGACCCGGAGCAGTTCCCCATCAAGGATTTGGGCGGCTACTCCTGGCGGGGCGACTCCGCCACCGGGGAGCACAACTGCGGCACCGCCATTGACATCAACGCCAATGAGAACTATCAGATTCGGGACGGGCAGATCTTGGCAGGCAGCCTGTGGGAGCCGGGAAGCAACTCCTATTCCATCGGACCGGACAGCTCGGTGGTGCGCATCTTTGCCGAGCACGGCTGGAGCTGGGGCGGAGACGCCTGGGCCTACGACAGCGATGATTCCCAGGGTTATCACGACTATATGCATTTTTCCTATATGGGAGGTTAAGGCTTTCGTCACAAACCTTTTATATTCTGTTCACAGTCCGTTCACCAATGAGAGAGGACCGTCGTGTATGATGAGGATGTCAGGAAGAAATGACAAACCAACCTCCTCTCTACTCTCTCTTTTACCTCTCTATTCACACACAACCGAACGGGCCCGCTCCCAAGGGAGCGGGCCCGTTCGGTTTTTCTTTTTGTTGCACATAAGCGTGCAAAAGACAGCCGGGTTTTCCGCTTTAAAGAAAGGAGGAGACACAGAAATGCTTACCATTCTTGAACTTGCGGCCCGGCCGGACGGCGGCCACGGGGTGCAGCGGCAGAGTCACCGGACGGAATGCTGGTTGGAGGGCTGGGTGGCGGTCCCGCCCCAGCTGGAGGAGGCGGTATGGAGCTGCCGGGGGTATTGTCAGCTGGAGCTCCAGGACGGGGTACTCACCGGTATCATTCCCCTGGACCCCCCCGTCCTCCCGGAAGCGGAGCCCGGGGCGGAAACGCTGCTGGATATTGTATTGGGGGTGGATGAAGATGAGTGACCGCAGACTGCGGGCGGAGCAGCTCCGCCGGGCCTTGCAGCTCTTCGCCGCCGCCCTGCCGGAGGAGCAGGCCCTGGAGATACCCACCCTGTTTCCCGCCTACCAAGCGGGGCGGACTTACGCCGCCGGGGAATATCTGACCTGGGGAACCAACGCAGTGGGTGACCCGCAGCTCTATCGGGTGGCCCAAAGCCACACCAGCGCCCCCCAGTGGTCCCCGGACTCCAACCCCGCCCTGTATACCGCCCTGGGGCTGGACAGCCAGGGCTATCCCATCTGGTCTCAGCCCGCCGGCACCCACGATGCCTACCGCCAGGGAGACATCGTCCGCTACAACGACACCCTGTACCGCTCCCTGCTGGACGGGAACGTCTGGTCCCCAGAGGCATATCCTGAAGGGTGGGAGGTGTATCGCCATGCTGAACAGCCGTAACATTGACGACCTCCGTCCCGATGTGGCCGCCAACTGCCGGATCTGGACGGAACTATGCCGGCAGGCGGGGCTGGCGGTGCTGGTCACCGGCACCGTCCGGGATGAGGAATACCAGCTCTACTGCTATCACAACGGCACCAGCAAATCCAAAGTGCCCAGCTTCCACAGCGTGAAGGCGGGGCTGGCCTTTGACTTCTGCAAGAACGTGAAGGGCCATGAGTACGACGACCTGGCCTTTTTTCAAAAGGCCGCCGCCGTGGCCAAGGAAATGGGGTTTGAGTGGGGGGGCGACTGGAAGTCCTTCCCCGACCGGCCTCACCTGCAATGGAGTAACGGAGGGAAGTACACCAGCGCCATGGTGCGCGCGGGACAGTATCCCCCCGCCATGCCCCTGTACCGCAAGCCGGAGGCTCCCCATCAGGAGGAGGACAAGGAGGAGAACGACATGATTTTATACCACCAGCTCAAGGAGATGCCCGACTGGGCCCGGCCCAGTGTGGAAAAAGCGGTGGCCCTGGGGGTCATCAACCAGACCGCCGACGGCCAGGTGAGCATTTATGAGCCCAATTTGCAGACCATCGTGCTGTTGGACCGGCTGGGCCTGTTTGACAAGGAGGGATGAGCCGTGTTGGAGCGGCTGAAAAAGCTGATTGATGTAAAAAGCATCGTCACCATCTCCCTCACCGCCGTGTTCGCCTATCTGGCGGCCACGGGCAAGGTGCAGGTGGAGCAGTTCCTGACGGTGTTTACCGTCATCATCGCCTTCTATTTCGGCACCCAGGCCCAGAAGGCGGCAGGGAGCAAGGGGGAGTAGGCCATGGGAGCGCAGGAATGTTCCACGCCCGGCGGAATTTGCTCCACAGCGGCGCGGATGGAGGCGCTGGAGCGGCAGATGCAGACGGAAAAGGCGGAACGCTCCCGCGCTCACGAGAAAATCTATGACCGGCTGGGCGAGCTGGAGCGGGGGATGACGGCGGTCACCACCCAATACAGCCAGATCATCGCCCAGCTGGCCACCATGTCCGCCGATTTGAACACGCTGAAGGACAGGCCCTCCCGCCGGTGGGAAACGGTGGTGGCCGCCTTGATTACCGGGGTGGTGGGATATCTGCTGGCCCGGCTGGGCCTGAACTGAATCCAAATCAGGCTGGGGCCTGCCGCTTGTGCGGCAGGCCCCTTTTTATGCCTTCCGATCCGCAATATAGGCGGCCACGGTGCTGAGCACCTCCTGATGGGTCTGGTCAAAAATATGGGTGTACACCCGTCCGGTAATGGCACAGTCTTTGTGCCCTAAAGCCTTGCCGATGTCCAGCAGAGGGACATGGGCGCTGTTGGCCACGCTGGCAAAGGTATGGCGCAGGCCGTGGATGGTGATGGGAGGCAGGCCCCGCTCCTGAATAAAGCGGTGGAAGGCGGCAGTCACCCGATTGGGGTCGCTGGGACCGCCGTCCGGCCGCACCACCACGTAGCCGCTGTCCAGCCAGCGGGGGTCTCCCCGCTTGCATCCAGCCTGCCGCCGGGCCTCCCGGCGGAGCAGGTCCTCCAGGTCCTCCAGTCCGGCAATCCCCAGCCTGCGGATGGAATGGCTGGTTTTGGGCTGCTTCTGGACTACCGCGCCGCCGGCGGTGGTGCGGACGGAGCGGATGTAGATGAGGTGCCGCTCCAAATCCACGTTCTCCCACCGCAGGCCGCAGATTTCGCTGCGGCGCAGGCCCAGATAACCCGCCAGCTTGACCACAAGCTCCAGGGGGTGGCGCTCCACCTGGCGGAACAGAGTATTCAGCTGTTCCGGGGTGTAGAAATATTGTTGGGGACAGGACAGGCGGGGCGGCTCCACCCGGTCCACCGGATTTTCCGGCAGGACGCCCTGGCGATAGGCAACCTTTAACGCGGTGTGGAGGAGAATATGGTGCTTGTGGACGGTATTGGTGCTCAGTCCCTTCTCCCGCTGCACGTCCCCGTAATAGCGCTGGATGCGGCGGGCGTCCAGCTCCCGGAGAGGGAGCCGGCCCAGAACAGGAATGATGTGGTTTCTGGCAATGTTCCGGTAGCAATAGTAGGTGGTGCTCTCCCGGTTGGGGCGGATAACCTCCTCCAGCCAGTAGTCCAGCCACTCCCCCACCGTAATCCGGGTGGGGGCGTGCAGGCGGTGCTGGAGCCGCTGCAGTTCAAATTCGCACAGAGCCTCTCTGGCATCGTCCAGACTGAGAAAGGTCTTGGCGCCCCGAATACGGCGGCCGGCGCCGTCCTTGCCATAGTCAAAATAGACGTAGTAACGGGTCTTCTCCTCGTCAAAGGCCAGATTTTTTTCAATTCGTTTCCTTGCCATACGATCCTCTCTTTTCTCTCTGTAATGGATAGGGACCCCCTTCTCCCGCCGCTTCCCCGGACGGCAGACAACCGGAATGGCTACCTCCATCCCCCGCAGCCCTTGGGCCGCGGGGGATTTTTCCGCTTTGACACAAGAGGTCTCCTCTCCTAGTGGACGAAAATTTTAGAAGGAGGAATTTCCGATGAGAAACCTCAAGCGGGCGCTGAGCCTGGCTCTGGCTGCCATGATGCTGATCGGCATGATGGTTGTCTCCGCCGGCGCGGCTTCCAAGGATTTCACCGACAAGGGTGAGATCACCCATTCCGAGGCTGTCAACACTCTGGTTGCTCTGAATGTCATCAGCGGCAAGGGCGACGGCAGCTACTTCGACCCCACCGGCACCCTGACCCGTGCCGAGATGGCCAAGCTGATCACCTACGTGCTGAACGGCGGTGTGGAGCCTGTGCTGGGCACCAAGGTCACTCCTACTTACAGTGACATTGACGGCCACTGGGCCGAGGCCTACATTGAGTACTGCACCAGCATGAACATCATTGTGGGCGACGGCACCGGCAAGTTCAACCCCGAGGGCACCCTGACCGCTTCTCAGTGCGCCAAGATGCTGCTCACCGCCATGAACTACAAGGACGACGTGTTCGGCTTCCTGGGCAGCTCCTGGGAGATCAACGTCAACCGTGAGGCCAATGCCGCCGGCCTGTACAAGGAGCTGGGCAGCATCGCCGCCTCTTCCTCCATCAGCCGCGACGACGCCGCTCAGATGGTGTACAACGCCATCCAGGCGGACACCATGAAGCTGTCCTGGGACCAGAATATGACCACCGGTCAGATTACCCAGCAGTACAACCCCGATGGCCCCTCCCTGTTTGAGGACAAGTTCGAGGGTCTGGTTTGGATCGGCACCTTCGTGGGCGACAGCAACACCGACTCCACCATCACCGACGGCGAGATCCGTGTGAATGGCAAGCTGGACAGCAGCAACGGCGATGACTCTAATGCGGACTTCCCCTATGATCTGGACCTGTCCAACATCGGCGAGCAGGTGAAGGTCCTCTTCAAGGACGGCACCGGCGGCCAGAAGGATGCGCCCGACAAGAAGGACACCATCTACGGCGTGTACAACACCGGCTCCACCCAGGTTGTCAACGCGACTCTGGGCAGCATGAAGGACCAGAAGTCTGCTGACGCCAAGATTAACGTGGGCGGCACCAAGTACAACACCGCGGACACTGTGGACGTGGTTTATAACTACGACGTTGCCAAGACTGTTGCTGGCGTGTCCGCCAAGGGCGCCACTGACACCAACAGCGATCTGACTGATCGGCTGAAGAAGGCCAACGGCGACACCGTGAAGTTTGTCTTCAACTCCGACGGCAAGATTACCACCGCTTATGTGACGAACAGCGTCCTGACCTATGTCACCGCTGTGAACAACGAGAAGGTCAGCATCAGCGGCATCGGCTCTCTCACCGTTGCCGACCACGACATCTACTCCGGCATTGCCAAGAATGATATTGTCGTGGTGACCACCCTGTATACTCCCGGCGACGCTGACGGCGATGACGCTTACAACATCGTGAAGAAGGCCGAGGTCGTTTCCGGCACCGTGACCGGCTACAAGAACCAGGAGAGCGTCACTCTGGACGGCACCGTCTATAAGATTTACAACGGCGCTGACATGAAGACCAGCATGGCTGGCGAGACCGGCATCAAGGCCTTCAACGAGGCTGGTCAGGACTACATTGGCGAGACCTTCGACCTGTACCTGGTGAACGGCTATGTGGCCTTCGCGGTGCAGACCTCCGAGTCCGCCAGCAACTACTCCCTGGTCACTGCCAGCAACAAGAAGGATCTCGGCGACAAGTGGGATCCCCTGAAGATTGAGGTTCTGGCTGCTGACGGCACCAAGACCACTCTGACCCCGGACGAGGACAGCGACGAGGTGGACGTGGGCGACATTATCACCTACACCGGCTCTGCTTCCGAGGCTCTGGTGAAGGTGGCCACCTATGCTTCCACTACCACCAGCACCGCCGCTTTCTACAACAAGACCTCCAAGACTGTTGAGGGCACTGTGACCACTTCTGACGCCGTCCTGTTTGTTGACACCGACGGCAGTGGCGAGTACAAGGCTTACAGCATCCGCGGCCTGGGCAACATCGACGAGACCGGCAGGGCCTGCAAGATCGTCGAGAAGGACGACAAGGTTGTGGCCGCCTACATCGCTCTGGGCGATACGCCCGCCGGCGCCACCTCCACCGCCATCTACGGCATGGTGACTGCCGACAATGGTACCATCAAGATCGGTGACGACAACTACTACACCTACACCATGTGGACCACCGAGGGCGAGAAGACCGTCAACGTGAAGGTGAGCGATGCTGCTGTTAAGCTGAACGCCGGCACCATCTACAAGTACGAGCCCACCGCCGACAACTGCTACACCAACACTGCCAGCAAGGTGGCCTTCGCGACCGGCTTCGGCACGACGATCGCCGTTAAGAACTACGACGAGGCTGAGGGCCTGCTGACCTACTACACCACGAAGGACACCACTCCCCCTCCCGACGCTAAGTGGTCCGGCGAGACCACCAAGGCTGTGGACGAGGATCTGGTTGTGCTGTACGTCGATGTGGACGCCAAGACTGCCGGTGCTGAGATTGGCATCAACAGCTATGACGACATTACCGACCTGTACAACGCTATCATTGTCCTGGATGATGACGTGATTACTCACATCATCGTGGAGACCTCCAACAAGAAGGACATTGCCTAATTAGGGCTGTCTCAGCTTGCTTGAGCAAAAGCAGGCTCCCGGATTTCCGGGAGCCTGCTTTCTGCGTCTACCGGACAGCCAGGTAACCGTAAACCCTGTCGGCAGTGTTGGTGCGGATATAGCCAAAATCCGCATGGTTGTAGACGGTAAACCCCGTATCTGTCAGCATAAGTGCTGTTTTGTCCCTGCCGGTGGATACCGGCATTTCCCGCAGGGCCAATCCCCCGTAAATGATGGGCCACTCTCCGCCGGTGTTCCCCATGAGCCCGGAGCTCTCCACAACCAGGACTGCCTTGGGAGAAAAGCCAAGGCTGATTTCCTGGCTGTCGTTCCCGTTCCCGCTGTATGTGCCAAATACAATCCCGCTCTTTTCCCCCAGCTCCGTGTCTATTTTTTGAAAGTCCGTGTTGAAATCCGTGCGCAGAAAGTGGTCCTCCGGCTCCCACTGGTGGAGCTGGCAGTGTTGTGTGTAATTTGCCATAAGTATACCTCCCTTTACCTCTGCGGACCAGGCCCCCTGGGGTGCACGTCAAACCCGCAGAGGGAGTTTTGATACCCTTTTGCAGAGAAAAGCGCCATCAATGGTACTTTTGAAAGCAAAATGGCAAGCGGCGGCAGCACCCGAAATTTGTATACACCATTTTCCGGGTGCCCGCCGGCATAAAGGGGGAATGTTTATGGCAAGCTATACTCAGCACTATCAGCTCCACCAGTGGGAGCCGGAGGACCACTTTCTGCGCACGGATTTCAACACGGACTTTCAGAAGATTGACGCGGCGCTGGGGGGGACCTGCACCCTGGTTACCGGCTCCTATGTGGGAGACGGAGTGGAGGAGCGGGAGGTCTCCCTGGGCTTTGCGCCCACGGCGGTGCTCCTGTACAACGAGTGGGGTCAGACCTACAAAAGCCCCAGCTATTACGGCGGCCTGGCTCTGCCCGGCCAGCCGGTCAAGGCCACTTCCTACGACACGGGGGATGTGGAGCTGGTGGCCATCACGGAGGACGGCTTCCAGGTCCGGCACCACGATTCCACCGGCGGCGGCGGATACGTCAACGCCAACGTCTCCGGTATGGGCTACTGCTACCTGGTTTTCCGGTAACGCGGGGAAAATGGGAAAAGAGACCCCGCGCCGGTTGGCGCGGGGTCTCTTTTGCTTTAAGGCTTCTGACGGAGCAAGGACTTACTGGACGTCCAGCACGTCGTTGTTCACGTCGATGACCAGCAGGACAACCTCGCCCTCGCCGTTGGTCACGACCATGGCGTTGGCGTAGTCGCTGGTGACGCCGTTCACCACGTTGCTGGAGGACAGCTGGATGGAGCCACCCTCGATAACAGCGTTGTCGCTGCTGTCAACGTAGATGTACACGGTGTCGTCGGTCAGGGTGGCGTCGTAGGTCACGGAGGTACCGGTCACAGCACCGTTACCATCGGTGAAGTACGCGCTGCTGAAGCGGATGTTGGTGTCGGAGTAGCCCACGATAGCAGCGGTGAAGTTGGCAGCGCCGCTGGTGGCAGCCAGAGTGCCCATAGCATAGACACTGATGGAGTCAACCTTGCCGTCGCCGTTCACGGTGTACTTGATGACATCGCCCTTGGCCAGAGCATAAGCGGTATCCACCACGGTGCTGCCGCCGGCAGTCTTGCTGACGGTGGTCAGAACCTCGCCCTCGCCCACGGGGATCTCAACATAGTACTTGTCGTCGTCGTTGGCATCCTGATACTTCACAACATCGCCGGTGACATAGGCGTAGCTGTCGCTGGTGGTGCCCAGAGAGCCGGACTCCACATAGGCCAGCTTCACGTAGTCGTAGCCGCTGGCACTGTCAGCGTCCACAGCGAAGTAGGTCACGGTCACAGCGGTCTTGGTGGCCTTCAGCTTGGCGCCGTTGGTCACGGAGTAGTCGGTGCCGTCCTTCACGAACACCACGGCATCGTCAGCAATGTAGTAGGTGGTGCCGCTGGCGGTGATGCTGCCCTTGGTGCTGCCGCTGGCAACATTGTAGGTGCCGCCGTTAAAGGCGTCGTCATAGTCGGTGGTGGCGCTCACGTCGCCGGCGGGGGCGGCAGTCAGGTCATAGTAGCCATCATCGTCCACCTCGAAGGTGTAGATGGTGCCCACGGTGCCCTTGTTGTTGGCCTCCACGGTGGTGGTGGTGCCGTCGGACTTCAGCAGCTTGGTGGTGTAGGTGTTGTCCAGACCGGCAGCGTTGTTGGCAACAGCGGTCACAACCACGAAGTCAGCAGCGCCCAGGGTGGTGTTGGTGGCGTCAATGTAGAACAGGTAGCCGTTCACAGCCACGTACTCGCAGGAAGCACCGGCGGTAACAGCGGTCACCAGGGACATGTCGTACCACTCGCCGTTAAACTGGACATCGCTGCCCTTCACGGCCTGAGCCTTGGCCTCAACCAGAGCCACCTTCTCGATGACAGCGGTATCGTCCACGGTGTTGGCAGCGGCGGTGATCTTCACCCAGTCGTTCTTGGCCAGGCCGGTGTAGGCGTTCACGTCGTCAAACTCATAGGAGGTGCCGGCGGTGAAGGTCTTGGTGCCCACATAGGTCACCTTGGCCACGGTGAAGGGGTAAACGATCAGGGCGTCGCCCTTGTCGTCGCCGTCGTTGTCGATCAGATCGAAGGTGTAGGCAACCTTCTTGTTGGCGGCGGTGGCGTACACGCCAATGTCGTTGAGGGTGTCAACAGTGCCGGTCAGGAACTCATACACCTCAATGTTCTGAGCCTCGTCGGACAGCTTGTACTCGGTGCCGTCGATCTTCACCTTCTCAGCGGTGGCAGCGGGAGCGGTGATGTCGCCCACAATGCCGGAGGTCAGCACGGAGCTGTCCTTGCTGAAGATGCCGTACACGGTGGTCTTGCCGTTCTCCACCTTGTAGAGCACCTTCACCTGCATCTGATACAGGTAGCCGCAGTCGGTGTCGGTGGTGTAGTTGCGGTCGACCTCACCGTCGGTCACGGTGTAGGTGTACTCGTCCTTATCGGAGTTGTAGCTGACGCCGGTCAGAATGCCGGTGGCCTCGGAGGTGTTGTACTTCTTGGCCAGCAGGGTCTGAGCACCCAGAGAGTAGTTGTAGGAAATGGTGCCGTCGGACAGAACCTTGTCGTAGGTCTTCTCCATGACCTTGGCGTTCAGGCCGTTGAACACGAGCTGAGCGGCGTTGTCACGGGTCAGAGGAGTGGAAGAGCTGATGTCCTCCAGGTTCTTGTACAGCTGGATGTCGTTGGCCAGCATGTCGGTGTTGGACTGCCAGCTGTCGCCGGTGAGCATAAACACAGCGGCGTCATAGCCCAGGGCGGTCAGAATCATCTTGGCAGCCTCGGCGGCGGTCACGGTGGCGTTGGGATCAAAGGTGCCGTTGCCGCGGCCGGAGATGATCTTCATGCTGGTGCAGTACTCGATGTAGGTCTCAGCCCAGTGACCGTCAATGTCACTGAAGGTGGGCTTGTCCTTGACGCCCAGCACGGGCTCCTTGCCGCCGTTCATGGCGATGGTAATCATCTTGGCCATCTCGGCACGGGTCACGATCCCAGTGGGATCGAAGTAGCTGCCGTCCTCTTTGCCGCTGATGATGTCCAGGGCAACCAGAGTATTGACAGCCTCAGTGTGGTCGATTTCATCCGCATCGGTGAAATCCTTGGAAGCTGCGCCGGCGGAGACAGCCATCATGCCGATCAGCATCATGGCGGCCAGAGCCAGGCTCAGCGCCCGCTTGAGGTTTCTCATCGGAAATTCCTCCTTCTAAAATTTTCGCCCATCAGGAGAGGAGACCTCCCCTTCATGAACTTACATGCATACTATACACGACCGCCCCCAGGCCGTCAAGCGTTTGGCGGGCTTTGTAACGAAAGCGTAATATAAGCTCCGCTCTCTTTCCGAGCTTTTTCTTGCGCTTCCATATCGTGCTGTTTTCTCCATGCATGTCACTGTTTCAGACGTCATTGGCGGGATTTTGTTCCCTGCTTTTTTGAAAAATTTTTGCTTCCGTTGCACGGGGCCGTACATCCAGTCGCCAGGCAGGTTGCCCCGTTCCCCGCCGGGAAAAACAAAAAGGACATCCGAAAGGATGTCCTTTTTGTTGGTGGAGACGACAGAACTCGAATCTGTGACCCCTTGCGTGTGAAGCAAGTGCTCTACCGGCTGAGCTACGCCTCCATATTGGTGACCCGTACGAGACTCGAACTCGTGTTACCGCCGTGACAGGGCGGTGTCTTAACCACTTGACCAACGGGCCATGTTGCCCAAGCGGGCGGGAACCGCTTCCCATAAATGGAGTCCCAAAAGACGGCTTGTGCCGTCTTTTGGGTCTTGGTAGCGGCACCTGGATTTGAACCGGGGACACTGCGGGTATGAACCGCATGCTCTAGCCAACTGAGCTATGCCGCCGTTTCTTGCCCGGACGAACAGGGCAAGAGATAGTATACCCGATTCCTCCCCGGTTGTCAACAAGTTTTTCAAATTTTTTCAGACGCCTTTTCTCGCCCCCGGAACGCGCCTCTCCGGCGGGCTCAGTCAATCTTGTAGCCCACGCCCCACACCGTCTTGATGAACCGGGGATTGCGGGAGGGCTCCCCCATCTTCTCCCGCAGGCGGCGGATGTGGACCATCACGGTGTTGTTCCGGTCCAGGTACTTCTCCTTCCACACCGACTCAAACAGCCGCTCGGCGGAAATGACCTGCCCCCGGTTCTCACACAGCATCCACAGGATATCAAATTCAATGGGGGTGAGCCCCAGCTCCCGGTCGTACAGCCAGCACTCGTGAGTGGAGCGGTTGATGACCAGGCCGTTGAAGTCAATGATGTCCCGGCTGTCGGCGGCCTTCTCCGCCTCGTTGTACCGGGTGTACCGCCGCAGCTGGGCCTTGACCCGGGCCATCAGCTCCAGGGGATTGAAGGGCTTGGTAATGTAGTCGTCCGCCCCAATGGTCAGGCCGGTGATCTTGTCGATATCCGCCCCCTTGGCGGTGAGCATGAGCACGGGAAAATGGTGGTCCTTGCGGATTTCCCCGCAGAGGGCGAAGCCGCTGATGTCGGGCAGCATCACATCCAGAATGGCCAAATCCAGCCGCTGGCTGTTCACCACCGCCAGGGCCTGGGTGCCAGTGCCGCATTTGAACACGGTGCAGCCCTCGCTCTTCAGATAGACCTCCACCAGGTCGGCAATCTCCGGCTCGTCATCCACCACCAGAATGTTGGCCTCCATGGGCACTCCCTCCTTCGCAGTTTCACCTTATTATAAAGGAGGGGCACAGGGAGCGTCAAGCCGCCGGCGCCATCGTAAGAAAATCATCACAACTTCCGCCGCCGGCGCAAGTAGTGACTTTTGCGGGGAAAGATGATACAATGCCTGGTATGCGAGACAGGAGGCGCACCATGGAACGATTTGACGCATTGCTGGCCCGGGTACTGGACCAGGCCCGGTCCCTGGACATTCCGGTGTCCGGGCGCATCCGTCCCCACGTGCGGGTCAACCGCCGGGCGGCCACCCGCTTCGGCTGCTGCATCCGGCAGGAGGACGGCAGCTTTACCATTGAGCTGACCCACCGGCTGCTGGAGGGAAGCGATCAGGCCTGCCTCCAGACCCTGGCCCACGAGGTGCTGCACACCTGCCCCGGCTGCCGCAATCACGGGGCCCGGTGGCGGCAGTGGGCGGAGCGGATGAACGGGGCCTTCGGCTACCGCATCGCCCGCACCGGCACCTGCCAGGCCCTGGGCCTGCCGGACCAGCGGTCGGCGCGCCACCTGGTGGTGTGCACCAGCTGCGGCCAGACCTTTCCCCGGCTGAAGGCCTCCCCCCTGGTGCTCCATCCGGAGCGCTACCGCTGCAAATGCGGCGGGGAGCTGGTGCGCAAATTCTGAGCTCTGAGACAAGGATTACCGGGATATTAAGGAGGGACTCTCCACGGAAAGGCGAAGCAAGGCGGCCCTGTTCAACCGCGTTTTCTCCATTGTGGGACTGAGCATCGGGGGCGGCATTCTGGCCGCCCTGGTGCTCTATGTGGGCCGCACCATGAATTTACGGGAGCTGCTGGCGGGGATGCGGCCCCTGTGGCTGGCGGCGGCGGTGCTGTGCATTCCCTTCAGCGAGTGCGTGGACGCCCTCATCTTTTACGGCATGGGCCGCTCCCTGGGCTGCCCGGTGCGGCTGTCCGGCTGCTTTGACGCCACCTGCATCGGGGAGTTTTACTACAAGCTGGGCCCCGCCGGGGCGCCGGTGCAGCTCAAGCTGATGTACGACGCGGGGATGCCCGCCACCGACACCGCCTCCATCTACACCTGGAAGGCGGTGGCCAACACCATGGTGTACACCTGCTACGCCGTGGCCGCCCTGGCCTATGAGCTGCTGGGGCGGCGGGAGAGTCTGGGGGCGGCGGTGGCCGGGGCGGCGGCGCTGATTGCCCTGTATCTTTTCCTGTGCGGCCTGGCCCTGTTCACCGCCGTGCGGCCGGAGCCCATCCAGCGGCTCATCCGGCGCATCCTCACCTTCCTCTCCCGCCACTGGCGGGTGATGGCCAAACCGGGGATGGTGGACAAGGGCATGGCCAAGGTGGAGGAGTTCTGCGGCCAGCTGCGGGCCCTGAAGGACAACCGCCGGATGTTCCTGGGGCTGTACGCCGGGATGTTTGCCGAGCTTACCGCCCTGTTCTCGGTGCCCTATTTCCTCTACCGGGGACTGGGCCTCACCGGCTGCTCCTTCTGGGAGCTGGTGCTGCTCCAGTGCCTGGTGATGGTGCTCTCCCGCATCATCCTGCTGCCGGGCAACGCCGGGGGCGCGGAGGGCAGCTTTTACCTGTTCATGGCCCCCGTCTTTGGCCAGCACCTGGCGGTGGGCATGGTGCTGTGGCGGTTTGCCACCTTCCTGGAGGTCATCCTGCTGGGCGGGCTGTGGTCGGTGGTCCGGTTCGCCAAGCGCTCCGCCGTCCGGCACCATCTCCAAGGAGGCGAGGCCTGTGAATGAAAAATACACCCGTCTGAAGCTGAAAATGCTGCTGTGGGTCGTCGCCGGCACCTGCGTCGCCGGGGCGGTGGGGGTGTTCCTGCTGGAGGTGGTCATCGACGGCGTGCTCCAGGACCCCCTTTACCGGCTCTTCGTCTGGGGAGCCCAGACGCTCTTCGGCCAGTCCGCCGAGACCGCCGACCAGCTCTACCAGCAGTATCTCCGAAACAACAAGCAGGAGATTCTCACCCTGGGCACCATGGTGCTGATGCTCATCGCCTTTTACCTGGCCATGGGCCGGTTCACCCGCTGGCTGGATGAAATCCGCACCGCCACCCGGCGGCTGCTCCACCCCGGAGCCGACCCGGTGGAGCTGCCCCGGGAGCTGGCTCCCATTCAGGAGGATTTGAACGCCATCCGGCGGCAGCTCTCCGCCCGGGAGGCCGCCGCCCGGGAGACGGAGCAGCGGAAGGGCGATCTGGTGGCCTTCCTGGCCCATGATTTGAAAACCCCCCTCACCTCGGTGGTGGGCTACCTCACCCTGCTCCACGACGATCCCGGCCTGACGGCGGAGCAGCGGAGCAAATTCACCGGCATCGCCCTGGACAAGGCCAGGCGGCTGGAGGAGCTGCTATCGGAGTTCTTCGACATCTCCAAAATGGATCTGGACAGCGAGGCGGGAGAAAAGGCTCCCATTCAGCTGTCCATGCTGCTGGAGCAGCTGGCGGACGAATTCTATCCCCTGTTCGCCGAGAAGGAGCTGACCTGCGCCCCCCACATCCAGCCCCACCTGGTGGTGCTGGGGGACCCGGACAAGCTGGCCCGGGTGTTCGACAACGTGCTGCGCAACGCGGTGAGCCACTCCACCCCCGGCGGCCAGGTGGACATTCAGGCCGCCGCTCAGGGGGGCTGCGCCGAGATTACCATCCGCAACCAGGGCCTGGAGATTCCCGAGGGGGAGCTGTCCAACATCTTTGAAAAATTCTACCGGCTGGACGCCGCCCGCTCCTCCCGCACCGGCGGGGCGGGCCTGGGGCTGGCCATCGCCAAGGAGATTGTGGAGCTCCACGGGGGCACCATCCGCTGCGAGAGCAACGGGGCCCTCACCAGCTTCGTCATCTCCCTGCCGCTGCATAAGGAGGCGCGCCATGGTCTGCGGAGAAACCGCGCTGGAGTTTCTGAATCGAAATAAGCTGCTCTATCTGGACATGCTGGAGCCCATCCGCCGGGGAACGGCGGAGCTGCTCTACGCCGCCGGGGACGGGGTGCTGCTGTACGACCGGCTGGCGGAGGTGTACATGCTGGGGGCGGACAGCCGGGCTGCCCTGGAGGAGATGCTCCCCCTGATGGGGGACTGCACCATCCTCACCGGCCATCAGATGTGGTACAAGGAGGAGCTGGCCGCCCGCTTCGGCCTGAAAACGGAGCAAATCTGCCATCAGGCCGCCTGGCTGGAGCCGGCGCCCCCCGCCCCCAGCCCCTTTTCCGGGGAGCTGCGGCTGCTGGACAGGTCCTGGGCGGAGTGGGTGTACGCCCATTACAGCCACGCCTTCGGCGGGGTGGCCTATGTGGAGGACGCTATCGCTCGGGGAATGCTGGGGGCCTTTGTGGACGGGCAGCCCGCCGGCTTTGCCGGCACCCATATCGAGGGGGCCATCGGCATGCTGGAGGTGCTGCCCCCCTACCGCCGCCGGGGCATCGGCGAGGCCCTGCTCCGGGGCATCGTCTCTCTGGTTCTGGAGCGGGGCGGATACGCCTACGGTCAGGTGTTTGCCGACAACGCCCCCTCCCTGGCCCTCCAGCGCAGGACGGGCATGGCGGTGTCGGAGGAGCTGCTGTTCTGGCTGTTCTAGGGCTCCGGCCTTGACTTTTCCCGCTTGTCCGATATAATAATCCTGTTATCGTCCGTTTTTTCGTCTTTCTGGGAGATCTGTCAGGAGGTTCTTTCCTTATGCCGGAAATTTCTTCCGCCGCCAAACCCACCGTGGTGCTGGTGGCCTTTTATAACAAGAAGGCCCTGGGGGTGCGCTACCTCCAGGCCGCCCTGGAGCGGGCGGGCTACGCCGTGCGCACCGTCTTTTACAAGGACTTCAACTCGGTCCGCCCCTCCCCCACCACCCTGAAGGAGCTGGAGCTCTTCCGCCAGGTGGTGGCGGAGGCCAAGCCGGTGCTGGTGGGTCTGTCGGTGATGAGCTCCATGTACCTGGACACGGTGCACCAGGTACTGGACGCCGCCCTGGCCGCCAGCCCCGCCCCGGTGGTGTGCGGCGGCGCCTTTGCCACCATGTTCCCCCAGCGCATGCTGGAGCGGGGGGCCAGCTTCGTCCTCCGGGCCGACGGGGAGGACAACCTGTGCCGTCTGGCCAACGCCCTGCGCAACGGCACCGATTACACGGATATCCCCTCCCTGTGCTGGAAGGAGAACGGCCAGGTCCGGTGCAACGACATCGGCGGCCTGGTGAATGAGGTGGACGCCTGCGGCCTGCCGGTGGTGGACAGCAAGGGCGCCTGCTACATTGAACACGACACCCTGGCGGAGGGGGACCCCCAGCTGTCCACCCGCAGCTATGAGGTCATCGCCTCCCGGGGCTGCCCCTTCACCTGCTCCTACTGCTGCTGCGTCAACCTGCGGCGGCTGCTGCCCAAGGGCATCCACGGGGTGCGCACCCGCTCGGTGAAGAGCGTCATTGACGAGCTGGTGGAGGCCAAGCAGAAGTGCAAAAAGCTGGCCTTCATCCACTTCTACGATGAGATTTTCCCCAACCTCCCCGGCTGGGTGGACGAGTTTGTCAAGGAGTACGGCAGACGCATCCACATGCCCTTCACCATCTGGTCCCACCCCAAGATGGTGGATTTGGAGACCCTGAAAAAGCTGAAAAGCGTGGGCCTCACCGAGGTCATCATGGGTATTCAGTCCGGCTCGGAGCGGGTGCGCCGGGATATCTTCCACCGGTATGAGACCCAGGAGGAAATTCTGAACGCCATCCGGGCCATCCGCCAGGCGGGGGTGTTCTGGGGGAGCTTTGATTTGATGCTCCAGCACCCCTTTGAGACCATCGCGGATCTGAAGGAGTCCTACTACCTGGTCAAGCAGTTCCCCTCCCCCTATGAGCTGCAGCTTCACGGGCTGAACTTCCTGCCCGGCACCGACATTGTGGACATGGCCATTGATCAGGGCCTGTGCACGCCGGAGGAGATGGACGGGGTGATGTTCGCCCCCATGGAGGAGCAGTTCGGGGCCTACTGGAAGCAGGACGCCTCTCCGGAGAGCCAGGCCTGGTACCGGATGATCTACTGCTGGCAGTTTGAAAAGTTCCGCAAGCGGCTGGAGAACTGGGAGGCCGATCCGGTGGCCCACAGCAAGGAGCTGGACGCCTGTTATGCCCAGGCTCAGAACATGGCCCGCACCCGCTACCTCTATAAGAAAGGGTACGTGGTGTGGCGCCGGATGGTCATGGGGCTGTATCCCACCAAAAAATAAGCAAAAAAGGACACGCCGCGGCGTGTCCTTTTTTGTCCTTTACCGCTGGTCCAGCGGCACGAAGGTGCGCATGGGAGCCACCGCCTTGTAGGCGGGGCGGATAATCCGGTTCCCGGGCTGGTAGACCTCCTCCAGCCGGTGGGCGCACCAGCCCACAATGCGGGCCACGGCAAACAGAGGGGTGTACAGCTCCTGGGGAATGCCCATCATCTTGTACACCATGCCGGAGAACAGATCCACGTTGGCGCATACCACCTTATTCTCCCCCCGCACCGTGTGCATCAGCTCCGGGGTGAGCCGCTCCACCGTCTCATAGAGCTGGAACTCGTCCTCCATGCCCTTGCTCTCGGCCAGCTTCCGGGCAAACCGCTTGAGGATGACCGCCCGGGGGTCCGAGAGGGTGTAGATGGCGTGGCCCATGCCGTAGATGAGGCCGGATTTGTCCCCCGCCTCCTTCCGCAGCAGCCTGCTCAGGAAGTCCTTCACCTCGTCCTCGTCCTTCCAGTCCCTGACCCCCTCCTCAATGTAGCCGAACATCTCCATGACCTTCTTGTTGGCGCCGCCGTGCCGGGGACCCTTCAGGGCGCCCACCGCCGCAGCGATGGAGGAGTAGATGTCGGTGCCGGAGGAGGAGAGCACCCGGCAGGCAAAGGCGGAGTTGTTGCCGCCGCCGTGCTCGGCGTGGAGCACCAGGCACAGGTCCAGCAGCCTGGCCTCCTGCTGCGTAAACTGGTTGTCATGGCGGACGGAGTAGAGGAAGTTCTCCGCCACGCTCAGCCCCGCCTGGGGCCGGTGGAGGTAGAGAGACTCGTCATCGTAGTAGTGGCGCTTCACCGCAAAGGCGTGGGCCACGATAACGGGCACCCGGGCGATGAGCTGGATGGCCTGCCGCAGCTGATTGGGCAGGGACATGTCGTCGGGGTTGTCGTCATAGGAGTAGAGGGCCAGCACCGACCGGGCCAGCTTGTTCATCACGTCGGGGCTGGGCGCCTTGAGAATCATATCCTCGGTGAACATGTGGGGCAGGGTGTGGTTGTCGCTGAGCAGCTGCTGAAAAGTGGCCAGCTGCTCCCGGGTGGGCAGCACGCCGAAGAGCAGCAGATAGGCCGTCTCCTCAAAGCCGAAGCGGCCCTCGCTCACAAAGCCGTTGACCAGCTCCTCCACGTCGATGCCCCGATATACCAGCTTGCCGGGGGCGGGAATCCGCTCACCGTCCTGGACGTAGTAGCCCATGACGTTGCCGATCTGGGTCACGCCGGCCATGACGCCGGTGCCGTCGGCGTTGCGCAGACCCCGCTTGACGTTATACCGCTCATAGTAGGAGGCGTCAATCTGGTTATGCTTCTGGTACTCCGCGCATAGATTGTTAAGGAAACCCGTCAGGGTCTCCCGCTCCGCATTCTGCATCAAAACCCGCTCCTTCTCCCAAATCTGAATTGCAATCATTGTAGACCCTTTTTCTCCCGCCGTCAATCCAGAACAGACTGTTTCCCGGATTTTTCGGCAAAACAGCCGGAAGGGAGCAGCGGCAATACAGCCGGAAAGTGAATTATGATGAAGAACAACTTGCAAAAAAGAGGGCAGCGGTGGGGTGTCCGCCAGGTGGCCGTCACCGCCCTGATTCTGCTGCTGGCTCTCTTCCTGCTCCCCCTGCTGCTCTTCGGTACGGCGGGAACGGACCCGCCGGAGGAGGCCGCCCCCACCGGGGAGCTGCCCCTGGACCGGACGGTGGTCACTCCCCAGCCCTCGGCGGACAGTCAGGTGTCCGTCCGGGTGGCCCTGTCCGACGGCAGCGTACTCACCCTGGGCCTGGACCAATATCTGTGGCGGGTGGTGGCGGCGGAGATGCCCGCCTCCTTTGAGCCGGAGGCCCTAAAGGCCCAGACCGCCGCCGCCCGGACCTACACCCTGTCCAAGCTGGGCCGCACCTCGGAGCGCCATCCCGACGCCGACGTATGCACCGATATCACCTGCTGTCAGGCCTATCTGGAGCCCGCCCAGGCCGCCGCCAACTGGGGGGACAGGGCGGCGGAATACACCGCCAAAATCACCGCCGCGGTGGCGGACACCGACGGCATGGTCATTCTCTATGACGGCCAGCCCATCCAGGCGGTGTTTTTCTCCTCCGCCGCCGGGCGGACGGTGGACGCGGTGGAGGTATGGGGCAACTCGGTGCCCTATCTCACCGGAGTGGACAGCCCCGAGGGGGAGGAGGTGCCCAACTACCACTCCACCGCCTCCTTCACCCTGGAGGAATTTAAAGGCATACTGTTGGCCCAGTATCCCCAGGCGGATTTGTCCGGAGAGCCCGGGAGCTGGTTCCAGAACCTGGTGCCCAATTCCGCCGGCGGGGTGGAGTCCATCGACATCGGGGGCGTCACCCTCTCCGGCGGAACGGTGCGCACCCTCTTCGGCCTGCGCTCGGCCAGCTTCACGGTGGAGGCCACGGGGGACGGGGTGACCTTCTCCGTCACCGGTTACGGCCACGGGGTGGGCATGAGCCAGTACGGGGCCAACGCTCTGGCCAAGGAGGGCAAGACCTACGACGAGATTCTGAAATGGTACTACACCGGGGTGGAGGTGGCCCCCTACACCCCGGCTGCCTGAAAATTTGTTAGCCTCAATAACAATTTGCCATTGTCAAAAGGCCGGCTCTTTGGTATAATATCAGATTGGATAGGCATGTGCTGTGCCGTCCTAATCTGACGTAAAGTGAGAGATCGCGCATGAACACACGGTATGACGTTGCCATTCTGGGCTGCGGAGAGGCCGGCATTTTCGCCGGGTATGAGCTGATGCACCGCAGCCCCGGCCTTTTTGTGGTGGCTGTGGCGGCGGCCGCCGAGATCTACACCCGCAGCTGTCCCATTGTGGCTGGGAAGGTGAAGGAGTGCATCCACTGCAAGGTGTGCGGCACCATGTGCGGCTTCGGCGGCGCCGGCGCCTTCTCTGACGGAAAATACAATTTCACCACCGCCTTCGGCGGCTGGCTCACCGACTTCATGCCCAAGGAAGAGGTCATGCGCCTCATCGACTATGTGGACTCCATCAACATGAAGCACGGGGCCACCGACAAGGTGTTCTCCACCGACACACCGGAGGCCCGGGCGCTGGAAAAGAAGGCGCTGGAGCACGATCTCCATCTCCTCCAGGCCCGGTGCAAGCACCTGGGCACCGAGAACAACCTGAAAATCCTCCAGAGCATTTATGAGGAGTGCCGCAAGGGAGTGGAGTTCCGCTTCCATACCCCGGTGGTGAAAATCGAGGATCTGCACGGGGAGGGCTACCGCCTCATCACCCAGCAGGGGGATGAGGTGGACTGCACCTGGCTCATCGCCGGCCCCGGCCGCTCCGGCGCGGAGTGGTTCTCCAACCAGTGCAAGGATTTGGGCATCCAGCTCATCAACAACCAGGTGGACATCGGCGTGCGGGTGGAGCTGCCCGCCAAGGTCTTTGAGCATATCACCGACGTGGTGTACGAGTCCAAGCTGGTCTACCGCACCAAACAGTACGGCGACCAGGTGCGCACCTTCTGCATGAATCCCTACGGCCACGTGGTGGCCGAGAGTGTGGAGGGCATCAACACCGTCAACGGCCACTCCTACTCCGACCCCGCCCTCCAGAGCGAGAATACCAACTTCGCCCTGCTGGTGTCCAACCGGTTTACCCAGCCCTTCAACGAGCCCTACCGCTACGGCAAGCACATTGCCTCTCTGTCCAACATGCTGGCCGGGGGCGTGCTGGTGCAGCGGTTCGGGGATCTGGTCAGCGGCATCCGCACCAACGAGCACCGGATGAGCAAGTCCTTCGTCCGGCCCACCCTCACCGCCGCCGTCCCCGGGGATTTGTCCCTGGCCCTGCCCAAGCGGCAGCTGGATGACATCATTGAGATGATTTACCAGCTGGACAAGATTGCCCCCGGCACCGCCAACTACGACACCCTGCTCTACGGCGCGGAGGTGAAGTTCTATTCCGCCCGGCTGGCCCTGTCCGGCGAACTGGAGACCACCCTGCCCGGCTTCTTCGCCGTGGGCGATGGTGCCGGTATTACCAGAGGCCTGGCTCAGGCCGGCGCCTCCGGCGTCAAGGCCGCCCAGGTCATCCTCAGCCGGCTGGGCTGAGCCCGCAACAGAAAAAACCGCCGCGAGCGCTGGCTCGCGGCGGTTTTTTTACGCGTGGGCCGGCCTGCCCGGCCGGTGGTCACATAGATTCCGGATCCGCCGGCTGAAGAACCGGGAGATGCTGCCCACCGTCAGGGCACACACCACCGTCCCCTCCCGCAGGCCGTGGATGGTACCCAGGCAGAGGAGGGACACCAGGGCGGCGGAGGCCACCATGGTCAGATCATACCCCGTCTTGGTCCGGCCGAACTCCCAGCCAAATACCTGGCTGCAGGTGCGCACAAAGCCCTCACAGGGCAGGATGAGCACGTTGGGCACCACCTCCAGGGTCACGCCCAGCCCCAGGAAGGTGCACCCCAGCAGCAGCACCACCCACCGGCCTGCATAGGCCGCCGGCACCAGAGGGGAAAGCAGATCCATCCACAAATCAATGCAGCAGGAAAACACAAAGGTGAAGGGAATCTGGAGCAGTTGCAGCAGGGGGAACTTCCGCCGCAGCAGCAGAATTTGTCCCCCCAGCATGGCGCAGTTCACCACAAAGGTGAAGCACCCCAGGGAGACGCCGGGAAATACAAAGGTCAGCACATAGGCCAGGCTGGATACCGCCGAAGTCCCCATCCCCGCCAAGGTGATGAGGGCGATGCCCAGAGCGGAACACACCACACCGACAAAGAACATCAGGTACCGCCCCGGCAGCCCGGACTGCTCCATGTTACCGCCTCCAAAAAATTATTTTTTAGCACTAATAATAGTTTAGCACTAAAAACCGCCCGGTTCAAGGGACACATTGCCTAAATTTGGTGGATGTTTTTTGCCACTTTCACCGAGGCGGCCGGGCGGACACCATAAATTTCTTTTGACGGTTCTTATACATGGAAATATGCAAGGGAAACCTTTGGCTTGGATTTGGAAAAAGCCTGCTCCGCAAATGGTTTTCCACATTGTCCACATGGTTTTCCACCGTTTTGCACCAGCGGTGGATATGCAGAAATCGTTGACATAAAACTCGTCAAGCAAAAAAACAACGTCGCTTTCGCCAAAGTTTTTTCCTCCCCAAGTGGGACGAAATCTGGTATAATGCATGCAACGAAATGCTGCTGCCGAGGTGATTGTATGTCCGATACCATTGCCGCCATTGCCACCGGCCCTGCCGCCGGCGCCATCGGGATTGTGCGGCTCTCCGGGCCGGAGGCCATTGCCGCCGCCGCCGCTCTGTTCCGCCCCGCCGGCGGGGGCGATCTGCGCAGCCGCGGGGACCGGCAGCTGGTGTACGGCACCCTGCTGGACGGGACGGGCGCGGCCATTGACCAGGCCCTGGCCACCATCTCCCACGCCCCCCACAGCTATACCGGGGAGGACACGGCGGAGCTGCAGTGCCACGGCTCCCCCATGGTGCTCACCCTGACCCTGGAGGCGCTGTTTGCCCGGGGGGTGCGCCAGGCGGAGCCGGGGGAATTCACCCGCCGGGCCCTGCTCCACGGCAGGCTGGATCTGACCCAGGCGGAGGCGGTGGCCGACCTCATCGACGCGGAGACCCCCGCCGCCGTTCATCAGGCCGCCGGACAGCTCTCCGGAGCGCTGAGCCGCCGGGTGAAGGGCATCTATGACGCTCTGGTGGATTTGCTGGCCCACTTCCACGCCGTGCTGGACTATCCGGATGAGGACATCGACCCCTTCCGGGCGGACACCATCCGGAAGGCGCTGGCCCGGGCCAGGGGGGAGCTGGCCGCCCTGCTGGCCACCTACGACCGGGGGCGTTATCTGGCGGGGGGGATTCCCTGCGCCCTCATCGGCCGGCCCAACGCGGGCAAGTCCTCCCTGCTCAACGCCCTGGCGGGGTATGAGCGGGCCATCGTCACCGCCGTGCCCGGCACCACCCGGGACACGGTGGAGGCCCGCTGCCGGCTGGGGGGGGTGACCCTGCGGGTCATCGACACCGCCGGCATCCGGGAGACGGCGGACGAGGTGGAGCGCATCGGGGTGGAGCGCAGCCGGGCCGCCCTGGAGGAGGCCGCCCTGGTGCTGCTGCTGTGCGACAGCTCGGTGCCCTTTACGGAGGAGGACGCCCATCTGCTGGCGGAGGCCCTTTCCCACGCCCCCACCATTCTGGTGTGGACCAAGGGGGACCTGCCCTCCGCCCCCGTCCCCTTCCTCGCCCTGAACCCCATGCCTCCGGCGGTGGTGGTGAGCGCGAAAACCGGCCAGGGGCTGGAGGCGCTGGCGGCAGAGGTGGAAAAGCTCTTCCCCGCCGGCGGCCAGGGCGCGGCCGGGGAGCTGCTCACCAATCTGAGGCAGGCGGACGCCGCCCGGCGGGCGCTGGAGGACGTGGCCCGGGCGGAGGACAGCCTGGCGGCGGGAATCACCCCCGACGCCCTGCTCACCGACGTGGAGCAGGCCCTCTCCGCCCTGGGGGAGATCACCGGCGCCAACCTGCGGGAGGACGTCACCGCCCGCATCTTTGAACGCTTCTGCGTGGGAAAATAAAAAACTGCCGCACGCTGTGCGGCAGTTTTCGTTTGGCGGCTTACTCCGCCACTCCGGCCAAAGCGCTTTCCGCCAGCTCCACATCGTCCTTGTGGACATAGAAGGTATATTCATAGGCGGGGAGGGGCGCGTCGGCATGCAGGCCCAGCGCGCCGTGGGCACCCACAGGCGGGGTCATATCGGACTGGCCGATGTGGAAGGGAATGCCCGCCTCAGTGAGGGCGGCGCGTACCTTTCCCATCTCCTGGGCGGAGGTGGTGCTGAACAGCTTTCTCCGGGCAAGAACAGGGACCTTTTCTTCCATGGTGCACACTCCTTTCAGCTCATCCGTGAAAAATGCTCGATGGCCTTGGCAAACTCCGCAATGGTCCTGTCCGCGTCCCCGTGCTCAATGCCGTCCCGGACGCAGTGGTTGAGGTGCCCCTCCAGCACCACCTGCCCCGCCTTGTGGAGGGCGCTTTTGGCGGCGTTAATCTGCATGAGCATCTCCTCGCAGGGCACGTCCTCGTCCACCATCCGGTCAATGGCGTTGAGCTGGCCGATAATCTTCCGCAGCCGGCGGTGGAGGTTGTCGGCATCCATACACTGTCTCATTGTTCTTCACACTCCCTGACCGCAGAAAAGGCCGGCGCGCCTGGGGCGCGCCGGTCCGGGCAGTTCTGCCTTCAGCTTTTTTCCTCAAAGCTGGCGCCGCAGTTGCGGCAGCTCACCGTAATCTTTCCCTTGCCCCGGGGCACCCGCAGGTACTGCCCGCAGTTGGGGCACCGGAAATAGCGGTGCTCCTTGTCCCGGTGGATGGTGCGGCGCATCTTTACCCAGCGGATGGCCGGGCCCGCCATGGCCAGAAACCGGGCGTTTTCCGCCCGGCGGCGGTCAAACCGGCGGGAGAACATACGGTACAAATCCCACAGCAGCACCGCCAAAGCCACCCAGGAGAGGATTCCCAGGTGGGGCAGGCCGGACAGCAGAATCAGAATTACATAGAGGATCAGCAGAAAAAAGGAGAGCTGGTCGCTGCCATACCGCCCGTACATCAGTTTTCTGAAAAAATTCATCAGCATGAGCTATGGTCGTCTCCTTCAATCGGAAAGCTTACATTTTTCTGAATATTATGATACCGCCTGGGGCTTTTTTCGTCAAGGAAGCAAACGTAAACAATATGTGAATTCAGCACGGAAACCCCCTTGCGCCCATGGAAAAAAGCCGGTATACTGGAAAAAAAGCCATGGGAGGACCGGTTATGGGACGCATTGACAAGGAAAACTACTATCTGGACATCGCCCAGACGGTGGCGGAGCGGGCCACCTGCCTGCGGCGGCATTACGGCGCCATCATTGTAAAAAGCGACGAGATTATTGCCACCGGCTACAACGGCGCCCCCCGGGGCCGGAAAAACTGCGTGGATTTGAATTACTGCACCCGGGAGGCTCTGAATATCCCCTCCGGAGAGCGGTATGAGCTGTGCCGCTCCGTCCATGCCGAGGCTAACGCCATCATCTCCGCCGCCCGGAGCGAGACCATCGGCGCCACACTGTACATGGCCTGTGTGGACCCGGACACCGGCGCCCTCATCCCCGGCTCCACCTCCTGCTCCATGTGCCGCCGGCTCATCATCAACGCCGGCATCCAGCGGGTGGTCATCCGCAACACGGCCACCGAGTACGCCGTGGTCCATGTGGAGGACTGGATTCGGGAGGACGACTCCCTGCCCGACCAGAGGGGCTGAGTCTCTTTTCCCCGGACCCCAACGGGTCCGGGGATTTTTGTGCGCATACGAATTTCCTTGACAGATGCAGGCATCTGGACTTAAAATAGTCTAGGTGTAGTATTTTGAAGAACGAGGGGTACGTTCTTCGGTTTTTGTGCGGTTTGGACAAACCTGTCCGGCCGCATCTCATCAATCTGCCAAATTCGAACTTTGAAAATTTCAGAAAGGGAGGTGTATTTCAACCTTGATGCAGACAATCATCGCCTGTGTAATCACCGCCGTGGTTGCACTTGCCATAGGCTTCCCCCTGGGCATCCAGTGGCGCAAGAAGGTCGCCGAGAAGGAGATCTCCAGCGCGGAGGAGGAGGCCAAGCGCATCATCAACGAGTCCATCAAGTCCGCCGAGAGCAAAAAGCGGGAGGCGCTGGTGGAGGCCAAGGAGGAAATTCTCCAGGCCCGCAACGAGTATGAGCGCGAGGTGAAGGAGCGCCGGGCCGACCTGCAGAAGCAGGAGCGCCGGCTCCAGCAGAAGGAAGAAAACCTGGACCGCAAGACGGAAAACATCGAAAAGAAGGAGGACGCTTTGCAGCGCAAGCTGACCGAGCTGGACAAAGCCCGGGAGGAAGTGGCCACCGTCAAAAAAACTCAGATGGAGGTGCTGGAGCGCATCTCCGGCTTCACCGCCGAGGAGGCCAAGGCCTACCTCATCAATCAGCTGGCCGAGGAAGTCACCCACGAGTCGGCCATGAAGGTTCGGGAAATCGAGGCTCAGTTCAAGGAGGAGGCCGACCAGAAGGCCAAGGAGATTCTGTCCCTGGCCATCCAGCGCTGCGCCGCCGACCACGTGGCGGAAGCCACCGTCAGTGTGGTACCCCTGCCCAATGACGAAATGAAGGGCCGCATCATCGGCCGGGAAGGCCGGAACATCCGCACCCTGGAAACCATGACCGGGGTGGATCTGATTATTGACGACACGCCGGAGGCCATCACCGTCTCCTGCTTCGACCCGGTCCGCCGGGAGATCGCCCGCATCGCCCTGGAGAAGCTCATCCAGGACGGCCGCATCCACCCCACCCGGATTGAGGAGATGGTGGAGAAGGCCAAGCGGGAGGTGGACGCCACCATCAAGGCCGAGGGCGAGCGGGCCGTGTTTGAGACCAACGTCCACGGCCTGCATCCCGAGCTTATCAAGCTGCTGGGCCGCATGCGCTACCGCACCAGCTACGGCCAGAATGTACTCAACCACTCCATTGAGGTGGCCCATCTGTCCGGGCTCATCGCCGCCGAAATCGGCGCCGACGTCACCCAGGCCAAGCGGGCCGGCCTGCTCCACGATTTGGGCAAGTCCATTGACCATGAGGTGGAGGGCTCCCACGTCCAGATCGGCGTGGAGCTGGCCCGGAAATACCGGGAAAACGAGGACGTGGTTCACGCCATCGAGGCCCACCACAACGACGTGGAACCCCGCACCATCGTGGCCTGCATCGTCCAGGCCGCCGACGCCATCTCCGCCGCCCGGCCCGGCGCCCGGCGGGAGAACCTGGAGAACTATATCAAGCGCCTGGAGAAACTGGAGGAGGTCACCTCCTCCTTCCCCGGCGTGGAGAAGTCCTTTGCCATTCAGGCGGGCCGGGAGGTCCGCATTATGGTGGCTCCCGATAAGGTCAGCGAGGACCAGATGGTGCTGCTGGCCCGGGAGATTGCCAAGAAGATTGAAGAAGAGCTAGAGTATCCCGGACAGATTAAGGTCAATATGATTCGGGAGACCAAAGTGGTGGATTACGCCAAGTAAGCAGAAAACAGCCGCCGCAGGACATACCCTGCGGCGGCTGTTTGGTTTTTGTCCGTATTACTGCGCTGCGGCTTCGTCCGCCGGCGCGCACACCTCTTCCGCCCAGCGGCACAGCCGGTCAGCCTGGCTCTGGCCCAGCTTCCGGGCCACCACCTCCATGGCGGAGCCCAGATTGGGGGGACGATGGTGCAGGCTGTGGCAGTCCGAGGCCAGCAGGTGCACCTGACCCCGCTGCATCATGCGCAGGGCCTTCCCCCGGGAAAGGGTCCTGAGCAGGACGTCGGCGCTTACCTGAATGGGGAAACCCAGCCGCAGCAAATCCGAAATCTTCTCCGGCCGCTGGGCGCTCCAGTACCGGTCCAGGTGGGCGATCACCGGGGTGACCCGGCCCTGCCCCATCAGGTCATAGAGCTGGTGGATGAGCTGGTCCCCCCAGGGGGCCATGGGCAGCTCCAGCAGGAAATACCGGCTCTTTCCCAGGCAGAGCTCGTTCAGCTCCTCCCGATCCACCAGATTGGGCATCCAGGCAACTTCCGCACCCACTTCCCACTGGGGCAGGGCGGCCCGCTCCTCCTGGGACAGCCGCTCCACCGCCGCTTCCAGCCGGGCAATCGCCTCCCGCCTCCGGGCCAGAAAGCTGGCTGCGTCCTCCCGTTCCCGATAGAAATGGGGGGTAAAAATGACCCGGTCCACGCCCTGGGCCTTCTCCATCCGAAGCAGCTCCAGACTGGTGGCGCTGTCCCGGGCCCCGTCATCCATGCCAGGGAGAATATGGGTGTGCAAATCAATCATGCTTAATCCTCTTTCTTCTCCTCCGCAGAAGCGCTGGGGGTACTGCCATAGCCATAGCCATAGCCATAGCCATAGCTCTTGTATTTTTTGTACTTACCGTACCCATAGGTGCCCCGCTCGCCGCTCACACCGTTAAGCACATAGCCCAGGATCTTTACCTTGGCGTACTGAAGCTGCTCAGTGGCGTCCTGCACGTTGCCCCGCTCGGAGTGGCCGGCCCGCACCACAAACAGCACGCCGTCACTGCGGGAAGCCAGAATCACCGCGTCGGTCACCATGTTGATGGGCGGCGTGTCCAAAATAATATAGTCATATACCTTCCGCATGCCCTCCAGCAGGCTGGTCATGCGGTTGGAGCCCAGCAGCTCCGACGGATTGGGGGGGATTTCTCCCGCTCCCATCACATCCAGCTTGGGCACCTTGGTGTGAATGATGGCCTCCTCCAGCAGCTTGGGCTCCACCAGCACGTTGCTCAGGCCCACCTTTGTACCCAGAGAGAGCAGCGCCGCCAGCTTGGGACGCCGCATATCGCAGTCAATGAGCAGTACCTTCCGGTCCGTCTGCGCGAAGGAGATGGCCAGATTCACCGAGGTGGTGCTCTTTCCCTCGCTCATCATGGAGGAGGTGACCTGAATAACCTTGCAGCCCTCGCCTCCCGTCAGGGAGAAGATCACATTGCTCCGCAGGGTCTTATATGCCTCCTGGGTAAAAAAGTCGTCCCGGTTGGTCAAAAGATGGCTGCGCTCTTCCTGAATGGAAAGACTGTCCGCATCCGGCTTTTGGGAACGCTTGGATGCGCTGGCGCCTCCTCTGTTCTTTTTGATCGAAATAATCATGCAACCTGTCCCGCTTTCCTGCCGTACTCACCGGCAATTTGTTTTCCGCTGCGCGTTCAGCGTTTCTGCTCCCTGCTGGAAGAAAACGCCGGAATCCGGCCCAGCACAGGCAAATCCGAAATCTCCGCCAGGTCCTCTTCGCTCTTAATCCGCACGTCCAGCAGGTCCCGCACGGTGAGAATCACCACGATCAGCAGGATGCCCGCAATGGCGCCCAGCGCCAGGTTCTTTTTGTAGCTGGGGGTATAGGGCTCCTCCGGCACTTTTGCGTAATCCACGATTTTGGTGGAGCTGCCCTCCACAAACTCCTCGATTTCGCCAGGCGCCACCTCCGCCATTTTATTGGCAATAAAGGCGGCCATTTCCGGGTCCGGATCGGAAATATAGATGTCAAACAGCTCGGTGCCGTCCACCTGAGAGGCCGACATAATCTCGCGGATCTCTTCGGCGGTAAGGTCCAGTCCGGTGCTGTCCACCACCTTCTCCAGCACCGTGTCGCTGCGGAGAATATTCACATAGGTGTTGACCAGCTGCTGGGAGGCCGACAGATTGCTGCCGGAAACCGACTCAATCTGCTGCCCGCTCACCGCGTTGTTGACATAGATCGTCACTTTGGCCTGATACAATGGGGTAATGAAGTTTTTCGTGTACAGAAACATGATGCCCGCGCCGACAACGGCGCACAGCAGGATGAGCCACCATTTGCTCAGATAAAGAAGCAGCAGCTTCATCACGTCTATTTCTACGTCCCGTTTTTTTTGCTCCACCATATTTGCATCGTTCTCCTCGTTTCTACTCGATACCCGCAGCCCGGGCTTTCGCAATATACTTTCCTTGCCCTTTCTATATTGCTTCTATGCAGATTCTTTTTTATCTTAACATACATTTTTCACGCATTCAAGAGTTCTTCTGAAATATCCTATTGTTATCTCCATTATCTATTTCTGGAATAAATATGCTTCGCGCCGTCAGAATGATGTGGGAAAGTGCGTTTTTCCTCTCTTGACCAGAGCGGGGCTTCGATTGTAACATAACAAGGAAGCACCCCGTTTTCTGAAAGGAGTCCATTATGGGACCACGCAATCAAAACTTTCGGTATATCTGCCTGCTGATTTTATCCGGTGTAATTGTCTGTACCCTTTTTATCTGGTACAATTCCAATATGTCGGCCGTTGCGTCCTCCGGGCTGAGCCGCCGGGTACTGGCCCATCTTAAGCCTGTATTGGACTATTTCCAGATTCCAGTCTCCATCCAGCACAGACTGATCCGGAAGGCGGGACACGTGGCGGAATATGTTCTGCTGGGCGCGTTGTGGACAGCGTTTCTCCTGAACATCCGCCCCCGGCGCGTGTTCTCCCGCCTGCTTGCCGTTGGCGGGCTCTGCCTGCTGACCGCGCTGGTGGATGAGACCATCCAGCTGTTTTCTCCCGGTCGGGGCGGCATGATTCTGGACGTGTGGCTGGATTTGGCGGGCGCGTGTCTGGGGATTTTGGCCGCCGCGGCGATCCGCGGTCTGTACCGTGCCGTCAGGAGGGCCTGGTCTTCCTCCGCCCACGGCAGAGGGTAGCTGGGAGGTAGGACCGCGTAATTTCTGGCAAAGGGCACATATTCGTTTTTTTCCCTTGAAATAAAGAGAAAATTCGCATATAATGGTGTGCCAACACAAACTATGCCGCTCGCTCCTTCCTCTGACAGGACGGATAGAACGGCGGAGAGATGGAAACCGCCCCCCGGGGCAAGAGGGAAAGAGAAAAGGAACATGAAAAAGCATATCATATGGTCATGGCATACTTTGATTATTTTTTTGTCAGACACCTGTCTGATTGGGATTGCAGGCATTCTTGCGCTTTTGGTGCGGTTTGATTTTACGCTGAGCCGGATTCCCCGCGCCTATCTGGATACCTATTTCTGGTGTTTTATTCTTCAGGTGCTCGCCACCACCGTGGTATTCCTGATTCGGAAAATGTACTCTTACATCTGGCGCAACGTCAACGCCCGGGATGTGGCCAACATGATATTTTCTGTCCTGCTGGCCTTTATCGTCTCCTTTCTGTGCTGTACATTTTTTGGGCTGGTTTTGCCCAGAAGCGTCTGGTTTTTGATTTTTGTATTTCAGCTCTGTGTTTTGGTGGGTTCTCGCTGTTCCCTCCGCTTTTGGGCCGTATTTCGCGCCTATTTTCTCTCCCACCGCGCCAGCGCCGAGCGGATTATGCTCATTGGCGCGGGTGCCGCCGGCCAGGTTCTGGTTCGGGAGCTCTCCTCCAGTCAGAAGCTGGAGGGCCGGCTCTGCTGCATCATTGACGACAATCCCCAGAAGACGGGCAAGTACATGGACGGTGTCCGCATTGTGGGCGGCCGGGACCGCATTGTGGAGGCGGCGAAAAAGTACGGAATTACTCAGATTATTTTTGCCATTCCCACCGCCACGGAGGAAGAGAAGGCCGCGATTCTGAACATCTGCAAGCTGACCGCCTGCCGTCTGCGGGTACTCCCCGGCCTCTATCAGCTGCTCAACGGCGAGGTCAGTCTGTCCGCCGTCAAGGATGTTCAGGTGGAGGATTTGCTGGGACGCAAGCCGGTGCGGCTGGACACCGCATCCATTTCCAGCTTCCTGGCGGGCAAGGTGATTCTGGTCACCGGCGGGGGCGGCTCCATCGGCAGCGAGCTCTGCCGCCAGATCGCCCGCTATTCCCCCCAAACCCTGATTATTCTGGACATTTACGAAAACAACGCCTATGACATCCAGCAGGAGCTGCGGCGCAACTATGGGGATGAGCTGGACCTGCGGGTGGAGATTGCCTCCATTCGGGACAAGTCCCGGATTTACCGGCTGTTCGAGCAGTATTGTCCCGACGTAGTGTTCCACGCCGCCGCCCACAAGCATGTCCCGCTGATGGAGGCCTGTCCGGCTGAGGCCATCAAGAACAACGTGTTCGGAACCTACCACGTGGTGCGGGCGGCGGAAAAATACGGGGCTCAGAAATTTGTGATGATTTCCACCGACAAGGCCGTGAACCCCACCAACTTTATGGGCGCCACCAAGCGGTTCTGCGAGATGATTATTCAGAGCCGCCGGAACAGCGCCACGGAATTCTGCGCCGTGCGCTTTGGCAACGTATTGGGCTCCAACGGCTCCGTGGTTCCCCTGTTCAAGGCTCAGATTCAGAGCGGCGGCCCGGTAACCATCACCGACCGGCGGATTATCCGGTATTTTATGACCATTCCCGAGGCCGCCATGCTGGTGCTGGAGGCCGGTGCCATGGCCCAGCAGAGCCAGATCTTTGTGCTGGACATGGGGGAGCCGGTCAAAATCCTGACTTTGGCGGAAAACCTGATCCGCCTGTCCGGTTTGGAGCCCTATAAGGATATTGAAATCAAGGAAATTGGGCTTCGCCCCGGTGAAAAGCTCTATGAAGAGCTGCTGATGAAGAGCGAGCACCTCTCCAAAACCAGCAACGAAAAAATCTTTGTGGAGGAGCAGCGGCCCATTACTCCGGATGAGATTATGGGCGCTCTGGTCACACTGGATAAGATGATAACCGCCAACTGCTCCGACCGGCAGCTCATTGCCCTGATGAAGGGCCTGGTGCCCACCTACAAGGACCCCAAGGAGGTAAACGCCAGAGCGGAGCTGAATGCGGAAGAGGAACAGCAGCTGGACAACGTAGGCGTTTACGAGGAGGGGCTGGGAAAGCAGGCTCCCGCCGCCCAGCAGGCCTGCGTCGGGCTGTAATGCCTGGATACGAGAACAACGGGAGACCAACCGGCAGGGTTGGTCTCCCGTCTTGTTTTCCCTTATTCCCACTGGGTCAGCACATCCTCCACCAGCCGGTTCAGGGCGTCCACATCGGGGACTTCCACCCCGTCATTGGTAAGCCCCCGCGCCAGCTTCAGGGACAGGATGCGGGACACGCTCTCCTCCAGCCGCGCCATGGAAATCCGCCCGCTGTCCACCGCCGCCAGCAGGGCCTTCCGGGCGGCGGTGAGGTTGTCCGCCTCATGGCAGACCAGCAGCAGGTCGCAGCCCGCCTCCACCGCCCGCACGGCGGCCTCCCCCATGCCGTAGGAATCGGACACGGCGGCCATGGTGAGGTCATCGGTACACACCACCCCGTCAAAGCCCAGCTCCTGCCGCAGCAGGCCGGTGACCACCGGGTAGGACAGGGAGGCCGGATTGTCTGCATCCAGGGCCGTCACCAGAATGTGGCCCACCATAATGACCGGGATGGCCGAGTCGTCCTCCGCCGCACCATAGACGCAGGTGGAAGCAATGGCTTGGCGGAAGGGTGCCAGCTCAAAGTCCAGCAGCTGCTCCACCGTCCTGTCCACCACGGGCAGGCCGTAGTGGGAATCCACCGCCGTGTCCCCGTGGCCGGGAAAGTGCTTGGCCGCGGCAATCACCCCGCCGCTGAGGATCCCCCAGGCGGTCTCGTTGGCGGCGCTGGTCACCGTCTGCAAATCAGAGCCGAAGGCCCGGTCCCCAATCACCGTGTTGTCCGGATTGGACCAGATATCCATGACGGGGGCAAAGTCCAGGTTGAAGCCGAAGGCGGCGCACTGGGCCGCCAGGGCCTGACCCAGCGCAAAGCAGGCGTCCATCCGCTGGTCCGGGTCGGCAATCTGGCCGAACTGGCCGGCCGCCGGCAAATCCGCCACCTCCGGGGGCATCCGGTCCACCCGCCCTCCCTCCTGGTCCACACACAGAAACAGAGGGATGTAATCCCCGTTCCGCTCCTTCAGGCCGTTGGTCAGGGCCGTCAGCTGCCCGGCGCTCTCCACATTGCGGCCAAACAGGATGACGCCCCCCACCTGGTAGCCGGCCACCGCCAGCTCCCCGTCATCGCCGGGCTCCAGGCCGTCGATGCCCGCCACCAGCAGCTGGCCCACCTTCTGCTCCACCGTCATACCCGCCAGCAGCTCCGCCGCCGGGTCCGGGGTGGGGGTGGGCGCAGGCACCGGCTCCAGGGTAGGGCTTGGCGCGGCGGTGGGACTGGGGGCGGCGGTGGGTGTGGGTATGGCGGCCTGCCGGTTGCCGCAGGCCGTCAGCATAAATACAATCAGGAATACGGCGCTTATCAAATAACCCTTTGTCATCGCTTTTTGTTCCCTTTCCGGTGTCTGGGCACGTGCATGGCCCGTCCCCGGCCCTTCCCCTCCTTCCGGCGGGGCGGCTTGGGCGTTTCCTCCCGCCTGGCCTTCCGGGACGGCACGGGCACACCGCCGGGGAGGATGAAGTCCACCTGACCGGATACCGGGTCGGCGGCGGAGCACTCCACCTCCAGCTCCATACCCAGAGCATAGCGGCCGCCGGGGCCCTGGAGGGTGAGCCGGGCCTCGTCATATTCCCAGGGTCCGCTGGGGAGGGCCTCCGCCGGCAGCAGGCCCTCCACGCCCCCCGCCACCATAACGAAGAGGCCGAACCGGGTGACGCCGGTGACGGTACCGGTAAAGGTCTCTCCAATTTGATGGGCCATATATTCCGCCAGATAGCGCTTTTCAATCTCCCGCTCGGCCTCCTGGGCGGCCAGCTCCCGCTGGGAGGACTGGAGGGCGGCCCGGGGCACGGCGGCGGTGAGCTTCCGGCCCTCCTTGTCCCATCCGCCGTCCAGAATGGCGGTAAGGATGCGGTGGACCATCAAATCCGGGTAGCGGCGGATGGGGGAGGTGAAGTGGCAGTAGTAGGGCGCGGCCAGGCCGAAGTGACCCAGGTTCTCCCCGTCGTACCGGGCCCTCATCAGGGATCGGAGGACCATCAGGGACACCGCCCCCTCCTCCGGCCTGCCGTGGGCCCAGTCCAGCAGCTTCTGCAGGCCGGGGCCGTCGGCGGTTTTCAGGTCATAGCCCAGGGGGGCCACCAGGGTGCGCAGGGCATCGGTCTTTTCCGTGGAGGGCTTTTCGTGGACCCGGTAGACGCAGGGCTTTCCCGCCTCCGCCAGATGCCGGGCCACACACTCGTTGGCGGCCAGCATAAAGGCCTCGATGAGCTTTTCGCTCTCCCCCTGGCGGCGGAGCACCACCGCCACCGGCTCGCCGTGGGCGTCGCACACCACCTGGCTCTCCTGGGTCTCCAGATCCAGACCCCCCCGCTGCCGGCGGCGGGCCTCCAGCACCCTGGCCAGGGCGGCCATGTCCTTCAGCATGGGCAGGATGTGGGCGTATCGGGCCGCCAGGGCCGGGTCCTCCCCCGTCAGCAGC
>CALWOL010000004.1 GCA_944383135.1 uncultured Flavonifractor sp.
GGCTGCTCACCGCCGAGATGCTGGAGCTCATCCACTCCGGCACCCCCAACATCGTCTGCACCCAGCCCTTCGGCTGCCTGCCCAACCACATTGTGGGCAAGGGCATGATCCGCAAGCTGAAGGACGATTATCCCTACTCCAACATTGTGGCCATCGACTACGACCCCGGCGCCACCAAAATCAACCAGGAGAACCGCATCAAGCTGATGCTGGCCAATGCCAGGGGGCTGGCCAGGCAGGAGGCGGAGCGGGAGGAAGACAAAGAGGCCGTCCATGTCTGAGCTGCGCTTCGTGGACGCCTGCACCGAGGCACACTTTTTCGCCATGAGCGCCATCCACTGCCGGGGCTGGCGGGCCGCCTACCCCGGCTACGTACCTGACGACTATCTTCAGGAAGTGGTTACGGAGACGCGTTGGATTCCTTTCTTCCGGGAAGACTACGCCACCAAGCGTTGTAATGGCATCTTGCTTTACGAAGATGAGGTCCCGGTTGCCTGCTGCACCTATGGGCCCATCCGCACCGGCCCCAGCCCCAGGCAAAGCGCGGAACTGGTGATCGACTCCAGCGCTTACCCCGGATTTGGTGAGGTGATTTCCCTTTACACCGAGCCTGCCCGAACGGGCTGCGGCTTCGGCTCCCGGCTGTTGGAGGAAGTGCTGCGGCGGCTGAAGGACGGCGGTTATCCCGGCTGCGTCCTGTTTGTACTGCGGGAAAATGAGGGCGCCCGGCGGTTTTACGCCCGCCACGGCTTTGCCTGGGACGGAACCGTCCAGGAGGTACCCTTCCCCCACGGCATGGTGTGCCGGGATTTGCGGTATGTGAACTGCTTTTAACAAAAACGGATGGCGCGCCTTTGGGCGCGCCATCCGTTTTACTGTGCAAGGGGCTGGAATTGGGAAAAGCGGCACTGGAGCACGGTGAAGCCGTCCTGGGACAGCTCGCCCCGCAGCAGGGCACGGCTGTCCTTATCAAACCACAGGGAGCACTCCCGGCCGGTGCCGGGACTGGTCTCCGGGTCCCGGCAGTCCACCCGCAGCGCCTCTTCCTCGCCCAGCACTTCCATCCCGCAGGCGGCGATGTAGCCGCTCTCCACATACTCCAGCAGCACCGGCACCGCCGTCAGCGGGCTCAGGCCGGCCTCATCCAGCGAGCCGGTATCCACCCGCACGCCGTCGTACTCCAGGGCGGTTTCCCCCGCCGTCAGCCGGGCGGTGACCCCCGCCACATTCTCCGGCGCGGTAAGGGTGAACACGCTCTCCCCCTTCCGCTGCCAGAGTACGTCCATGGTGTACTGGTACACCCGCCGGCCGTAGTCGGCGGTCACCTCCAGGCAGGCGGTACAGCCCGCCAGGGCCAGATATTCCCCCCGGATATCCAGGGCCAGCTGCTCCGCCTGGCCGCCCCCCTCCCCGCCGCAGCAGGTCAGGGTCAGGCAGAGGATTATCGTCAGCAGCCACACTCCCAAACAGCGGCCCACAGACCAACCTCCTTTACTTTTCCATATGCGCCCGGATGACCCGGGGCAGAGCGGACACCAAATCCGAAGGGGTCATGCCGTACTCCCCGATTTCAGCGGCGCACAAGTCCCCGGCGGCTCCGTGGAGCCACACCGCCGTGGGTACCGCCTGCCGGGCGGGCAGCCCCTGGCCCAGCAGGGAGAGAATCATCCCCGCCAGCACGTCCCCGCTGCCTCCCTTGGCCATTCCGGGGTTTCCGGTGGTATTGAGGTAGGCGGTACCGTCCGGGAAGGCGGTGATGGTGCCATGGCCCTTGAGCACCAGGCAGCAGCCGTGCTCCATGGCGAAGGCCCTGGCGGCTCCCAGCCGGTCGCCGCCGGACAGATCGCCGCCCAGCCGGGCAAACTCCCCGTCATGGGGCGTCAGAATGGTATGCAGTCCCTTCCGCTCGTCCAGTACATCTATATGCCCCTCCAGGGCATTTATGCCGTCGGCATCCAGCACCACCGGCAGATGGATTTCTCGGAGCAGGTGGCGGACCACGGCGGAGACGCTGTTGCCCCGGCCCAGGCCTGGCCCGATGAGGCAGACGCCGCAGCCGGCCAGCCGGCTGTGGACGGCCTCCCCGGCGTCCAGGGAGAGCTGTCCCTCCTTCCCCGCCGGAAGGGGATAGGGCATGGCCTCCGTCAGCTTGGCAGCGGCTATGGGCCAGACGGGGGCGGGCACGCCCACCGTCACCAGCCCCGCCCCGGAGCGCACCGCGCCCTGGGCCGCCAGCACCGGCGCGCCGGTGTAGCCCACGCTGCCCCCCAGGATATAGCACTTACCGAATTCCCCCTTGTGGGCGTCCCGGGGCCGGAGGGGAAGGCGGATCTCCGCCCCCTCCACACTCTGTACCGGATAGTCCTCCCCATCCACCAGGTCTGACGGGATGCCAATATCGGCCACCACCAGCCTCCCGGTGCACAGCCCCCCCTTCCCCACAAAATGCCCCGCCTTGGGCAGGGTAAAGGTGACGGTGACCGCCGCCTCCGCCGCCGCCCCCAGCACCCGGCCGGTGTCGGCCTCCACCCCGCTGGGCAGATCGGCGGACACCACGGGAATCTCGCAGGTGTTCATCATGTGGATGGCGGTGAGGGCGTCCCCCTCCACAGGCCGGTGGAGGCCGGTGCCGAAAATGGCGTCCACCATGGCCCCGCACCCCAGGCACCAGGCGGCAAAGGCGGCGTCATCCGGCTGGAAGGGCTCCAGCCTGCCCCCCGCCGTCGCCAGCCGGGCCTCCATGGCCCGGGTATCGGGGGTCATCCGCTCATGGGCGCCCACCAGCACACAGCGCACCTGGAACCCCGCCTCCAGCAGCAGCCGGGCGCAGGCCACCCCGTCCCCGCCGTTGTTTCCGGGACCGCAGAAGCATATCACCCGTCCAGGGGTATCCTTCATCAGCGCCATCACCGCATCGGCCACCGCCGCCGCCGCCCGCTCCATCAGGTCCAGGGAGGGGATGCCCCGCTCCTTTATGGCAATCCGGTCCATCTCCCGGCTCTGCTCCGCTGTTGCAATCCGCATGATAGCTGTCCTCCCAACGCTGTCTTTGGCTCCCATTATAGGCGCTCCCCCCTCCCCCGTCAATTTTTATCTTGAATTTTGGGGGAAACTGTGCTATATATAATTTTACATGCGAAGAAGGGAAAAAGATTGGTTCCCGGCCCGTCAGAGAGCGTCCGCCACCGGCTGAAAGCGGACGCAGGGTCCGGCCCTCTCGGTTCGTCCCGGAGCGGCCCTGGAGACAGGGACGGAGTCACGCCACGTTACCGGTGTGAAAGGGCCCGCGGCCAGCGGGAATTGCGGGTGGTACCGCGGAAGGTTTGCCTTTCGTCCCAAGGAATTGGGAGGAAAGGCTTTTTTCATTGGGAATCACTTCAAAAGGAGCTGCGAATATGAAGGAAACACTGGAACAAATCCGCCGGGAGGCCCTGGCCGCCCTGGAGGGGGCCCGGAACGCTCTGGAGCTGGATGAGCTGCGGGTCAGGTATCTGGGCAAAAAGGGTGCGCTTACGGCGGTGCTCAAGCAGATGGGCAGGCTGTCCGCTGAGGAGCGGCCCGTCATGGGCCAGCTGGCCAACCAGGTCCGCGCCGCCCTGGAGGGTGCTCTGGAGACCCGGGGCAGGGAGCTGGAGGCCAAGGCCCTGGAGGACCGGCTGGAGGCGGAGGCCCTGGATGTCACCGTCCCCGGCAAGCCGGTGGCCCGCGGCCACCGCCACCCCATGTATATTGCCCTGGACGAGATCAAGGAAATCTTCATCGGCATGGGCTTCACCGTGCTGGACGGTCCGGAGGTGGAGCTGGCCGAGCTGAACTTCGACCGGCTCAACGCCGAGGAGGGCCACCCCTCCCGGGACTGGAGCGACACCTTCTACTTTGACGAGGACAGCCGGGTGATGCTCCGCTCCCAGACCTCCCCCATGCAGGTGCGGGCCATGGACTCCATGGAGCTGCCCATCCGCATCATCGCTCCCGGCCGGGTGTACCGCAAGGATGAGGTGGACGCCACCCACTCCCCCATGTTCCACCAGGTGGAGGGCATGGTCATCGACAAAGGAGTCACCATGGCCGATCTGAAGGGCACTTTGAACACGGTGGTGGAGCAGCTCTACGGCAAGGGTACCAAAACCCGCTTCCGCCCCCACCACTTCCCCTTCACCGAGCCCTCCTGCGAGATGGATGTCCAGTGCCACAAGTGCGGCGGCGTGGGCTGCCCCACCTGCAAGGGGGAGGGCTGGATTGAGCTGCTGGGCGCCGGGATGATTCACCCCCGGGTGCTGGAGATGAGCGGCATCGATCCCAACGTGTACTCCGGCTGGGCCTTCGGCATCGGTCTGGAGCGCACCGCCATGCGCCGGTTCAAGATCGCCGACCTGCGGCTGATCTTTGAGAACGACGTGCGCTTCCTGGAGCAATTCTGAGAAAGGAGTGTGGGAACAATGAATCTGAGCAGAAAATGGCTGAATGAATTTGTCACTGTGACTGCCTCCGACAAGGAATTTGCCGAGGCCATGACCCTGTCCGGCTCCAAGGTGGAGCTGACCCACGACCTGGGGGCGGAGATCTCCAACGTGGTGGTGGGCCAGGTCACCGCCATGGAGCGCCACCCCGACTCCGACCACATGTGGGTGTGCCAGGTGGAGGTGGGCCAGGCCCAGCCGGTGCAGATCGTCACCGGTGCCTGGAACGTCCACGTGGGGGATCTGGTACCGGTGGCTCTCCACAAGTCCACCCTCCCCGGCGGCAAGAAGATTGAAAAGGGCAAGCTGCGGGGCGTGGCGTCCAACGGCATGCTGTGCGGCCTGTACGAGCTGGGCCTGGACGAGCGGGATTTCCCCTACGCCGCCATCGTCCCCGCCGCCCTGCTCAACGACTACCACCCTCTGGACAAGGACAAGCCCTCCATCCCCGCGGACGTGCAGCCCGGCCACAAGATTTACGGCCCCGTGGTGGCCGCCAGGGTGCTGGAGTGCGTCATCCAGCCCGACTACACCTTCCACACCTGCCTGGACCTGGGCGGGTCCACCGCCTGCCCCGACACCCGCTGCCCCAACCTCCACGAGGGGGACATGGTGGCCTACAACACCAAAACCGATTCCATCTGCACCCTGGAGGACCTCCATGCCCAGCAGGCGGAGTTCCCCCACTGCATCCCCGACGGCATTTTCATCCTCCACGAGCCCTGCAAACCCGGCGACGACATCAAACCCGTCATCGGTCTGGACGACCACGTGGTGGAGTTCGAGATTACCCCCAACCGCCCCGACTGCCTTTCCGTCATCGGCCTGGCCCGGGAGGCGGCGGCCACCTTTGACACGCCCCTGAACCTCCATAACCCCGTGGTGAAGGGGGGCGGCCCCGGCGTGCTGCCCGAGCTGCTGGATGTGGAGACCCCCGACCCGGAGCTGTGCCCCCGGTACACCGCCCGGATGGTGCGCAACGTGAAGATCGCCCCCTCCCCCAAGTGGATGCGGGAGCGGCTGCGGGCCATGGGTGTACGGCCCATCAACAACATCGTGGACATCACCAACTACGTGATGCTGGAGTACGGCCAGCCCATGCACGCCTTCGACTACCGCTATGTGAAGGGCGGCAAAATCATTGTCCGCCGGGCGGCCGAGGGGGAGAAGCTCACCACCCTGGACGGCAAGGAGCACACCCTCACCGCCAACCACCTGGTCATCGCCGACCAGCACCGGGCGGTGGGTCTGGCGGGCATCATGGGCGGTTTGAACAGCGAAATTGTCGCCGACACCGCCGACGTGGTGTTTGAGTCGGCCTGCTTCGACGGCACCTGCATCCGCAAGGGCGCCCTGGCCCTGGGCATGCGCACCGAGGCCTCCGCCAAGTTCGAGAAGGGCCTGGACCCCATGAACACCCTGCCCGCCGTGGAGCGGGCCTGCGAGCTGGTGGAGCTGCTGGGGGCCGGAGAGGTGGTGGACGGCACCATCGACATTCTCAACTTCGTGCCTCAGCCCCGGGTGCTCCGGCTGGAACCCGACCGCATCAACGGCCTGCTGGGCACCGACGTGTCCCAGCCGGAAATGGTCTCCATCCTGAAGAAGCTGGACTTCCAGGTGGAGGGAAACCAGGTCACCGTTCCCTCCTGGCGGGGCGACGTGGTGGGCATGGCCGACCTGGCGGAGGAGGTGGCCCGCTTCCACGGCTACAACAACATTCCCACCACCCTCATGCGGGGCCAGACCACCCTGGGCGGCTACTCCCCGGAGGAGACGGTGGAGCGGCAGCTGGGGGTCATGTGCCGGTCCATGGGCTTTGACGAGATTATCACCTACTCTTTCCTCTCCCCCACCTGCTACGACAAAATCCGCTGGGCCGCCGATGACCCCCGGCGGACGTCCTTCAAAATCCTCAACCCCTTGGGGGAGGATACCTCCATCATGCGCACCTCCGTGCTGCCCTCCATGCTGGAAATCCTCACCCGGAACTACAACTACCGCAACCAGAACGTGCGGCTGTACGAGGTGGGCCGCACCTACCTCCCCGGCGGCGAGCACGGCCTGGCGGTGGAGAACAAGGTGCTGTCCATGGGCGCCTACGGCGGCGGCATGGACTTCTACACCCTGAAGGGGGCGGTGGAGGCCATTCTGAACGACCTCCGGGCGGAGGATGTCCGCTTTGAGGTGCCCTGCGTGCCCAACCCCTCCTACCACCCCGGCCGGGTGGCCGACGTGTACGCCGGAGCCCGGCGCATCGGCGTGCTGGGCCAGATTCATCCCCTGGTGGCCCAGAATTACGGCGTGGACGCCCAGTTCTACTGCGCCGAGCTGGACTTCCAGCAGCTGCTGGCCGCCAAGGGAGCTGACCCGGAGTATGTCCCCCTGCCCAGGTTCCCCTCCGTCACCCGGGATATTGCCGTGGTGTGCGAGGAGAAAATCACCGTGGGCCAGCTGGAGGACTGCATCCGCTCCGCCGGCGGCAAGCTCATTCAGCAGGTGTCCCTGTTCGACATCTACCGGGGCAAGGGCATCGGCGAGGGCAAGAAGTCCGTGGCCTTCAACCTGGTACTCCGGGCCGACGACCGCTCCCTCACCGGCGAGGAGGCGGACGCCGACGTGAAGAAGGTGCTGGAGGCGCTGTCCAGCCAGCTGGGCGCCGTCCTGCGCTGACAAAACCACAGAAAAAAGCCCCGTCTGCCGACGGGGCTTTTTTCTGTTCCGTTATATCTGTTCCACCACGCCCACAAAGAGGACGGCATCTCCGTCCCGGATGACAAAGAGGAAGGGGCGGTCCAGGTCCATAACGCAGATCTGGGGGTCCTCCGGCGGAGCGCCCGCGCCGGCATCCGCCATCAGGGTGACGGCGGCGGCCTCCACCCCCTTCTCGTCCACCTTCACCCGAGCAATCTGCTTGGCCTGGTCCAGCCACACCGGCTCCAGGTCGGTGAGGGGCGTAAAGTCTGAGGTACCGGCATCAAAGACACGGGTGATGCCCAGCCCCTCCAGGGTGGGTTTCAGATTCAGGGTAGAATCCACGTCGAACTTGGGCACCGACCACTGGACCTCCCCGTAAATTCCGTCCTCAAACTGCGTGACTTCTGTCAGAAAATCAGGATCTTTCAGCAGGTCGGCGGGGGCAACACCTTCATCGGGAAGCACAAAGGTCATGGTGCCCCCCTTGGTCCCCAGGGAGGCGGCCTGGTAGCCGTTCTGCCGCAGAAAGCCGCCGTCCTGGGTCCTGTGCATGAAGTCCACCCGGGTCTGGGTGCCGTCGGCGGCGGTGAAAGTATCCTCCTCCGTCAGCCTGTCGTTGAATTCGTCGCTCCACCCGGCCTGGAAATAGAGGGTGGAGGCCAGCACCGTCAGCGTGTCCGCCGTGGTCTCCAACACCTTGCCCTCCGCGCCGATGAGGCCCTTTGTCTGCTCCGCCGCCCAGTCGGCCAGGGCCTGGTCCGCCTCGTCGGTGCCCATGGGCACCTGGTAGGAGGCGGCGTAGTAGTGCTCCGCCAGGTTCTCCAGCACCTCTTGGTGGAAGGTCACGTTCTCATTGAGCCAGATGGAGCTGCCCAGCAGGGTGGTGGCCACCCCGTCATCCTGGTAGAGGGCATGCCACAGGATGTCCGCCCAGTCCCGCAGCTGCTCCAAATCCTCCGCCCCCAGAGCATCCAGCACCTGCTGCCGGGTGTCCCCGCCGGTGGTCTCGGCCAGCATGGCCAGGGCAAACCACAGGGACACGGGGGAATAGATGCGGTTGTCCGCCCCCGCCAGGGCCAGGGCGGTGCTCTCCCCGGTGAAGGCATTCAGGGCCTCCAGCAGCTCCGGGGTCTCGTACAGGGCGGGAACCTCCTCCCGGTAGGCCCGCCAGGCGCTCCACCAGACGTCGTACTCCTCCTGATACTGCTCCCAGGCGGCCTCGGTGTCAAGGGCGGGCGCGGCGGGATATTGGGGCAGGTCCGGGTAGGCGGGCTGTGCGATGGCGTAGGCGCTGCCCGCCAGAGGCCCGCCGCCGCTGCCGTCTGTGCCGGGGATACCGGTAATCAGCAGGGCCACCGCCACGGCAGCCGCCACCCCCGCCGGCACCAGGGCCTTCAGGGGCTTCTTTCTCCCGGACTTTTTCCGCCCCAGGACCCCCTCCACCGCCCCGGTGGTGGGATGGAGGGCGTCGTTCGCCCGTCTATATTGCTCCATCATGGCGCATCGTCTCCTTTCAGCTCCGCCGCCAGCTTCTCCCGGCCCCGGGAGAGCCAGCTCTTCACCGTCCCCTCCTTCGCACCGGTGAGGGCCGCGATCTCGGAGACCGAGTACCCCTCGTAATAGTGAAGATGGATGGCGGTTCGGTATTTCCTGGGCAGGGCCAGCACCGCCCGGTAGACCGTCCGGTCCTCCGGCTCCATGGCGCGGGTCACCGCCTCCTCCAGGGGCAGCCAGCTCCGCCAGCGGGCGGACAGCAGGGTGTTGGTACAGTTCAGGGTACAGCGGATGAGCCAGGCCTTCCGGTGCTCGTCGCTCTCCAGCTCCCCCTCGTGGCGGAAGAACCGGGCAAACACCGCCTGGAACACGTCCTCGCTGTCCTGGAGATGGCGGGTGCGGGCCAGAGCCAGCCGCCACACCATGTCCCCCCAGCGCGCCACCTGGGCCCGGGCGGTCCTCTCATCTGTCATGTGCCTCACCTCTCGTTTGGGCATCCAGCGGCCCTCCCCTCCTCCCCGCCCATGCCCCGGGGCCGGAAAGCTCGGAGAACCTCTGTCACCTATCATACCATGGAAGGCTTCCAATGGTTGCACACTTCTTAAAGAATCATAAAATTTTGCCCTTTCTCTTTACAGCGCGAAAATTTTCGGCTACAATGGGAAGCAGATTGAGACAGGGAGGTGTATCAGGCATGGAGATGGATTACACCCGCAAATTCAGCCTGCAAAACGACAAGGACCCGGAGATCAAGCAGATTCTCACCTCCGTCTATCGCTCCTTGCAGGAGAAGGGCTATAACCCCATCAACCAGATCGTGGGATACATCCTCTCAGAGGACCCCACCTATATCACCAACTACAACAACGCCCGGGCCCTGATTCGCAAGCTGGACCGGGACGAGCTCCTCCAGGAGCTGGTGAAGCAGTATCTCCGCGACTGAGTGCCCCACGGACCGCCCTCCCCGGGCGGTCTGTTTTTCTTGCCTGCGTTGCAGCTGCAACAGACGCCAGCCGTCCCTTCTGGTATGCTGGGTACATCAAATCACAAAAGGAGACACAAGCCATGAAGCGTAAGATCATTAAAATTGATGGGGATTTGTGCAACGGCTGCGGTCTGTGCGCCGCCGCCTGCCACGAGGGGGTCATTGAGATGTTGGACGGCAAGGCCGTCCTCACCCGGGAGGACTACTGCGACGGGCTGGGGGACTGCCTCCCCGCCTGCCCCACCGGCGCCATCACCTTTGAGGAGCGGGAGGTTCCCGCCTATGACCACGCGGCGGTGCTGGCCGCCAAGGCCGCCAGGGAACAGGCCGCCGCCCCCCTCCCCTGCGGCTGCCCCGGCAGCATGAGCCAGTCCATTCACCGCCAGGAGTCCGCCGCCCCTGCCGCCGAGGCCGTACCCAGCCAGCTGCGCCAGTGGCCGGTGCAAATCAAGCTGGCTCCGGTGAATGCCCCCTACTTGGACGGCTGCCACCTGCTCATCGCCGCCGACTGCACCGCCTACGCCTACGGCAGCTTCCACCAGGACTTCATCCGGGGCAAGGTCACCCTCATCGGCTGCCCCAAGCTGGACGAGGGGGACTACACCGAAAAGCTGACCGCCATTCTGGCTCAAAACGACGTCAAGAGCGTCACCGTGGCCCGGATGACCGTCCCCTGCTGCGGCGGCATCCTCCGGGCGGTGCAGAACGCCCTGGCCGCCTGCGGAAAGGACCTTCCCCTCCAGGTGGCCGTGATTGCCCCCGACGGCTCTCTGGCCTGAGTGACCTTCTTTCACAAGCCGGGCTCCGCAAATTCCCTCCAAAGTTGTGGAAGCAGACAAAATTCTGTCCGCCCCTTGCAAAGAAGGGCAAAATCCGATATAGTTTTAATATGTTTTTACAGGAGGAGGGACAGGGATGGCTCCGCTGCTTGTTCGGCGCGCAGGCCTTTGGCTCACCCATGGCACCAACCTGTCCTCCATCAGGGAGTAACCGCGTCAGGGCGCCCGTGCATCGGGCGCCCTGATTTATTTTTTCTTTCCCTGAAAAATTTTTAGGTATACAGGAGGGTCTTATGAGCAAGAAGGTCGCCGTCGTCATGGGCTCCGATTCCGATTTGGACACCATGCGCCCCTGCATCCAGCGTCTGAACGCCTTCGGCATTTCCGCGCAGGTGCGGATTATCTCCGCCCACCGCACCCCCGCCGCCGCTGAGGCGCTAGCCGCCCACGCCGCGGAGAACGGCTTCGGGGTCATCATCGCCGCCGCCGGCAAGGCCGCGCACCTGGCGGGGGTGCTGGCCGCCTACACCACCCTGCCCGTCATCGGGGTGCCCATCAAGACTTCCATGATGGGCGGCCTGGACTCCCTGCTGTCCATGGTGCAGATGCCCAAGGGCATTCCCGTGGCCTGCGTGGCGGTGGACGGCGCCGACAACGCCGCCATCCTGGCCGCCCAGATGCTGGCCCTGTCCGACGGGGCCCTGGCGGATAAGCTGACCCGGTTTAAGGCGGATATGGCCGCCGAGGTTGCCAAAAAAGATGAAAAAATCCGAATGGAGGAGTTTTAACATGGCTTACGAGAAGAAGGAGCAGCTGTACGAGGGCAAGGCCAAGAAGGTATTCGCCACCGACGACCCGGAGGTGGTCATTGTCTCCTACAAGGACGACGCCACCGCCTTCAACGGCCTGAAAAAGGGCACCATCGCCGGCAAGGGGGCCATCAACAACCGGATGACCAACAACCTGATGCGCCGTCTGGAGGAAAAGGGCGTGCCCACCCACTACGTGGAGGAGCTCAGCGACCGGGAGACCGCGGTGAAGAAGGTCTCCATCGTCCCCCTGGAGGTCATTATCCGCAACATCTCCGCCGGCTCCTTTGCCAAGCGCTACGGCGTGGAGGAGGGCATTGTGTTCGACGAGCCCACCATCGAGTTCTCCTACAAGAACGACGATCTGGGGGACCCCCTGCTCAACGACTACCATGCCCTGGCCCTCAAGCTGGCCACCAGGGAGGAGCTTGAGCTCATCAAGAAGTACGCCTTCTCCGTCAACGACCTGCTCCGGGGCTTTATGAAGGAGATCGGCATTGATTTGGTGGACTTCAAGCTGGAATTTGGCAAGACGGCCGACGGCACCATCGTGCTGGCCGACGAGATTTCCCCCGACACCTGCCGTCTGTGGGACGAAAAGACCCACGAGAAGCTGGACAAGGACCGCTTCCGCCGGGATCTGGGCGGTGCCGAGGAGGCCTACGAGGAGGTCATGCGCCGCCTCATGGGGGACAAGTAAGCCATGGGCGGTTTCTTCGGCACCATCTCCAGGCACGACTGCGTCATGGACGTGTTCTTCGGCACCGACTACCACTCCCACCTGGGAACCAAGCAGGGGGGCATGGCGGTGTACGATTCCGTCCGGGGCTTTCAGCGGCAGATTCACAACATTGAAAATACCCCCTTCCGCACCAAGTTCGACAAGGATTTGGGAAACTTCCAGGGCTGCGCGGGCATCGGCTGCATCAGCGACACCGATCCCCAGCCCCTGCTGGTGCGCTCCCACCTGGGCCTGTACGCCATTGTCACCGTAGGGATTATCAACAACGCCGACCAGCTGGTGGAGAAATACTTCTCCGACCACGGCCACCAGTTTATGGCCATGGGCTCCGGCAAGGTCAACGCCGCCGAGCTCACCGCCGCCCTCATCAATCAGAAGGAGGACCTGGTCTCCGGCATCCGCCACGCCCAGGCGGAAATCGACGGCTCCTGCACCATGCTGCTGCTCACGGCGGACGCCATCCTCGCCGCCCGGGACCGGCTGGGCCGGCTGCCGGTGCTCATCGGGCGGAATGAGGAGGGCTGCTGCATCTCCTTTGAGTCCTTCGCCTATCACAAGCTGGGCTATGCCGACGCCTATGAGCTGGGCCCCGGCGAGATTGTCCGGGTCAATGCGGAGGGCTGGGAGACCCTGGCCCCCGCCGGGGACAAGATGCGCATCTGCGCCTTCCTGTGGACCTACTACGGGTACCCCAACTCCAACTACGAGGGGATGAACGTGGAGGTCATGCGCTACCGCAACGGGGAGATTATGGCCCGGGACGAGGTCCACAAGGGCAAGCTGCCCAAGGTGGACTACGTGGCCGGGGTGCCCGACTCCGGCGTGCCCCACGCCATCGGCTTCGCCAACCGCAGCGGCAAGCCCTTCGCCCGGCCCTTTGTCAAGTACACTCCCACCTGGCCCCGCTCCTTCATGCCCGCCAATCAGGAGGCCCGCAACCAGGTGGCCAAGATGAAGCAGATTCCCGTGCCCGAGCTCATCGAGGGCAAAAAGCTGCTCTTCGTGGACGACTCCATCGTCCGGGGCACCCAGCTGCGGGAGACGGTGGAATTCCTCTACGAGTCCGGCGCGGAGGAGGTCCACATGCGCTCGGCCTGCCCGCCTGTCATGTACGGCTGCAAATACCTGAACTTCTCCCGGAGCAACTCCGACATGGAATTGCTGGCCCGGCGCACCATCCAGGAGCTGGAGGGGGACGAGGGCCAGCAGCACCTGGAGGAGTACGCCGATTCCTCCACCCAGCGGGGCCAGTGCATGCTGAAGGCCATCTGCGAAAAGCTGGGCTTTGACTCTCTGGGCTATCAGTCCCTGGACGGGCTGCTGGAGGCCATTGGCATTGACCGGGATAAAATCTGCACCTATTGCTGGACCGGAAAGGAATGACTGCCATGAAAAACTCTCACTCCGAATCCTACGCCGCCGCCGGTGTGGATGTCACCGCCGGCTATGAGGCCGTGAAGCGTATCAAACCCATGGTGGAGTCCACCTACATTCCCGGCGTTCTGGGGGGGCTGGGCGGCTTCGGCGGCCTGTTTGCCCCCAACCTGTCCGGCATGAAAAAGCCGGTGCTGGTCTCCGGCACCGACGGCGTCGGCACCAAGCTGCGCCTGGCCCAGCTCATGAACAAGCACGATACCATCGGCATTGACTGTGTGGCTATGTGTGTCAACGATATTATCTGTGGCGGCGCCGCTCCGCTCTTCTTCCTGGACTACATCGCCTGCGGCAAAAATGACCCTGGACGCATTGCCGACATTGTCTCCGGCATCACAGAGGGCTGCCGCCAGGCCGGCTGCGCCCTGGTAGGGGGTGAGACCGCCGAGCATCCCGGCCTCATGGCCGACGACGACTATGACGTGGCTGGCTTTTCTGTGGGCATCGTGGATGAGGAGAAGATCATCGACGGCAAGGACCTCGTGCAAGGAGATGTGCTCATCGGCCTGGGCTCCTCTGGGGTCCACTCCAACGGCTTTTCTCTGGTGCGCAAGGTCTTGGATGTGGAGCACGCCGACCTGTATGCGCCCGTGGACGAGCTCAACGGTAAGAGCCTGGGGGAGACGCTGCTGACCCCCACCCGCATCTATGTCAAGTCTGTTCAGTGCCTGCTGAAAAACGGTATCCACGTCAAGGCCATCAGTCACATCACCGGAGGCGGACTCTATGAGAACGTGCCTCGGATGATGAAGGATGGCCTCACCGCCCGGATCGAGACCTCCGCCTTCCCTGTCCCACTCATCTTCGGCCTCATCGCCAAGCGTGGGGGCATCCCCACGCGGGACATGTACAACACCTTTAATATGGGTGTGGGGCTCATCCTGGCCATACCCAAGGACGAGGTTGGCCAGGCCAAGGAGATTCTCTGCCGCTGTGGTGAGCGGGCCTACATCATTGGCTCCGTGGTCAGCGGCGACGCCGGGGTGGAGCTGGTATGAGCAGCAAGCGCATCGCCGTGCTGGTCTCCGGCGGCGGCACCAACCTCCAGGCTCTCATTGACGCCCAGCGGGCTGGAAAGCTCCAGGGAGGAGAGATCGTGGCTGTCCTCTCCTCCAAGTCTGGCGCCTACGCGCTGGAGCGGGCGGCGCGGGCCGGTATCCCTAGCTATGTGGTGGCCCGTAGGGACTTTCCCTCCAACCAGGCTATGACCCTGGCCCTGGTGGAGCGGCTTCAGGCGCTGGACATCGACCTGGTGGTATTGGCCGGCTTCCTGCACATCCTGACAGCAGAGATGGTGGCCGCCTACCCCAATGCCATCCTCAACGTCCACCCAGCCCTCATCCCCTCCTTCTGCGGCAAGGGCGCCTATGGGCTCCATGTCCATGAACAGGCCCTCGCCTATGGGGTAAAGGTCACCGGCGCTACCGTCCACTTTGTCAACGAGGAGCCTGACGGCGGGCCCATCGTCCTCCAAAAGGCAGTGTCTATCCGGGAAGGGGATACCCCTGAGCTTCTCCAGCGCCGGGTCATGGAGGAGGCCGAGTGGATCATTCTGCCCCAGGCCGTCTCTCTCTTCTGCCAGGACCGGCTGAGCGTGGAGGGGCGTATCGTCCATATCAAGGAGGTTTGACCATGATCGATCTCAAGGAATATCTGAGTAAGAACCCCTACCCTGGCCGCGGCATCCTGCTGGGCCGTTCCGCCGACAACTCCAGAGCTGTCATCGCCTATTTCATCATGGGCCGCAGCGAAAACAGCCGCAACCGCATCTTTGAGACCACCGACGACGGCATTCGCACCAGGGCCTTTGACGAGTCCAAAATGACCGACCCCTCCCTCATCATTTATCACCCCGTTCGGGTGGTGGACGGCACCACCATCGTTACCAACGGCGATCAGACCGACACGGTGGCCGACGCCTTCCGGGCTGGGACCGGCTGGGTCCGGGCCCTGCGCACCCGGGAATTTGAGCCCGACGGCCCCAACTACACCCCCCGCATCTCCGGCATGGTCCGGCCCGACGGCTCCTACCGTCTGTCCATTCTCAGGTCCGCCGACGGCGATCCCGCCTGCTGTCAGCGCTTCTTCTTCGAGTACGACACCCCCATCGCCGGACAGGGCCACTTTATCAGCACCTATGAGACAGACGGTGATCCTCTCCCCTCCTTCCAGGGGACACCCAAGGCCGTCGCCGTGGGGAACCAGTGTCTAAAGGACTTTGGCGATGGACTGTGGGAGAGCCTCAACACCGACAACAAGGTATCCCTCTTCGTGCGGTACATCGACCTGAAGAGCGGCGAGACGGAATCCCTCATCTACAACAAGCACAGCTGAGCACAGGGAGGTTGAAAACATGACGGAACTGGAACTGAAATACGGATGCAACCCCAACCAGAAGCCTGCCCGCATTTTTATGGAGCAGGGTGAGCTGCCCATCAAGGTCCTCAA
>CALWOL010000005.1 GCA_944383135.1 uncultured Flavonifractor sp.
ACAAAGTCGGAGCCGGAGATGGACAGGAAGTGGACCCCCGCCTCCCCGGCCACCGCCTTGGCCAGCAGGGTCTTGCCGGTGCCCGGCGGGCCCACCAGCAGCACGCCCTTGGGGATGCGGGCCCCCAAATCCAGGTAGCGCTGGGGGTCTCGGAGGAACTCCACAATCTCCTGGAGCTCCTCCTTCTCCTCCTCGGCGCCGGCCACATCCTCAAAGGTGACCTTCTTCTGCTCGTCGGCGCCGGTGCGGGTGCGGGCCCGGCCGAACCGGGCGGTGCGGTCCACGCCGCCGCCCCCGCCGCCGGCCTGCCGCAGGAACATAAAGTACCACAGCAGGCCGAACACCACCAGGATGGCCACCCAGGGCAGGTAGGCCGTCACCCAATAGGGGGGCTCCCAGGCCTTGGGGTAGTCGTAGTCGGAGATGATCCCCAGCCGCTGCTGCTCCACAATGAGGTCGTTGAAATCCTCAAAGAACCACTGGGGATTGCCCACGTCATAGCGCACGGTGGCCTGGCCGTCCACCGGCTCCTTCAGCCAGAGGGTGAGGGTGCCGTCGTCCTGGAGGGATACCTGGGACACCTGCTGCTCCTCCAGCAGGCGGCGGATTTGGCCGTAGGTGACCTCCGCCTGCTCGCTCAGTCCGCCCCGGAGGGCAAACATGGTAAGCACCAGAATCAGCGCAACCAGCAGGTAAAAGCCCACGTCGCGCATGCTGCCGTTTCGTTTCAAAAAATGGCCACGTCCTTTCCGGGCAAGATATGCCGGCGTTTACCCGCCGTATACCGAGGGCTTGAGCACCCCGATATAGGGCAGGTTGCGGTAGCGCTCCGCGTAGTCCAGGCCGTAGCCCACCACAAAGTAGTCGGGAATGGAGAAGCCGGAGTAGCTCACCTCCACCTCCTTCACGCGGCGGGAGGGCTTATCCAGCAGGGTGCACAGCCGCACGGAGGCGGGCTTCCGGGCCTGGAGCAGCTGGAGCAGGTAGCTCAGGGTGTTGCCGCTGTCCAGAATGTCCTCCACCACGATGACGTCCTTGCCCTCGATGTGCTCCGACAGGTCCTTGATGATCTTCACCTGGCCCGAGCTGGAGGTGCCCGCCCCGTAGGAGGACACCGCCATAAAGTCCACCGTGCAGGGCAGAGTAATCTGCCGCACCAAATCCGCCATGAACACGAAGGAGCCCCGGAGCACGCTGACCAGCAGCGGCTCCTTCCCGGCATAGTCCCGGTCAATCTCCCCGGCGATGGCCGCCACCCGCGCCTTCAGCTCCTCCTCGGAAAAGAGGATGCGCTCCACGTCCTTGTCCAACATATGCTCCATACCGAAAATCTCCTCACTCTTTTTTCCAAAAAATCAGCTCATAGGCGCTCTGCCCCGGCTGGGCCAGGCGGCTTTTGTCCGCCCCGAAGCCCGCCACGGCCGCCACCCCCCGGCTGTCAGCCAGGATGGGCACCCGCTCCCGCTCCCGGCGGGGCAGCTTTTCGTCGATGAACAGCTTTTTTACCGTCTTGGTGCCCCCCCGCCGGGGCAGGGCAATCTCGTCCCCAATCTGCCGGGGCCGGAGCACCAGGGGCCCCTCCAGGGCGTCCCGGGCCAGATACACGGCTCCCGGCCGCCGCTCCTCCGGCGGAGGACAGTCCACCGCCCGGCAGCTGCACCGCCAATCGGTGCCCTCCGGCGCCGTCTCCCCCTCCGGATTCAGCGGCGCGGGGGAAAAGGGGGGCGGCGGCTCGGACTGGGTGGTGAACAGCAAATCCTGGTACACCCGCTGCACCAGCCGGCCGTTGGGCAGGAAGGCCACCGCCGACGGGTCCTCCCCCGCCGCCAAATCCACAATGGCCCGGAGATGGGCGGCGGAGCAGTCGGTGTTGCCGTCCCCCATCTGCTCCAGCAGCCGCCGGGCCGCCCGTGGGGCGATGGCGGCGGGGAGCTGGGCCAGATATCTGGCCTCGATGACCAGATCGTCCCCCGCCCAGCGGGCGTGGGCGCAGGCCGCGGCGGCCTGGGCGTTCAGAAAGTCGTTGTCGGCGCGGAGATACCCCATGGTCTCCGCCGCGCTCTCGGTGAGCCGGGGGTTGAGCTGCCGCAGCACCGGCACCACCTGGCGGCGGATGCGGTTGCGGGCGTAGCTCTCGTCGGCGTTGGTGCAGTCCTCCACATGGGAAAGGCCGTGCTCCGCCAGATAGGCCTCAATCTCCGCCCGGGAGGTGGTGAGCAGGGGACGGACAATCTCCCCCCGCCGGGGGGGAATCCCCGCCAGGCCGTGGAGCCCCGCCCCCCGCACCAGGTGGAGCAGCAGGGTCTCCAGATTGTCGTCGGCGTTGTGGGCGGTGGCAATCCGGGCGCAGTCCAGCGCCTCCGCCGTCCGCCGGAGGAAGGCATACCGCAGCCGGCGGCCGGTCTCCTCCACCCCCAGGCTCAGGCGCCGGGCCTCCCCGTACACGTCCCCCCGCTCCACCACGCAGGGGATGTCCCGCTCCCGGCAGAAGGCCGCCACAAAGGCGGCGTCGCCGTCGGCAGCCTGGCCCCGCATGCCGTGGTGGTAGTGGGCGGCGGCCACGGTGAAGCCCCCCTCCGCCGACAGGGCGTGGAGGAGGTGGAGCAGGCAGATGGAGTCCGCCCCCCCGGACACGGCGCACAGCACCCTGCCCCCCCGGGGGAGCATGTCATATTCCGCTGCCAGGGCTTTGACGGTTTCCAGCATAAGGGCTTCCTTTCGTTGCCGCAGGCAACATCAAAATCTGTAAAATCTGTCTTTGGGGAAATTCACTTTTCCCAAAGACGCTTCGACTTATTTTAATATTCCGTGTGCCGCCGGTCAATGGAGGAAAATGTGGTGTACTCCGGCAGCCACTGCAGCTCCACCGTCCGGGTCTCCCCGTGGCGGTTCTTGGCGATGATGCACTCGGCCAGGTTGTGGTTTTCGCTGTCGTCATTATAATAGTCGTCCCGGTAGAGGAACATGACGATATCGGCGTCCTGCTCGATGGCTCCCGACTCCCGCAGGTCGGAGAGCATGGGCCGCTTGTCGGAGCGGCTCTCCGGGCCCCGGGAGAGCTGGGACAGGCACACCACCGGAACGTTGAGCTCCTTGGCCATAATCTTCAGGGCCCGGGAGATGTCGGAGACAATCTGCTGCCGGTTGTCCCCGCTGCGCTGGGGCCCGCCGGCGGAGGTCATCAGCTGCAGATAGTCAATGACCACCAGCCCCAGATTGTCCACCCGGCGGCACTTGGCGTTCATGTCCGCCACGCTGAGGGCGGGGTTGTCGTCGATGAGGATCTGGGTCTGGTTCAGGGCGGCGGAGGCGGCGGCGATTTTGGACCAGTCCTCCTCCCCCAGCTTGCCGGTGACCAGCTTTTTGTTGTCCACAAAGGACTCGCTGGAGATCAGACGCATGCACAGCTGCTCCCGGCTCATTTCCAGGGAAAAGAACACCACCGTCTTGCCGGAGAACTTGCCGGCGTGGAGCAGCAGGTTGAGGGCGAAGGAGGTCTTGCCCATGCCCGGCCGGGCGGCCAGCAGGATGAGGTCCGACTTGTTCAGGCCCGAGATGGCGGCGTCCACGTCGGGCAGGCCGGTGGACAGCCCGGGCACCGCCTTCCCGCTGGCGGCCAGCTCGTTGAGCCGCTCATACACCCCCAGAATCACGCTGGAGATGTGGATGAGGCCCTGGGAGGCCCGGCCCTGCCGGATGGCGAAAATCCGCTGCTCGGCGATGTCCAGCACCTTCTGGGCGGTGTCCGTCCCCTCCTGCACCAGGGCGGTGAGCTCCCCCGCCGTCTCGGCGATGCTGCGGAGCAGGGCCTTGTCCTTAACGATGGTCACATATTCCTTCACATTGGCCGCCGTGGGGGTGATCTCCATCAGCTGGAGGAGATAGCTCCGGGAGGTGTTCTCGTCGTACACCCCGTTCTGGCGCATGTGGTCCAGCACTGTCACCGGGTCAATGGTGAGGGAAAAGTTGAACATGGAATAGATGGTCTCATAAATTTCCCGGTTGGTGCGGAGATAGAAGTCCTCGGGTTTCAGTTCCTCGATAACCTCCGGCACGCACCGGGCGTCAATGAGCATGGAGCCCAGCACACTTTGCTCGGCCTCCACACTGTGGGGCATCTGCCGCAGCAGCAGCTCTTCTTCTCCTGCCATGCGCTCTCCTTCCTGGCTGACGGGGACCGGCGTCTCCCCCGGCCCCGGGCGGTTTACGCCTCGGCCACAACCACCTTCAGGGTGCCGGTGACCTCGTAGCCCAGCTTCACCTTCAGCTCATAGGTGCCAAACGCCTTGATGGGCTCGTCCTGGACAATCTTGGTCTTGGCGATGGTGATGCCGTGCTGGGCGGCCAGGGCGTCGGCAATCTCCTTGGAGGTGACGGCGCCGAACAGCCGGCCGCCGTTGCCCCCCTTGGCTGCCACCTTCACGCTCAGGTCCTTCAGCCGGGCGGCGGTGGCCTCCGCCTCCGCCTTCTCGGCGGCGGCCTGGGCGGCCTTGGCCTTCTCCTGCATCTTCATGGTGTTGATGTTCTCGGCGGTGGCGGCCACCGCCAGCTTCCGGGGCAGGAGGAAGTTGCGGGCATAGCCGTCGCTGGCCTCAATCAGCTGGCCCTTCTTGCCCTGGCCCTTTACGTCCTGCTGCAAAATCACTTTCATGGTTTCTCGTCCTTTCTTATGGCTGCGGCCCGGCGCGGGCCCGATGCTTCATTCGTCCGCCAGATACTGGTCAATGGCCTGGAGGAGCAGGCGGGTGACCTCCTCCACGCTCTTGCCGGAGACCTGGGCGCCGGCGGTGGCGGCGTTGCCGCCGCCCCCCAGCTTCTCCAGCACCACCTGCACGTTCACCTCTCCCATGCTCCGGGCGGAGAGGATGACCCGCCCCTCGCCGTCGGGGAAGAGGACAAAGGAGGTGTCGATGCCGGAGATGTTCAGCAGCTCATCCGCGGCCTGGGCGGCGGTGATGCGCCCCACGGTGTGGTCCACCCGGGCCACGGCGATGGCCGCCTTGTACATCCGGGCGTTTTGAATGATATCGTATTTGGCGATGGTGCCCTCCAAATCGTTCTGGAAGAGCTTTTTCACGTCGCCGGTGTCGGCGCCGGAGCGGCGGAGGAAGGCCGCCGCCTCAAAGGTGCGGCTGCCGGTGCGCATGGTGAACTGCTTGGTGTCCAGGGTGATGCCCGCCAGCAGGGCCTCCGCCTCCAGCTTCAGCAGGTCCGCCGGCTCCAGCAGGTATTGCAGCAGCTCGGTGGACAGCTCGCTGGCGGAGGAGGCGTAGGGCTCGTGGAAGTTGAGGGCGGCGTCGGCAATGTAGGAGGAGGCCCGGCGGTGGTGGTCGATGACCGCCACCTTGTGCACCGCCTCCAGCAGGTCCTGGCTCACCACCTGCTCGGGCCGGTTGGTGTCCACCACCACCAGCAGGCAGTTGGCGTCGGCCAGCAGAATGGCGTCCTGGGGGGAGAGAAACACGTCCTTGTACTCCTCCAGCTCCGCCAGCCGGTCGCACATCTCGCTGGCGGGGTTCACCCCCGGCTCCCGGACAATGTGGACGGGGGTCCCCTTCTTCCGGGCCATGGCGCACACGCCGGCGGCGGCGCCGATGCAGTCCAGGTCCGGGTACTTGTGGCCCATGACGAACACCATGGAGGCGGAGGCCATCAGCTCCCCCAGGGCGTTGGCCATCACCCGGCTCTTCACCTTGGTGCGCTTCTCCAGCTCCTTGGTGCGCCCGCCGAAGAACTCAAAGGTAAACTTGTTCTTCACCACCACCTGGTCGCCGCCCCGGCTCAGAGCCATCTCCACCGACAGGGCGGCAAACTGGAACAGCTCGCTGAGGCTGTCGGCGTCCTTGCCGATGCCGATGGACAGGGTGGCCTGAATGCCCGAGGGGCTGGTCACCTGCCGGACGCTGTCCAGCACGGCATACTTCCCCTCCTGGAACTGGGCCAGGAACTTCTCCTCAAAGAGGAACAGGTAGCGGTCCCGCTCATACCGGCAGAACACCCCCTGGGCGGGGGCCACCCACTGGGCAAGCCTCTCGTCAATCTCGCTGCGCATGGCGGAGCGGGCGTTGTCGGTGGCGCCCTTCATCAGTTCCTCATAGTTGTCCACCGTGAGGATGGCCACCACCGGGCGGCTGGCGTAAAACTCGTCCCGCACCTGGGCAAAGTCGGTCACATCCACCCAGTAGGTGGTGGCCAGATAGCCCCGGGCCCCCTGCTCCTCGGTGCGGACCAGGTGGCCGTACACCAGAAAGCGCCGGTCGGCAATGCGCACCTCGGTGGGGCACTCGGTCTTGCCCTCCATCAGCCAGCGGGAGGAGAAGTCGGGCACCGCCGCGGTAATCTTGGTGTCAAACAGGTGGTCCCGCTCCCCGGTAATCTGCAAAAAGCGGTCGTTGGACCAGATGACCTCGTCATTTTCCGGCCGGAAAATGACCATGGGCAGGGGGGCGTTCACCATGGTGTCCTTGGTGGCCGAGTCCATGTTGCAGGTGACGTTGTCAATGTATTTGAGAATTTCCCGCTGTCTGGACGCGCTGCTGCGGCGGAAATAGAGGTAGAGCACCACCACCACCGCCAGCTGAATCACCGCCACCGGAATGGAAAACAGGGCGGTCACCACCGCAAACAGCAGCAAAAAGGCAAAATAGAGGCGAAAACTGGGTTCCAGCAGGTGAGATAATTTATTTTTCCGCATGAGACACCTCCCGGCGGCAAATTGCATAACGTCCCATCATAAGAGATTTTATTATATCAAAAAGCCCGCTCAAATACAAGGGGCGTCCGCGCTCAGGCGGACGCCCGGTTACTGCTCCGGCTCCACGGGAATTTCCCCGTGCTCCTTCTCGTACTGCTCCAGATAAGTTTCCACTGCAATGCAAAGCTGCATATTAACGGAACGTCTGCCCCGTCTGGCCAGTGTGCGGATTTTCTCCATGTGCTCCTGCTCCAGCCGCAGAGGATAGGGGTTTGCCTGAACGGACATCTCCATCACTCCAAATGACTCTAATAGATGCTTTTATAATATCTGTTCCCCATTTTACGCACAATAGTTCTAATAGATACAAAAAGATATTGACTGTCTGTATCTATCTGATATCATATAGATACAAGGAGGAGTCGTCATGGGGAAAAAAACGCAGACCATCACCATACAGGTGACGGCGGAGGACAAGGAGATGGCCCAAAAGCTGGCCCGGCTGGAGTGCCGGTCGGTGTCGGGCTACCTGCGGCAGCTGCTGCGCCGGGAAATCCGGCAGCAGGGAGGCGGGGCCTCTCCATCCGCAAGCCCGCGCCTCCCTATCGGCCAAAAAAGGACGCCGTGAACGATGCTCACAGCGTCCTTTCCGTTGTCTGGGATTATACGCCCACCACTTTGGCGCAGCGGGGGCAGAGCTCGGCGTGGTGTCCCTCGGTGCCGATGTGCTCGTTGTGGTTCCAGCAGCGGGGGCACTTGGGAGCCTGGGACAGCTCCACGGCGATGGTGCAGGGGATGAGGCAGTCCTCGTTCTTCTCCCCCTCCACCGCCTCGCTGGTCACGGTGACCTTGGAGACGATGCACAGGGTGGCCAGGTCCTCCCCGGCCAGGGCGGCGGCGTCCTCGGCGGACACGGAGAGGGTGACCTGGGTATCCTGGGCTTTTTTGAACACCCCGGCGTTGCGGGCGTTCTCCAGGGCCTTGTTCACGGCGTCCCGCAGGCTCACCAGCCTGTTCCACCGGGTCCGGGCGGCCTCGTCCAGGGTGAAGGCGGCGTTGTCGGCCGGCATGTCGTTGAGGAGTACGCTCTCGCCGTTGACGCCCTGGCCGTGCTTCATGGCGTGCCAGATTTCGTCGGAGGTAAAGGCCAGGATGGGGGCGATGAGCCGGGTCATGCCGTCCAGGATATGGTAGAGGGCGGTCTGGGCGGAGCGGCGCTCTTCCTCGCCGCCGCAGTACAGCCGGTCCTTGATGATGTCCAGGTAGAAGTTGGACATATCCACCACGCAGAAGTTGTACACGGCCCGGTACACCCCATGGAACTCGTACTTGTCGTAGGCGGCGCGGCAGGCCTTCACCAGCTCGTTGAAGGCGGACAGGGCGAACCGGTCCAGGTCCATCAGCTCCTCCACCGGCACCAGATTGGCGTCGGGGTCAAAGTCGCACAGGTTGCCCAGCATGTACCGGGCGGTGTTGCGGATTTTCAGATAGGCCTGGGAGAGCTGCTTCATAATCTCCTTGGAGATGCGCATGTCCTGGGTGTAGTCGGCGGAGGCCACCCACAGCCGGAGCATGTCGGCGCCGTACTCCTTGATGACCTCGTCGGGGGAGACGGCGTTGCCCAGGGACTTGTGCATGGCCTTGCCCTCCCCGTCCACCGTCCAGCCGTGGGTGGCAATCTGGCGGTAGGGGGCCACGCCGTTGACGGCGATGGAGGTGAGCATGGAGGACTGGAACCAGCCCCGGTACTGGTCGCCGCCCTCCAGATAGAGGTCGGCGGGGTACTTCAGGTAGGGGCGCTGGTCGGCCACGGCGGCCCAGGTGGAGCCGGAGTCAAACCACACGTCCATGATGTCGGTCTCCTTGGAGAAGTGGGCCTTGCCGCACTTGGGGCACACGAAGCCCTGGGGCAGCAGGTCCGCGGGCTCCTTGTCAAACCAGATGTTGGAGCCGTGCTCCCGGAAGAGGGCCGCCACGTGGGCGATGGTCTCCGGGGTGACGATGTCCGCCCCGCAGTCGTCGCAGTAGAAG
>CALWOL010000006.1 GCA_944383135.1 uncultured Flavonifractor sp.
GCCTCGGGGAACTTCTCCTCCATCTGGCTGATGGGCATGGGGGTGCGCACGCCGGCCACCACGTCCTCGCCCTGGGCGTTGGTCAGGAACTCGCCCATCAGCTTCTTCTCGCCGGTGGCGGGGTTACGGGTGAAGGCCACGCCGGTGCCGCAGTCGTCGCCCATGTTGCCGAAGGCCATGGACTGCACGTTGACGGCGGTGCCCCAGGAGCCGGGAATGTCGTTCATGCGGCGGTACACAATGGCGCGGGGGTTGTTCCAGGAGCGGAACACGGCCTTGACGGCGCCCATCAGCTGCTCCTTGGGGTCGGAGGGGAAGTCGGTGCCCACCTTCTCCTTGTACTCAGCCTTGAACTGCTCGGCCAGCTCCTTCAGGTCGTCGGCGGTGAGCTCCACGTCCTGGGTCACGCCCCGGTCGGCCTTCATCTTGTCAATGAGCTCCTCAAAGTACTTCTTGCCCACTTCCATGACCACGTCGGAGTACATCTGGATAAACCGGCGATAGCAGTCATAGGCCCAGCGGGGGTTGCCGGACTTCTTGGCAATGACCTCCACCACCTGCTCGTTGAGGCCCAGGTTGAGGATGGTGTCCATCATGCCGGGCATGGAGGCCCGGGCGCCGGAGCGGACGGAGACCAGCAGGGGGTTCTCCATGTCGCCGAACTTCTTGCCGGTAATCTCCTCCATCTTGGAGATGTACTCCATGATCTGCGCCTGAATTTCGTCGTTGATCTTCTCGCCGTCCTCATAATACTGGGTGCAGGCTTCGGTGGTGATGGTGAAGCCCTGAGGCACGGGCATGCCCAGATTGGTCATTTCGGCCAGGTTGGCGCCCTTGCCGCCCAGCAGTTCCCGCATGGAGCCGTTGCCCTCGGAGAACAGATAGACGTACTTATAGGAATTGCCCATTTCACATTCCTCCTAAGAATTCTTTGCGATAATTGCTAACCGTGGATATTATACCATCCTGTCCTGAGATTGCAAGTGATTCCCAATTTTTTTGGTTAAAAAAAGTGGGGTTTTGACTTAGTTTTTCTATACTTACCATTCTATTATGTTTCCCTGCCTCTTTTTTCGGGGAAATGGCCCCCTCCGCTTGCATTTTTTCCCCGCTCCCTGTATGATAAGCAGGAAGCAGCGGCGGCCGGCGGGATGGGCTCCCGCCGGGGAAAGGAGGGCTTATGGAGCAGACGGTACAGGTGGGCGTGCGCTACTGCGGGGGATGCAACCCCCGGTTTGACCGGGTGGCACTGGTCAGGGAGCTGGTCCGCCGTTTTCCCCAGGCGGCGTTTTCCCCGGCCCAGCCGGGCAGCCGCTATGCCGCGGTGCTGGCGGTGTGCGGCTGCTCCGCCCAGTGCGTGGGCGTCTCCGATTTGGCGCTTCCCGGCCAGCCCCTGCTCTGGGTCCGGGACGACGGCCCCTCCCTCTTCGCCGCCCGGCAGGCGCTGGAGGAGCTGCTCCCTCGCTCCGGCACCTAGCGGCCGGCGGCCCCCGTCCACTTTGGCGGGGGCTTTTTCGTTGCCCGGCCGGGGGAAACATGGTATACTAAGGTATCTTTTAGCTAAAGGAAGTCGGCTATGAAAAGACTGGTGGTGGGCATCCTGGCCCACGTGGACGCGGGAAAGACCACCCTCACGGAGGGGCTGCTCTACACCTGCGGGCAGCTGAAACAGCTGGGGCGGGTGGATTACGGAAACGCCTTCCTGGACACCGATCCCATGGAGAAGGAGCGGGGCATCACCATCTTCTCCAAGCAGGCCGTGCTCCCCCTGGAGGAGGTGGAGCTCACCCTGCTGGACACCCCCGGCCACGTAGACTTCTCCGCCGAGATGGAGCGCACCCTCCGGGTGCTGGACTGCGCCATCCTGGTCATCAGCGGCAGCGACGGGGTGCAGGGCCACACCCATACCCTGTGGAAGCTGCTGGAGCGGTACGGGGTGCCCGTCTTTCTTTTTGTCAACAAGATGGATTTGGCGGGGGCGGACCGGAGCGCCCTGCTGGCCCAGCTAAAGGAGCGGCTGGACGAGGGCTGCGCCGACTTTGCCTGCTCCGCCGCCCTGTATGAGCAGGCGGCCCTGTGTGACGAGGGGCTGCTGGAGGACTATCTGGAGACCGGCGCGGTGTCCGACGGGGCCCTCACCGCCCTGATTGCCCGGCGGAAGCTCTTCCCCTGCTGGTTCGGCTCGGCCCTGAAGCTGGAGGGGGTGGCGGAATTCCTCCGGGGGTTGGAGCGGTACGCCCCCCGGCCGGTGTACGGCGCCGACTTCGGCGCCCGGATTTTCAAGATTTCCAGGGACGAGCAGGGGACGCGCCTGACCTGGCTGAAGGTGACCGGGGGCAGTCTGAAGGTGAAAGCCCTGCTGGAGGGCCCCGGCTGGCAGGAGAAGGCGGACCAGCTGCGGCTGTACTCCGGCCGGAAATTCCGGCTGCTGGAGGAGGCCCCGGCGGGGTGTGTGGCGGCGGTCACCGGCCTGTCCGCCGCGGCGGCGGGCCAGGGCCTGGGCTTTGAGGCGGAGGGGGAACCCCCCGCCCTGGTACCGGTGCTCACCTATCAGGTGCTTCTGCCGGAGGGGCAGGACCCGGTAACCGCCCTGCAAAAGCTGCGCCAGCTGGAGGAGGAGGACCCCCAGCTCCACCTGGTTTGGAACGAGCGGCTGAGGGAAATCCACATTCAGCTCATGGGGGAGGTCCAGCTGGAGATTCTCCAGCGGCTGATTGCCCAGCGCTTCGGCCTGGAGGTGTCCTTCGGCCAGGGGGGGATTGTGTACCGGGAGACCATCGCCGCCCCGGTCATCGGGGTGGGCCACTACGAGCCCCTGCGCCACTACGCCGAGGTCCATCTCCTCCTGGAGCCGGGGGAGCGGGGCAGCGGCGTGACCCTGGCCACCGCCTGCCCGGAGGACGTGCTGGAGCGGAACTGGCAGCGGCTCATCCTTACCCATCTGGCCGAGCGGGCCCACCCGGGGGTGCTCACCGGTTCCCCCCTCACCGACGTGAAGATTACGCTGCTGGCGGGGAAGTCCCACCTGAAGCACACTGAGGGGGGCGACTTCCGCCAGGCCACCTACCGGGCGGTGCGCCAGGGGCTGATGGAGGCGGAGAGCATTTTGCTGGAGCCCTGGTACGACTTCCGGCTGGAGGTCCCCGCCTCCCAGGTGGGCCGGGCCATGAGCGACATGCAGCGCCTGGGAGGCGACTGCCAGCCCCCGGAGACGGCGGGCGAGACCGCCGTGCTCACCGGCGCCGCCCCGGTGGCGGGGCTGCGGGACTACGGCAGGGAGGTGGCGGCCTACACCCGGGGCATGGGACGGCTGAGCTGCACCCTGAAGGGCTACTTCCCCTGCCATGACCAGCAGGCCGTGGTGGAGGAACTGGGCTACGACCCGGAGCGGGATGTGGACAACCCCGCCGGCTCGGTGTTCTGCGCCCACGGAGCGGGGTACAACGTAAAATGGGACCAGGTCAAGGAGATGGCCCACGTCTCCAGCGGCCTGAGCCTGGAGAACCCCCGGGAGGCGGAGGCTCCCCCTCCCGCCTCCGCCCGCGCCCCTGACCGGGGCCCGTCCCTGGAGCAGGACAAGGAGCTGCTGGCCATTTTCGAGCGGACCTACGGCAAGGTGGAGCGCCGGGCCTTTACCCCGCCCCCCAAGCCCGCCCGCACCAGCCTGGACGACCGGAAATACAGCGTCCAGGCCCAGAAGAAGGGGCCGGAGTACCTGCTGGTGGACGGCTACAACATCATCTTCGCCTGGGAGGAGCTGAAGGCGGTGGCCCGCACCAATCTGGACGCCGCCCGGCAGATGCTGATGGACCTGCTCAGCAACTACCAGGGCTTCAAGCAGTGCGTGGTCATCCTGGTATTCGACGCCTACAAGGTGCCCAGAAGTATACAGGATGTATATAAATACCACAATATCTACGTGGTGTATACCAAAGAGGCGGAGACCGCCGACACCTATATCGAGCGGGCCACCTATGAAATCGGGCAGCACCACCAGGTGCGGGTGGCCACCTCCGACGGAGCGGAGCAGCTCATCATCCTGGGCCACGGGGCTCTGCGGCTGTCGGCCACCGCCTTCAAGGCGGAGGTGGAGGCGGCCTCCGGCCAAATTGCCGCCCTGATTCAGCGGCTCAACCGCCCCGTCCCCTCCCGCCCGGTGGAGGTCGCCCTGAAGCAGGCACAGGAGGAAGGCAAATGATTCCCATGCACGTCATCGCCACCATCCGCAGCGACTTCCCCACCAAGTTCGGCATCCCCCGGCAGAGCGGGCTGGTGGAGGCATTGAAGGCCACCGTGGTGTTTGAGCCGAAGTACCGCAATCCCGACGCCCTCCGGGGGCTGGAGGAATTCTCCCACCTCTGGCTCATCTGGCAGTTTTCCCAGGCGGTGCGGGAGACCTGGTCCCCCACGGTGCGCCCTCCCCGGCTGGGGGGCAATACTCGGATGGGGGTGTTCGCCACCCGCTCCCCCTTCCGACCCAACCCCATTGGCCTGTCCTGCGTACGCCTGGAGGCCATCGAGAAGGACCCGGCGCTGGGCCATGTGCTGGTGGTGTCGGGGGCCGACCTGATGGACGGCACCCCCATTCTGGACATCAAGCCCTACCTCCCCTACGCCGATTCCCATCCGGAGGCCCTGGGGGGCTTTGCCGGCAGCGCGGGGGGCAGGGTGCTGGCGGTGGAATGCCCGCCGGAGCTGCTGGAGCGGGTGCCGGCGGACAAGCGGGAGGCCCTGCTGGGGGTGCTCTCCCGGGACCCCCGTCCCTCCTACCAGCACGACCCGGACCGGGTCTACGGCATGGCCTTCGCCGGGGTGGAGGTGCGTTTCTCGGTGGACGGGGACGTGCTGCGCGTCCGCTCAGTGGAATAGCAGCCTGCGGGCGGCCCGAGGGCCGCCCGTTTTTTTCTGGGAAGCATGCAGCAAAACCGCCCGCTGGGGGGTGTTGTGGGTGAAAGGGGTGAGGACATGGACGGGACGGAGGATTTGTGCCGGGCGGTGGAGGTCTACGGAGACATGGTGTACCGCCTGGCCCTGGCCCAGACCCACAGCAGTCACGACGCCGACGATGTGTTTCAGGAGGTTTTTCTCCGCTACCTCCGCGCCGCCCCGGTCTTTCGGGAGGAGGAGCACCGGAAGGCCTGGCTGCTGCGGGTGACGGTGAACTGCTGCAAAAAGCTCCACCGTTCCTTCTGGCGGCGGCATACGGTGGCCCTGTCGGAGGCCATCCCCGCCCAGACCCAGGAGGAGGGGGAGCTGCTGTCCCTGCTGGAGGGGCTGCCGGCAAAGTACCGGGCGGTGCTCCACCTCTACTACTATGAGGGCTACGACACCGCCGAGATTGGGGCCATCCTGGGCCGCAGCCCCGGCACGGTCCGCAGCCAGCTGGCCCGTGGCCGGGCGCTGCTGCGGGAGGCATGGAAAGGAGTGGAAGCGCAATGACGGAGCGGATCTATCGGGATTTGTTTGACCGGGCCCGGCCCGCACCGGCCCTGGTGGAGGAGGTGCTGGCGGCGGCGCGGCCCCGGCGGCGGCGCCCGGCCCGGCGGCTGGCGGCGGCGGCGCTCTGCCTGGCGGTGGTGCTGGGGGCGGCCAATTACCAGGCTCTGGCCGCCGGTCTCCGGTGGGTGGTGCGCTACTTCACCGGGGTGGGCGCCGCCGCCGGGCCGGTGCTGGTGGTGGAGGAGGCCGACCGGTGGACCGAGGGGGAGTGGCTGTGCCAGCTGGACGGGGTGAGTCAGGGGGATTACCTGCTGCTGGAGCTCTACCTGGTGAGTCCGGAAGAGGAGGCCCATCAGGCGGTGTGCCGGGAGCTGCGGGTATACGCCGGGGACACCCCCCTGGAGCAGGGGGACACCGTTTACGCCCAATGGCTGCCCTATGACGGCTTCGCGGCCCAGGGCCGGAGCTGGATGTCCCTGGCCGGACTGGACTGCGGGCCGGAGCTGGCCTGGAAGGAGGCGGGCTACCAGTCCAGGGTGCACATGGCCTTTACCTACCGCCTGCCGGAGGAGGTGCCGGCGGAGCTGCGCTATGAGCTGCTGGACCTGGAGGGGGGCGAAACCCGCGCCGGGACCCTGTGCCTCACCCCGGCGGAGGCCCTGGCCGCCCGCTCGGACAGCCGGACCTTTGCCCAGGGCACGGTGACCGCCCTGGTAAGCGGGGACGGCAGGCAGCTGTCGGTGTACGCCCACCGGCGGGAGACCGGGGACGGAGTGACGCTGACGGGGGCCTCCCTCTTCCACCATCAGGTCACCTTCCTGGGGGCTTCCGGAACCCGCTATCCCGACGCGGGGGAGGGCTTCCGCAGCTTTGTCTCCGGTCAGGTGTGCCTCCAGCGGGCCGCCGCCCCGGACTGGGTGGAGGAGCCCATTGTGGCGGTGGAAATCGGCGCCGTCCAGCTCTTCTATGAGTACGACCGGACGGAGGCGGACGGCACCTCCGTCCGCGCCCGGGACACCGTGACCTACGGGAGCCTGAACTGGGTCATTTCCCTGGAATAACCGCCAACGGAATACCCTGGCCGGATTAACCCATCCAGGCAAAAGAAGGTCCGCCGCAGAATGTCTCCATTCTGCGGCGGATTTTTTAGGAAATTTTAAGCCTCCTTTTACCGGGACTTCACATAGCTATGGTACACTCAGTCCAGAAAAGGAGGAAAGAACCATGGTTACCTTGCTGAGCCTGTGCCTCATCTGCCTGGCCGCCGTCATTGTGATTCCGGTGGTGCTGGTCCTGGTGGGCCTGCCCTTCCTGGTGCTGCTGGCCCTGCTGCCCTGGCTGCTGCGGGTGGCGGGGGTGGTGCTGCTGCTGAAGGCCCTCTTCGAGCAGCCCGTCCGGTGGGAGAACTTTATGCCCGCCGTCATTGCCTTCGCCCTGTCCATTCTCATCGGCTGGGTGGTATGACCTTACAGCGGCTCCGCCCGCAGGGCGGGGCCGCTGCCCGTGACGGCGTAGAAGGCGTACTCCCCCGGCCGCAGCTCCGACCCGGCCAGGATATCCCGCACCGTCTCCAGCGCCTGGGGCGGAAAGCGCAGGGCCATGCCGCAGCCCAGGGAGATTTCCCGCAGCACCGGCATCACCCGCACCGGCACCGCCGGCTCCAGGGCCTTCTGGGCGCAGATGGCCCCGTGGGTGGAGGAAAAGGTGATAAGACCGTAGTCCATCACAGGCTGATGACCTTGGCGGCCTTCTGCATCCGGGTGACAATGTCGTACATGTTGCTCACCGTGCCCACCTGGAGCTGCTCGGCCAGGCCGTAGAAGTTCAGACAGGTGCCGCACACCAGGATTTCCACCCCGGCCTCCGCCAGGGCCTTCAGATGCTCCGCCACCTGTCCGTCCAGGGTGGGCAGGCGCACCCCGGCGTTCATAAAGAGCACCGCGCCCGGCTTGTCCTCACTCTGGGTCAGCGTGTAGAAGAACATCCGCATCAGATTGGTACCCAACTCCCGGTCTCCATCCCCCACGATGTCCCGGCCGATAAACACCGCCCAGTCCGCCCCCGGGGCGGGCAGGGGGGACTGGATGGCCGCCTCGCAGACGGCGCAGCCCTCCCCCTTGACAAAGTCCAGGGCGAAGGTCCCGTTTTCCTCCCGCGCGGCGGCGGAAAATCCCTGGTTGGCGGCCAGCCGCTTCAGGTTTTCCACGGCGGTGGGGTTGTCCACCAGGACGGTGAAGGCTTCCGCCCCCTCCGCCATGGCCTTTTTGGCCATGAGGACGGGCGTGGGACAGGGCTTGCCCTTTGCGTCGATGATCTGCGGCATGGAAATACCCCCTTTTTTGAGGCAATTATACTATGCCCCGCCGCCCGGCGCAAGGGGCGGGAAATGTGAAGAAATTTTAAAAAAAGCGGGAGGTGACGCCCTCCCGCTTTTTTATCTCCGCAAAATGTGCTATACTGCTCCTCGAACAGACGGAAAGGAGGGGAGAGGAATGGACGCGCTCCTTCAGTGGATGGGGGAAAATCAGACGGCCTGCGCCTGGTTTACCTCCATCGTGCGCTTTGTGTTTCCCGTGCTGGCCCTGCTCATTCTCATCCGCACCATCCGCTCCCTGCTGACGGTGCCCTGCCTGCCGGAGGTGTGGGCCTACCTCACCCTGCCCAACGGCGCCCAGGAGCCCCTGACCCACTGGGAGAACATTCTGGGCCGGGGAGGCAACTCCGACATCATACTGAATTACCCGGTGATTTCCCGGCAGCACGCCGCCCTCATCCGGGCGGAGGACGACAGCTGGACCGTCTATGACCTGGACTCCAAGGGGGGCGTGGCGGTCAACGGGAAGGAGATTGAAGGCTCCGCCCAGCTGCGGTACGGCGACGTGCTCTCCCTGGGCGGGGTGGAGACGGTGCTGCTCCCCCTCTCCCCGGAGGAGAAGGCCAGGCGGCGGGAGACCCGGGGCAGCACCCGGCCGGTGTCCCCCTGGCTGGGGCTGGTGCTGCTGACAGTGTTCCAGGTGCTGGCCGCCCTCCAGCTCACCATCAGCGAGGGGGAGAACGCCACCCCCGCCATCCCCCTCACCTTCCTGCTGCTGACGGGGGTGATGTGGCTCTACTTCCTGGTGCTCCGGGCCGCCCGGCGGGTGGGCTTTGAGATGGAGACCATCGCCTTCTTTCTGTCCACCCTGTCCCTGGCGGTGACCTGCTCCTCCAACACCGCCGCCCTGCCCAAGCAGTTCCTGTGCGTGGTGCTGGGACTCATCCTCTTTCTGGTGCTGGGCATTTTTCTACGGGATTTGGAGCGTACCCGGCAGATCCGCTGGCTCATGGCGGGGGCCGCCATCGCCCTGCTCAGCCTGACGGTGGTGCTGTGCGCCGCCGGCCTGACCCAGGCCAAATACGGCGCGGCCAACTGGCTGAGCATCGGCGGCGTCTCCGTCCAGCCCTCGGAGCTGGCCAAAATCTGCTATATTTTCGCCGGCTCCGCCACCCTGGACCGGCTCTTCCGCAAGCGGAACCTGGGGCTGTTCATCCTCCTCACCGGGGTGTGCCTGGCCTGCCTGGCCTATATGAGCGACTTCGGCACCGCCGCCATTTTCTTCGTCACCTTTTTGGTCATTGCCTATCTCCGCTCCGGGGACTGGGCCACCCTGGCCCTCATCTGCGGCGGCGGGGTGTTTGCCGTGCTCACCCTTCTGTCGGTGAAGCCCTACATCCTCAGCCGCTTTGCCACCTGGGGCCACGCCTGGCAGAACGCCTCGGTGGGCAGCGGCTACCAGCAGACCCGCACCATGTCCGCCGCCGCCTCCGGGGGTCTGGTGGGAGTGGCGCCGGGGGAGGGCTGGCTCCACAACGTGGCCGCCGGGGACACCGACCTGGTGTTCGGTATGCTGTGCGAGGAATGGGGCCTCATCATCGCCGTGCTGGCGGTGCTGGCGGTGCTCACCCTGGCGGTGTTTGCCGTCCGGGCCAGCCGGGCGGGGCGGAGCAGCTTCTACATCATCGCCGCCTGCGCCGCCACCTCCATGATGGTGTTCCAGACCTGCCTCAATGTGTTCGGGGCGGTGGACATTCTCCCCCTCACCGGGGTCACCTTCCCCTTCGTCTCCAACGGCGGCACCGCCATGATTTCCTCCTGGGGCCTGCTGGCCTATCTGAAGGCCACCGATACCCGGCAGGGCGCCAGCTTTGCCATCCGCCTGCCCTCCCGGAAGGAGGAGGGGGGCGGCGCCCGGCTGGCCCCCAGGCGGACGGAAGAATGGGGGGCGGAAGATGAAGAAGATTGAAAAGCGCACCCTCCTCTGCCTGCTGCTGGCCGCCGCCCTGCTGCTGGGCACCGGCTTTTTTGTCCTGCGCTTTGTGCGCTACGGCGGGCGGTGGGCCTCCTTCTCCGCCAACCGGCATCTGTACAACAGCCAGGGACAGCTGGCGGTGGGCCGGGTGCTGGACCGGGACGGGGACGTGCTCTCCTGGGTGGACGAGGCGGGGAACCGGAAGTACTACGACGGGGAGACCGTCCGCAAGGCCACCCTCCACGCCGTGGGGGACGCCCAGGGGAAGATCGGCACCGGGGCCCTGGTGGCCTTCGCCAACAAGCTCTCCGGCTACAATCTGCTCACCGGGGCCTATTCCCCCCGGGGGGCGGGCAACGACCTGTACCTCACCATCGACGCCCGGCTCAACTACATCGCCTACCAGGCCCTGGGGGGGAAGAAGGGGGCGGTTGGGGTGTACAATTACGAGACGGGGGAGGTGCTGTGCATGCTCTCCTGCCCCACCTATGACCCCCTTTATCCCCCGGAAAATGTGGAGGACAACCCGGACTACGAGGGCGTATACCTCAACCGCTTCCTCTCCGGCACCTTTCCCCCCGGCTCGGTGTTCAAGACGGTGACTCTGGCCGCCGCCATTGAGAACCTCCCGGACCTGTTTGCCCGCACCTGGAGCTGCACCGGCTCCACGGTGGTGGGGGGCGAGACCATCACCTGTCCCCACGCCCACGGGGAGCAGGACATCTCCCAGGCCCTGGCCAACTCCTGCAACGGGGTGTTCGCCCAGCTGGCGGCGGAGCTTGGGCCGGAGGTGATGGCGCGATATACGGAAAAGGCGGGGCTGACCTCTTCTTACAGTGTCAGCGGCCTGAACACCGCCGCCGGGCGGTTTGACTTCTCCGGCACCGACGGCCAGCTGGGCTGGGCGGGGGTGGGCCAGTACAACGACCTGGCCAATCCCTGCGCCGTCATGGTGTATATGGGGGCCATCGCCCAGGGGGGCAAAACGGCGGTGCCCCGGCTGGTGCTCAAGACGGTCAATCCCCTGGGTCTGCCCTCCCTGCCCGCGCTCACCAGCCATACCAAGGAGCTCATCAGCGGGGATACCGCCCGGACCATGGCGGACATGATGGCCCAAAACGTCACCGATACCTACGGCAGCGGGCGCTTTCCCAACATGGACATCTGCGCCAAGAGCGGCACCGCCGAGGTGGGGGGCGGCCAGAGCCCCCACGCCTGGTTTGCCGGCTTCCTGCGCAATGAGGACGCCCCCTACGCCTTTGTGGTGCTGGTGGAGAACGGCGGCTCCGGCTCCGACGTGGCGGGCACCGTGGCCGCCCGGGTGCTGGACGCCCTGGTAAACGGATACTGACAGACAGAGGGGAGCGCTCAGGCGCTCCCCCTTTTTTCCCGGCGCGGCGCCGGCCCCCGGGTGTTGACTTTCTTTTCCTGTTTTGTAATAATGACGGTAAAGAAAGGGGGGCTTTTGTCCGCCCCGGAAACAAAGGAGGAGTGACTGGTGAAACTGAGGAGACGATGGCTGGCCGCCCTGCTGGCCGCGGTGCTGCTGCTGTCCCTGCTGCCCGCCGCGGCCCTGGCGGCGGAGGGCGGGGAGCCCCTGGAGGAGGTCAACATCGAGTTTACCTGGGAGGGCCGGCGCTATGGGATGACCCTGACCCAGGCGGACCGGATGATCGTGGTCCAGGCCACCGAGACCGAGCGGCGGCCCTACGCCATCTTCTATCATCCGGGCGCCACCGTCCGGGTGGCGGAGACCATGGGCGGCACCGGGGACTTTACCGACGGCTTCTTCCTGGAGGCAAACTACGACTTCGGCCAGGACGGCGTGGCCCAGGCCGGCACGGTCTACTCCATTGAGGAGGTCTATGCCCGGCTGACCGCCCTGCTCCCCGGCGGGGGAGACCCGGCGGAGGGAACGGGGGTGCTGGGCCTGGGCCCGGTGTTCCTGGTCCCCTGGTCCGAGGAGGCCCTGGGCTGGTATGAGAGCGAGGGGGAGCTGGGCAACCTGGACCTGTTCGCCGTGGGAACGGACGAGCTCCCCACCGTGACGGCCGTCCCCACCGGCATCCAGGCCGACAGCGTCTTTGTCACGGAGGGCTACGGCAGCCTCACCCGCTGGGTGGACGGCTCCCCCACCTTCGCCCTGATGGGGCCGGACGGGGAGCTGGTCTTTGACTACGGGGACTTCCCCTGCTCCTACCACCTTTACGACGGGGTATTTGTCAACGGCCTGACGGACTCCTTTACCTATACCCTGTTTAACCTGGAAGGGGAGCGGGTGCTGGAGCAGAGCTATGCCCACCTCACCTTCCGCAACGGCTGCGGGGTGGCTCTCACCGTGGTGTCCCAGGACGGCTGGAACCAGGTGGTCCGCCGGGAGGTCATTGACCAGGCGGGCAACGTCCTGCTCACCCTGCCTGACGGTTTTAACCTGTCCATCGGTATCAGCGGCGATCCCAACGCCTTTGCCAACCAGAGCTGGGAGACCAACTACTTCGGCGATGTGGGGGGCTACGGCGACGGGCTGATGTGGCTGTTCACCGGCTCCGGCGTCCAGGAGCATATTGCCGAGGCCCAGGAGCTGACGGAGGAGAGCGAGGCCTACCAGCAGAACAGCTATCAGATGTCCTGCTTCGGCGGCCCCTACTGCGGCTATGTGGATTTGGAGGGCAACGTGGTGGTCACGCCCCAGTATTACAGCGCCACCGCCTTCTCCGACGGGCTGGCGGCGGTGCAGGAGTATATCGCCCCCGCCGGGGCGGTGGAGGATCTGCCCTTCGGCACCAGCCTGGGCGGGCGCTGGAAATACATTGACACCACCGGCGCCGACGCCTTCACCGGCGGCTTCCGGTACAGCGGCGCCTCCGCCTTTTCCAACGGCTATGCCTACATTGTCAACGACGCGGGCAAGTACGGCTACATTGACACCACCGGCATGGTGGTGCTTCCCATGATTTATGACGACGCCTTCGGCGCCGGGGATGATTTGTTCACCGTGGGCCTTCTGACGGACGGGCAGATGCGGTACGGCATCGTGAACCGGGACCGCCGGGAGGTGGTGCCCCTGGAGTACGACGACATCAGCGCCTTTGAAAACGGCACGGCCTACGCCATCAAGGACGGGCAGGTCTACCTGCTCACCACGGAGGAGCCCTCCGCTCCCCAGCCTGGCGGACTGACCCGGGCGGAGCTGGCGGAACTGGTGCAGGCCCGCTTCCTGTACCCCGTGCCGGAGGGGGGCAGCAGCTTCACCGACCTGGCCGACTGCACCCAGGCGCAGCGGCAGGCCATCGCCGCCCTGGAGGAGGCCGGCCTGATCACCGGCACCTCCCCCGGCGTGTTCAGCCCCCACGAGGGCCTCTCCCGCTGGCAGGCCGTCATGGTCCTGTGGCGGGCCCTGGGCAGCCCCTCCGGCGAGGGGCTGGAGACCCCCTACACCGACCTGGCTGGGCTTTTGCCGGTGGCGGAGCCCGCCATCGCCGCTCTCTACGACCAGGGCGTGCTTACCGGGGACGATGCCGTGGACGGCGCCTTCCGCCCCTCCGATCCCATCACCGCCGGCGAGTTCGGCGTCTGGATGAATCGCCTCGCCCTCACCCGGGCGGAATTTGCCCGGCTGCTGTATGAGAAATTCCGCCCCGCTCCCCTTCCCCCGGAGGGGGAGGAGCCCCGGACGGAGGACTTCCCCGACATCGGACCGGCGGCGGACGGGGAGCCGGACCCCTGCACCGACGCCCAGCGGACGGCCATCGGGGCGCTGTACTCGGCCTACATCCTGGACGGGCTCAGCGATGGCATCTTCCTGCCCCGGGGCAGCGTGACCCGGGCGGAGGCGGTGGTGCTGCTGTGGCGGGCCGCCGGACGGGGGGAGGCCGACGGCGCCCCGGACCAGCTCTTCAACAACGTACCGGAAAACCTCAAGCCCGCCTTTGACTATCTCACCGCCCTGGGGGTGCTCACCCAGGCCGACGGGGTGGACGGCAGCTTTGACCTGAACCGGCTGATGGACTACGAGACCCTGGAGCTGTGGCTCTCCCGGCTGATCACCCGGGTGGAGGCGGCGGAGCTGCTGTGCCGGTTCATCCAGTTCCCGCCCGCCCAGAACCCGGGATTTGTGGATTTGGGCAGCTGTACCGACAGCCAGCGGGCGGACATCGCCGCCCTGGTGGATGCGGGGCTGCTGAACGGGGTGTCCGAGACCCGCTTTGCGCCCAACGTTCCCATCACCTATGACATGGTGGCGGTGGTCATGTGCCGGATTGCCAGCGGGGACGTCTCCGTCCGTGACCTGGAGCTGGCCCTCATTTACCTGGAGGGGAACGGGCTGCTCACCCCGGAGGAGACCGCTATGATTGCCCAGCGGCCCCGTGCCGCCGCCGATCCCCAGAAGATTCTCCAGTGGATGACGCGGCAGCCGCAGCTCCCCGCGGACCAGGATCTGGGGCTGATTGCCACGGAGGAGGGCAAGACGGTGGTAATCATCCGGGTTGACGACGCCGTGGTGGCGGAGGAGCGCCCCCTGCTGGTGGTGGCCCGCTATGAGGACGGGCGGATGAGCGAAGCCGCCCTGGTGCGGGTGGACCAGGCCGGCCTCCAGCTGCTGGATTTGAGCGCCGGCTCCGGCGGGGAGTACCGGGTGTTCCTCCTCACCGAGGAGAGTGCTCCCCTTTGCCAGGCGGCGATCCAGGCGGCAGCACCCTGAGACGGGACGAGATGGGGCCGGGCGCAGACGCGCCCGGCCCCATCTCCTTGTCAGGCGGCCTGCTACCCTCTCTCTTCTCCGTTCAGCTCATCCAGCAGGGCCCGCAGCTGGGCGATGTCCTCCTGGTTCAGCTGCTCCGCCCGCACCAGGGCAGCCACCATGTTCCGGGCGGAGCCGGCGTACAGCCGGTCAATGAGCCGTTTGGTGCGGCTGCCCCGCACCTCCTCCCGGCTTACCAGGGGGGTGTACCAGTACACCTGCCGCTTTTCCTGGCCCACCGCCCCCTTGGCGCACAGCCGCCGCAGCAGGGTCTTGGTGGTGTCCCCGTTCTTCTCGGACAGGGCCTCCTTAATCTGTCCCAGGGTGCGGGGCTCCCCCGCGTCCCACAGCGCCTCCATCACCGCCAGCTCGGCCTCGGTAATTTTCTCTTCCGCGCCGCTCACACCGTTTCCTCCTCTCTGTACGGTTTTCGTCACTGCCGGCCTTCCTTCCATTCCCGGAAGAGAGCCTCCATGCACGCATAGGGGCTGCTCTCATATGGGTAGGCCCCCTGATACCAGGCGGTCTCCCCATTCCGCTCCACTCCCACCAGGCCGTCCTGCTCCAGGAAGAGGACCGTTCCGGCCTCCCCGCCGTCAAAGACCACCGCCGGCCCGCTGAGGAGGCCCGGGTCCTCCGCCTTCACCCACACCCTGGTCCACAGCGCGGGGGCATAGGGGGGCTCCCCCGTCACGGTCTCCACCTGGGTGGGCTGGCCGGAGACATACACCTGGGCGCGCACCTCCAGGGACGCCCGCAAAAGGCCGGACAGCTCCCGGAACCACAGGTCCCAGGCGGGCTCTCCCTCCAGCCGGGTGAGCTGGGACAGGGTGACCCCGCCATACCGGTCCGCCAGCCAGTCCAGGGCCGCCCCCTCCGGAGTAAGCAGGCCGGGCTCCCGGCCCTCGTCCGCCCGAAGCTGGAGCGCGGCGTACCAGTCCGCCGCCGTCATGCCGGTTTCTCTGGGCAGTACCAGGTTGCCGTCTCCACTGTTGTTGTGGAAGCATCCCTCCACACACCAGATGCCCCCCTCCCCCTGCCTGGCGGTCTGGGAGAGCAGCAGGGTGAGAGACTCACTCCAGTCCGGGGTGTGATAGTTTACATAACAATGTTGACCGCCCCACAGGGTACCGTCGGCGGCAAGGTAGTCGCCGTTGGTGAAGGGCTCCAGTCCGTTGCGGACGATGAAATCGGGGAGCGTCTCCTCCGGCAGCCGCCGGTTCAGCTCCTCCCACACCGCCAGGGCCTCGCTCTGGTCCTCCGCCTCCGTGTAAAAGCGCACGTCGGTGGGGGTAAGGCAGGCGTAATACCAGCCCGCCCCCCGGGCGAAGAAGCTCCGGCCGCTGTTGTCCTGGATCAGGGTCTGCTCAAAGTCCAGCTGGTCATACCGGGCCAGGGAGAAGAGCCAGCCCATCTCCATCTCGGCGCCGCCCCCCGCCTCGTAGCTGCGCCTGTCGTAGACGGAGAGAAACACCTCCCCTTCCTCCCGGGGAAGGACCAGCAGGTCCCCCTCCAGATCGGCGGGCAGGGCTGCCGTCAGGCCGTTGGGCAGGGTATAGAGCGTCGGTTCCTCCAGCAGGCCGTCCGGATTGGGGGTAGCCGTGACGGCGGGCCCCGGTCCGGCGGAGGGAGTAGGCTCCGCCCCGAAAACGGCGGCGCAGCCCGCCAGGGCCAGGACAAGCGCCAGGGTAAGCGCCGCCGCCGCCGGGCCCGTCCGGCCCGGCCGCATCACGAATACCAGCCGCTCCCGCAGGTGCCGCTTTTCCTCCCACAGGGGAACGGCCAGCAGCCCCATCTCCCTGGGCGGCCGCCCCGCCGCCATGGCCAGCAGGGTCTCCCCGTAGTGCCGCCGCCCGGCGGCATCCATCCCCTTTACCACCGCTCCGTCGCAGGAGAGCTCGCAGGCGCGGTTCAGCTGGCGATGCACCACCACCATCATGGGGTTGAACCAGTGGAGGCTGGTCACCGCCGCAGCAAACCATTTGTAGAGCAGGTCCTGCCGCCGGGCATAAACCAGCTCGTGGGCCAGAATGTCTCCCAGCCGGTCCGGCTCCGTCCCCCGGGGCAGCACAATGGTGGGCCGGACCAGCATCAGCAGGAGACTGAGAATCGTCCCCGAAACCGTCAGCGCCAACAGGGTGCGCAGAATATCCCACATGTCATTTCCTCCAGACGATATGAGGTTACAGTTGTACCCTCCCTGCGCTAAGGGTACAACTGTAACCTCTATTTGTCAAGACCTGTTTGGTTACAAATGGTCTCAAAAAAGCCCCACTGGAAAAAGCGGCGTCCGCCGCTTTTTCAGCAGTTTCAGGCGGGCGCCGTTCAGCGCCCGCCCGTCTCCTCCCTCAGGGCCCTTTCCAGGAGGGAAATCTGCTCGCTCAGTGCTTCGCACCGCTCTGCCCAGCAGGCAAAGGAGGTGCCGGTGACGTCCTCCGGCATCTCCTCCCAGAGCTGGTCCAGCCGCCGGCGCAGCTCGTCCAGCCACGCGGCGGCATAGCGGGCCTGCTCGCCGCGGAGAGGGGCGGGCTCCTCAAGGTTCCACATGAGGCAGCCCTCCCCTCAGGCGATGGGCCGGGGCCGGGGCAGGCCGGTGAGGTCGGTGAGAATCTGGTCGGCCAGGCCGAACTCCACCGCCTCCTCGGCGGTAAAGGTGGTCTCCTTCTCGGTCTTTTCCAGAATTTCTTCCACGGTCCGGCCGGTCCGCCGGGCCAGGATTTCAGCCATATTGGCGCGAATCTGGAGGAGGAGGTCGGCGCAGTCCTTGATTTTTATGGTGCTGCCGCTTATCTGCCGCACCAGGGGGTCGTGAATCATCACTTCGCTGTGGGGCAGGATGCACCGGGTATCCCCCGCGGCGAAGAGGAGGGCGGCCATGCTGCTGGCGTTGCCCACGCACACGGTGCGGATGGGGCAGTTGACCAGCTGCATGGCGTCGTAGATGGCAAAGCCGCTGTTCACTTCCCCGCCGGAGCTGTGGATGTACAGGGTAATCTCCTGCTCCGACTGGGCGCTGAGGTAAAACAGCTGGAGAATCAGGCTGTCCGCCTGCTCCGGGGTGATTTCCCCGAAGCAGAGCACCGCCCGCTGCTGCATGAGGCTGTCCTGGATGCGGCAGCTGGCGTAGCCGGCGCTGGTCTCCATCAGAATGTTGGGCATATTCATGTTTCATCGTCCTTTCCGCGGGGGTTCCCCGCCTGTTCTTGTTGTTCCATTCTGGCAAAGGGGCGGAGGATCAGACAGGCGATGGCGGTAAACAGGGCGTCCTGGTTTTTCAGGCTGCCGCCCCGCTCCGCCGGGCCGGTGCCCCAGCTCCGCCACACCGCGGGCGGGTCCGGGTCCGGGGTATAGCCGGGCCCGCTCGGCCGGAGCTTCTGCCCCCCCGGGTGGAGCAGAAGCCAGGCGTCCCCCAGCAGGCGGATGAGGCTGAGGTTCCAGCCCGTCCGCTCCAGTACCGGCCAGAACCAGCGGAAGGTCTGCCGGCAGGACTCCTGGGGGTACAGGCCCGCCGCCCGGCAGACGGCCTGGCAGTATTCGTCGACGGTCATGTCCCAGGCCAGCAGCAGGGGGTTCTCTTCCGGAATCCAGAAGGGGCTGTCCGGCGGATTGCTCCGCAGGCTCCCCTCCCGGCAGAGGCCACCCAGCCGCTGCTCCAGGGAAATCTGTTTCATCTGGCTCCCCAATAGCATGCACTCCCATCGTTTTCTTTTATCATGTGGCGGTCTATGTCCAGCAGCGGGGCCAGGAGCAGCCACAGATGCTCCGAGGCCCAGGCGGTGTTGCGCGCATCCCACAGGGCGGCGGCCGCCGCCCCGAAGGTCATGTCCTCCCGGATGGCCGGGACGGCCCGGCACAGCTCTTCCAGGCGCTCCGGGTGTTCCCCGAACCATTGGGTGAGGGGAAAGCGTCTCATGCGGGCCAGACGGGCGTCCAGCACCCTGTCGTCGCCGGCCAGGCCCTGCTTCAGCCGCTCCAGCCGGCACGCCAGGGAGGGCTGGCCGTCCGTGGAAATGTTACACTGCTTTTTCATAAGGGGTTCTCCTTTCTGTGGTTGTTCCGGCCGCCCGCTGGGAGTGGGCGGTCTGCCAGCCGGGGTGTTCTTCCGGCAGAAACTTGCTGCACCGGCGGGGCGGCTGTCCACGGGTAAGCACCACCGCCTCGGCATGGGACATGTTGAGCACCGACTGCAGGGTGCGGTTGAGCCGGAGGCTCATCTCCTGGGCCGTCTGGAGGTCCAGCCCACCCAGATAGAGCCAGTTGTCGCAGTTGTTCACAATGGTCTGGCTCTTGGCCCGGCCGTAGATGCTCTCCAGCTGGGAGAGGCTCTGGATGACCAGGCTCACCGCCAGGTTCCGGGAACGGATGACGGATATGAGGTTGTCAAAGTTGGGGATGACGGTGTTGGTGGCAAAGTCGTCCAGGATGAAGCGCACCGGCACCGGCAGCTGGGAGCCGGGGCACCGGTCCGCCAGGGCCACCAGCCGCTGGAAGGCCTGGGCGTAGAAGAGATTCACCAGGCAGTCGGCGGAGCGGTCGGTATCGCTCACCGTGAGGAAGATGGCGGTCTTGCGCATGCCCAGCCGCTCCAGATTGACCTGCCGCCGGTTGGTGAACATCCGGGTGACTTCCGTATGGCTCAGGGGAAGCAGGTGCCGGTCCAGGAAGGCCCGGATGCAGGCGTCTGTCCGGTTGGCCGAGCGGGTGGTCATCATGCTGCGGTAGCGCTTCACCGCGAAACAATCCGGCTTCAGCTCGCTCAGCTCCCGGAACATCTGGTCCAGGGTGATGCTGCCGATGAGGCCGCTGAGCCTGCACACCGAGCTGAGGCTGCGCTCCTGCTGGGGCAGGCACTCCAGCACGTAGCCCGTCAGGGCCTGGAGGTAGAGCTGGGCGGACTGGTCCCAGAAGGGGTCGTCCCTGGTGAGCACCGGGGCAATGATGGCGGACAGGGCAATGATGTCCTGCTCGTCGTACTGCTCCCGCCTCCGGTCATACCGGATGCCGGCCAGCGGGTTATACCCCCAGGTGTTCCAGGCCATGTGGGCGAAGTTCAGCTCCATGACCAGGTAGCCCCTGGCCTCCAGGTAGGGCTGATACTGCCGGCAGAGATTGCCCTTGGTGTCCGTGACCACCAGGCTCTCGTTGGCCTGGAGGATGTTGGGAATGACGTAGCCCCTGGTCTTTCCCGCGCCGGAGGGGCCGATAATCAGGTCGTTGTTGTTGTTGCCGGTGGCGCGGGTGCTGTTGTCAATGTAAATGTCTTTCGCCAGAATGCGTGCGGAGTTCCCTTCCACGCAGTTCATCTCCTTTCCTGATGTTCGTTCCTGGGGCAGGGGGCTGGCGCCGGCCGGGCGCCGCCCCCCTGCTGTTGTCTGTCATTGGGCTGGTCCTCACCCCCTTCCCGTTGGATTGACATGGCTGTCCCCTTCAGGCCGTGGCGCACGGGACATCCAGCTGCCGGATATTTTTCAGACCGTCCACAAACAGGAAGGTGCGGTTGGTCCAGGCACCCGTCTTGCCCTTGTACACGTCGAAGCGCTGGCAGTAGCTGATTTCCAGCTGTCCCGGGGCGTCCAGCAGCTGCCTGACCGCCTGCCGGTCCTGCTGGGCGTCCACGTAGAGCTCCAGCCGCACCGTATGGTTGGACTGAGGAACCCACAGGTCAAAGACGTACTGGCAGCTGTCGTCCTTTTTCCGGACGTTTTCGTACCACCTGCCGCATACCCGGCCCATGATGGTCTTCTGCTGGCCGTAGGTATGGATGGGCCGGTCCTCTTCTTCCGGACGGACGGCCGCAGGAGCGGCATACTTGCCGGCGTACTTGCTATTGATTTTCATAGATAAAACTCCTTTCGTTGTGCGGGATTGTTTTCCCGTTCCCTATTTTTTTCACAATTTCACCCGGGGCCCGACAAGGGCCCTCTGTCCCTGCCGTTCTGGTTCTTTCTTTTCTGACATGGGGCCGGATTCGGGCCCCTTGCCGGGAACGCGTCCAACCGTCCTCCCGCTGGCGGACAGGAAAACGCCTCCCGTGCTGAATATTTTTTCACCTCCGTAACACGTCTCTGAAAAAACCTTCACAACATACTCCGATGGAGCCGGACAGGCTCCATATACGCACCACCTGGAGCCGCCAAGCCGCCTGGCAGAGTACGCACCCAACGGCGGACAGGGGAAAACGGTCAAAAAAAATACCCGGCTTCCCAAGGGAAGTCGGGTGAAAAAGGCCCCTTACCGCGGCCGGGGCCAAGTGGGGTCAGAACGAAGTTCTGCAAACTTGTTCTATCCCACTTATCTTACAAGATTATAGGCACGTGACAATCCGCAATCCACTGGCGCCCAGTCGGTTCCAGAGTGGATAAAATTGGATTGTTTCAGTTTTTTTGCTTTTTGTTTCGTTTCTTTTCCTGTTTGTTTCCGGAAATCAGGCGGATTCCATATCCTTTTTCCGGCGGCAGGGGTTCATACTGCTCTTTTGTTACATAGCCGATGATCCGCAGGTTGTCCAGCAGCTGCTCCAGGGTCTGCTGCACCCGCCGGGCCTCGGCGGGGGAGCTCTCCCCTTCGCTCAGGCCCAGGCGCCACAGCAGGCCGTACTCCGCCCCCGTCTCGTCCCGCCGGAGCAGGCGGATTTCCCGCTCCTCCACCTGGTTGCCCGGATAGAGGAGGATTTCCAGCTCCTGAAGCAGGTAGTGGCGCAGCAGCAGGGTGCGGTCGTTGTTGTTGAGCCGGGTCTGGCCCCGCGCCCCGTCGTCCCGCAGGCGGGAGAAGGGAATCCTGAGGAGCTGGTTCCGCTCCTGGGCGTACTGGTAGAGGGGCGGCTGCTGATTGGGGCGGAAGCGGAAGCGGCGTCCGCCCTCCTCCCAGGTGAGGGGGAGGAAGGCCCCCTCGTACACCGGCTGGCCGGCCTGCTGGTCGTGGTCCGCCAGAATGTACAGCTCCGTCCCGGCCAGCCGCCGGAGCCGCTCCTCCAGCTCCGCCTGCTTCTCCGGCCGGAGCCGCCGCTCCATGCTCCCTGCCATGACCTGGCCCACGGTCTCCGCCCGGAAGCCGTCCGCCCCCTCGCCGGAGCGCCACAGGGAATAGACCGCGTTGGCGGTCACCATGTCCAGGTAGCTCAGCTCCCGGGTGATGATATACTCGGCATAGTTGTTGGGATCGCCGGAAAGGCTGACCCGGTTGACGCAGCCCGTCAGATCCCGGTATTTCCGCAACTCGTTGGCAATCTTGCAGTTGTTCATCAGAAACTGCTCCATGCCCTCACCCCCTCACCCGCCGGGCCTTTTGATGGAACCCGTCGTGGTACTGGACGGGATAGGCGCAGAACCGCTCCCGCAGCTCCTGGACCCGGGCGGGCCGGACCTGCGCCCCGCCCTCCGGCTCCTGGAAATAGGAGCTGGTGCTGTAAAATTCCAGGGGGATGCGCACTCCGTCCTGGCCGTAGCGCATTTTCAGCAGGGTCAGCTCCAGCTGCCGGGGATTCCGGGCCTTGGCCCGCTCCGGGGAGAAGGCGTTCTTCCCCCGGACCTGCTCCATGCCCTGGTACTGCATCCCCAGAATCACGTCGGCGGAGTACTCGATGGAGCCGGACTCCTTAAAGCTCTCCAGGGAGATTTCCCGGTTGTAGCTGAAGCGGTTCAGGGCGCTGATGAGGAGAATCATCACCTGCTCCTGGTCCCGGATGGCGCACAGCTCCCGCACGTTGTCGTCCACCAGCTGCTTGTCGCTGGCCTTCAGACTCGGGTCCCGGGGGGAGAGAATCTGCAAATAGTCCACCACCACCAGAATGGGCCGGGTCCCGCCGCTCTGGCGGTACGCCTCCTGAAACTGGTGGATTTTCTGGCGAATCTGCCCGATGTGCCGCAGCTCCGGCCCCTGCTGGAAGAGGTAGAGGTTCCGCCCCTCCCGCTCCACCAGGGCCCTGGCCTGCTCAATCCGCTCCCACTCCCCGTCGGAAAAGCGCTTTCCCCGGTTGAGCAGGTCGGCGGACTGGAAGCCGGGCTGGCGGTGGAGGGCGAAGTCGGCCCGGCTGATGGACTTGGCCATCAGCCAGGGCCAGCTCATCTCCAGGGAGAAGTAGAGCACGGGATAGCCGCCGCTGGAGAGGTTGTAGGCAATCTGGAGGGCCAGGGTGGACTTGCCCAGGCCGGGCACCGCCCCCAGCACAAACAGGCCGTTGAACAGCCCGCCGTTCAGGCTCCGGTCCAGGCCGGGAAAGCCGGTAGGCACCCGCTCGGTGGAGATGCTGCCAATCCGCTCCCTGGTAAACAGGGCGGCGCACTCGCTGAGGGTCCGCCCGGCCGCCGCCTCCCGTCCGTTCTCTGACATGGCCCTTTCCCCCTTCCCCGCGGCGTGCTTTTCCCGCCGCGTCCCTTATTTTTTATTATATCGGCCCCCCGGAGCCCTGTCAATTCCGGGCAAAAGCGGGGGAGGCCCGCCTTCCGGCGGGCCTCCCCCCTTTGGGACCGGAGCTTACCACTGGGTCAGCTCCAGATACATCTGCTTGTACTGCTTGGCCGAATTCTCCCAGGAGACGTCCTTGGCCATATCCCGCTGGACCACCTCATCCCAGTGGTAGCGGTTGTTGAAATAGAGGGTCTTGGCCCGGTTGATGGCATCCAGCAGCAGCCCGGCGTCATAGCGGTCAAAGGTGAAGCCGTTGCCGTCCCCGGTGAAGTCGTTGTAGGGCTCCACCGTGTCCTTCAGCCCGCCGGTCTCCCGGACGATGGGCAGGGTGCCGTAGTGCATGGCGTTGAGCTGGGTCAGGCCGCAGGGCTCAAACCGGGAGGGCACCAGCAGGGCGTCGGCGCCGGCGTAAATGCGGTGGGCCCTGGCCTCATCATACTGGATGCAGGCGCTGAAGGTGCCCTTGTGGGCCCCCTCATAGTACCGGAAGGCATCCTCATACTGCTTGTCGCCGGTGCCCAGCACCACCACCTGGGTGTTGCCGTCCAGCACCTGGGGAATGATGGCGTTGACCAGGTCCAGGCCCTTCTGGTTGGTGAGGCGGGAAATCAGGCCGATGACAAACTTGCCCGTATCCTCCTCCAGGCCCAGCTCCCGCTGGAGGGCCAGCTTGTTGGCCATCTTGTGCTCCAGCACATTGCCCAGCCCGTAGTTCTCCGCCAGGGCGGAGTCGGTCTCCGGGTTCCACATGCCGTAGTCAATGCCGTTGACAATGCCCCGCAGCTTGCCGCTGTGGTAGCGCAGGTGTTCCTCCAGGCCCTCGCCGTACTCCCGGGTCTGAATCTCCCAGGCGTAGGTGCCGCTCACCGTGGTAATCCGGTCGGCGTAGGCCAGGCCGCCCTTGAGCATGTTGGCGTCCACCCAGTTCTGCTTCAGAGCGCCCATCTCAAAGACCTCGTTGGGCAGGCCGGACCAGTACTGGATGGTGGGGATGTTGTACACCCCCTGGAAGCGCAGGTTGTGGATGGTGAGCACGGATTTGGCCCGGCCCACCGGGGAGTCCTTGAACAGGGTGCGCAGATACACCGGCACAAGCCCGGCCTGCCAGTCGTGGCAGTGGACAATGTCGGGAATCCAGTTCATATAGTTCAGCGCGGCCAGGGCGGCCTTGCTGAAGAAGCAGTACTTGGGAATGTCGTCCACTAGGTTGGTGTAGGGATTGCCCACGGAGAAAAACTCCTGGTTGTCAATGAAGTCGTACACCACGCCGTCCCAGATGTACTCCATAATTCCCACATAGTAGTTGCGCCCGGTCTTGCCCAGGTCCATGTAGAACTCGCCCCGGTAGACCATCTTGTCCTGGTACTCCTGGGGAATGCAGGCATAGCGGGGCAGAATCACCCGCACGTCGCAGTTCAGCCGGGCCAGCTCCCGGGGCAGGGCGTACATCACGTCGCCCAGGCCCCCCGTCTTGACAAAGGGATGGCACTCCGAGCCGATGAAAGCAATGCTCCTGCGGGGCAGATTGGATTCCACTGCGATAACCTCCTCAACAACAGGCGCCTCCTCCACGGGGGCGGGCTGCTCCTCCACCGCGGGAGCGGCCTCTTCAACGAGGACGGGCTTCTCCTCCACGGGAGCGGCCTTCTTCTTCGCGGGCGCCGCCTTCTTCTTGGCCGGCGCCGCCTTCTTCTCCTTCTCCCCGGCCGCGGCCTTTTTCCGGGCGGACGGGGCCTTCTTGGCAGGAGCGGCCTCCTTCGCGGGAGCGGCCTCCTCCTTCTTCTCCTCGGGGGCAGCCTCCTTCACGGGGGCGGCCTCCTTCACGGAGGCGGTCTCCTTCACGGGGGCGGCCTCCTTCACGGAGGCGGTCTCCTTCACGGGGGCGGTCTCCTTCACGGGGACGGTCTCCTTCACGGAGGCGGTCTCCTTCACGGGGGCGGCCTTCTGCTCCACCGCCGGAGCCTCCGCCTTTTTCCCGGTCATTTTCTTCTTCTGGGAATTTGCTTTTTCCCGTGCCATTTTGAACCTTCCTTTCACATCTGTATCCTCATGGGGTCCTGCCGTCTCCCCCAAGGGGCGGGCAGGTTGGGTTTTGGGGTGCTGGCAAGACTATATCACATTGCCGCCCGTTTTGACAGCCTTTTTTGGGAGAATTCAGGGGAAAGCTTGTTCTTTTTCCAAAACTGCCCAAATTGGAAGGCTATTTTTTGCGCAAATAGAGGAAAAACGCACGCTCTTCCATCGCCATTATCGCAGGAATGGCCGCTCTTTTATTTCCACAAATCAAGGGCTTGCCGCCTGCAGTTGCAGGCGGCAAGCCCTTCTAGAACGCCTTTCGGCCCGGTTTTTCTTCCAGGAATCCTTTTTTCAAAAATGCCGCGCAGGTCAGCTCTGCTGAGGCCGTCAGGTGAGGCAGGAAGCAGATATATACTGCCTGCTCCATCTCCTTCAGCAATTTTCCGTCTGCCAATGCCACCCGCAACCGCCGCCTCAGCCAGGCCGCCGTCCGCGCCCTGGCTTGATCTGTCTATGCCCTCGCCGACGAATTTACGTTTTGCCTCTTGTATGCACACATTTTTGCCCATTCCTTGGTCTTTAGCTTTATGACTGCTGACATGGAGTTATACTCCCAGTCTATGTTTCAGGGATTCTACCAGTCCGCCGCAGCGGACCAGTTCCATGATGTGCGGCGGGATTTTTCCACACAAATACCGTTCTCCCGTGGTCAGGTTTTGAATTTGCCCAGCCTCAGTGTCAATGGAGCACACATCAAATTTGGAAATTCTGTCTGTTTCCGGGCATTCAATTGCCAGAATGCCCAGGTTAATACAGTTGCGGTAAAAAATTCTTGCATAGGACTTGGCCACGATGGTGCGGATGCCAAGAATCTTAAGCGTAAGCGGCGCGGTCTCCCGGCTGGAGCCGGAACCCAGATTATTTTCCGCCACAAAGAGGTCGCCTGGCTGTACGGTAAGCGCAAACTCCGGGTCCACCGGACTCATGGCATATTTGGCCGCCTCCTCCATAGACAGCTCCATATAGGCGGGCGGTGAAATAATGTCCGTGTTGATATTGTCCCCATACTTGAGAACCCTGCCTGTAATGTTCGCCATATTTTCCCCTCCTTACAGCATGGTGCGCGGGTCGGTCAGTATTCCGGTAACGGCGCTGGCCGCCACAGAGAGCGGCGACGCCAGGTACACATCTCCCTCCTTGCTTCCCATGCGGCCGATAAAGTTGCGGTTGGTGGAGGACACACAGACCTCTCCTTTGCCAATAGCGCCGGAATGGATTCCCAGGCAAGCGCCGCAGCTGGAGGCCAAAATTGTGGCTCCCGCTTCGGATAGCGTGCTCAGGATACCAGCCTTATCACAGGCCTCCCACACCTCCCGAGAGGCGGGGGATATCAGCAGCCGTACCCCTTTCGCAATCTTTTTGCCCCGCAGCAAATCCGCCGCCGCTTTCAAGTCATTAAACCGCCCGCCGGTACAGGAACCGATATATGCCTGATGGATTTTTACATGGCCTGCGCCGGAAATTTCAGCTACGTTATCCACCTCATGGGGGCAAGCGCACAAGGGGACCAATTCCGATGCATGAAAGCTGTATTCTGCGCAGTATTGGGCATCCGGATCGCTTTGGAAGGAGACGCCTTCCGGAATGCGGTGCTCCGCCAGATAGGTCCGGGTAATACTATCGCAGGCAATGACCCCGTTTTTTGCTCCTGCTTCCACCGCCATATTGGTTATGCACAACCGCTCGTCCATGGGCATGGCATCAAATGTGGTCCCACAGAATTCCATAGCCCTATATGTTGCACCGTTGTGGCCAATGGTGCCAATGGCGCGGAGAATTACATCTTTGGCCATAACGCCCCGCGGCAGCCCGCCTTCAAAATGGACCTTAATGCTTTGGGGCACTTTAAGCCAAAGCTCTCCCGTTACCAGCACACCCAGCATCTCGGTGGAGCCAATCCCGGTGGAAAACGCACCCAGGGCACCGTACGTGCAGGTGTGGGAATCCGTCCCCACCACCAGTTCCCCGGGGGAGACCCGGGCCTTTTCTACCATTACCTGGTGGCAGGGACCGGCAAACTCATAGTAGTGCACAATTCCGTGAGCCGCCGCCCATTCCCGGGTAAATTTTACAATTTCGGCCTGTTTGGCGTTGGCGGGCGGCGTGTAATGGTCCGAAATGATGGTGACGCGGTCCGGGTCCCACACGCCGGCTCCAAGCATCTCCATATTTTCGGCAATTTCGATGCGCGGTCCCAGAATGTCGTCCATCATCGCCTTATCTACTCTGGCCTGTACAATTTCACCGGCGCGAACCTCCTTCTTCCCAGCGGCTCGGGCAAGCAATTTTTCGCTAATTGTCATTGCCATATTATTCGTCCTCCTTTTGGAATCCTAAAAAGCAAGTCCTCTTGGTTTAGCTTTGCAAGCCAGATGCCAACCGGACAGGCGCGGCTGCTCCAGCCCGGCAAACTAGCTGTTTCCCAAGCGTGCGCGCCCTTTCCTTTGCCCAAAGCAGATCAGGCCGGAAATCGTCCCTCCACACATTTTACTGTTTCAAGCGCAAAAGATTTATCCAAAAATGAAACACTTTATAGTAATAGCGCCGCCCAAACTGCTGAAAAACCGTGTAGCGGCAGTTGGCACTTTATTTGCATTCTCTCCCATATAGGAACCGAGAAAGGAGCGTTGTTTTCTGTGGAATGCTATACCATTCGTCCCATCTGCGTCGGTTGGTTTGCCGAAGCCGAAAAATCCAACTTTGCTTATCAGAAATCCGCCGGAGAAAAATTGTCCGCCCCCATCCTGATGTATTTGGTAACAGGAAAAGACACCTGCATGCTGGTAGACACCGGCTGCTGTGGTGAGGCATGGGCCCGCGCCCACCATCATCCGCTCCTTCAAACGGAAGAGATGCAGCCGGTAAATGCGCTAAAACTGCTGGGTATCGCAGCCGAAGATGTAACCATCATTGTCAACACACACCTTCACTGGGACCATTGCTTTAACAACCACCTTTTCCCCAATGCCCGTATCTACGTGCAAAAGCGGGAGGTGCATTATTCCCTGAATCCTGTTCCCACCCAATACACCTACTATGAATCCCCTCAGATTGGGTTGAGCCCACCCTGGCTTCGTGCCGCAAGCCGCCTGGTACTTGTGGATGGGGATGTGTCCCTTCAGGATGGCATTGACCTGCTTCTTACCCCCGGTCATACCCCCGGATTTCAATGTGTCCACGTGAACACCAAAGCAGGGCGTTACCTGATTGCCAGCGACTGTGTGGGGCTAGTCGAAAACTGGGAGGAAAATCAGACCTGGGGACTGCCCACGCCCTCTGGCATTCATGTGAATCTGGAGGAATATTATCATTCCATTCGCAAGCTTCTCCCTTTGACGGACGGAGCCCACATCCTCCCCGGGCACGATCCCAGGGTGCTGGAGCATGCCGTCTATCCGCCGGAGGACGCACTCCCCTCCGGTTAAAAACAGCGGCCGGATATCCGGCCGCTCAGGCTGTCGAAAAACCCGGCTTATGCGTCAAGCATACGCCGGGTTTGGGTCATGTAGCGGCCAAAGAAGGAGTATGCAGAGAGAGGCAAGGCTCTCCTGGCACAGCCACCTGGCCAGTTTTTTCAGATTCATGGCAGCAAATTTCAGCTTCACCCAGTTGGACACCTGGGCCAAGCCTCTGTACTGGGTATAACGCATGGCGTGTTT
>CALWOL010000007.1 GCA_944383135.1 uncultured Flavonifractor sp.
TCCTCCAGCTGCGACGAGTACAAGGCCTGGCTGAAGGCGGAGTTTGACATCGACTGGGATGCCGGCGGACGGGAGGTTCCCGATCTGGACGCGCCCCAGGACGCCAGCGCGGAGGTCCGCGCCTGAGACCGCCCCTCCGGCGTGGGAACGGGCCGCGTTTAGCTGATCCGATCCCCGCTTTGCTTCTAAAAACGGATGGCAGAAGCCGTCCGTTTTTTTCCATTTTGTGATTCAAATTTGAGTTTTCGCAAAATTTTTGAATTGTCTAACAAATGAATTGGAATTCCTTGCACTCCAGAATTTTTGCAGACATTTTAATTTAATTTTAAATTATTTTATTATTTTCACAAGAACCTCTTGCGAAAGGAATGGGCGGTTGGGCAAAAAACACAAGACAGCTAAGACTGATTTTTGTAAGAATTTCGGGGTGTATGTAGATTTTGGCACGTCTTTTGCTACTTAGCCAGATGTGATAAAATCAGTGGCGGAGCAATTTTCCTGTGCCGCCGGGATACCAGGATTGGAGGGAACAAGCACATGCCGCTTCAAGTGGAATATCTGGGCTGGGCCGCATTCATTCTCACCGGCCCCGGCGGGACCCGGATGATTACCGATCCGTATCTGTCCGGGAATCCTCAGACCAAGGTGCCGCCCAGCCCGGTCAAGCCGGAGGATGTCCATGTGGATCTGATTGCGGTTTCCCACTGCGCGGGGGACCATTTTGGACAGGCGCTGGAGATTCTGGCCCACTCTGACACCACCAAGCTGCTGGGAGACCACAGCACCCTCTGTCTGGCGGAGCGGGCCGGCTACGGCGGCACGTGGGACCCCCGGATGGAGCTGACCACCAGCGGCGCCACCTATGTGCAGGGGGACTTCACCATCCATGCGGTGGACGCCCGCCACATTGCCTTCAAGCACTTCCCGGACGGCTCCTATCTGACCGGCGAGCCGCTGTGCTACATCATCCGGGTCAAGGACGGACCCACTTGCTTCTTCGGCGGGGACACCTCCCTGACCTATGACATGAAGCTCTGGGGAGAGCTGTTCCGGCCGGATGTGGCCTTTCTGGGCATCGGCGGCGTGGATCTCCAGGGACGGAGCCTGGATGAGATGGACCCGCCGGCGGCCGCGATATGCGCGGAGATGCTGGGCGTCAAGACGGTCATCCCCATGCACTACCGGACCCAGGCGTATTTGGAGCAGTTCCGCCAGCACCTGGCGGTGCGGTGCCCCGGCTGCCGGTGCATTGCCATGGAGCCGGGCGAGACCATCACCCTTTGAGCACCCCCTTTCCATTTTGGCCATTTCGCCCGTCCCTGGGGCGAAGTGAATAAAATCTTTTTGGAGGAGAAGAAAATGATGAAGAAATTTGGACGCTTGTTTGCCCTTTTGACAGTGTTCGCCATGCTGTGCACCAGCTGCGGTCTGGGCAACGCCAACACCGGCGACGACAACAGCGACGATACCCCCGGCGAGACCAGCACCGCCGGCGGCAACAGCGAGGTCACCGTGGGCCTGGAGCGCGACGTGTACCAGATTCCCGACTACACCAACGTGGAGGACGGCGTGAAGGTTGTCCGTCTGTCCGTGTCCATGAGCGCCTCCGACTACGGCGTTTCCGCCTCCGGCATGATGTTCAAGACCTTCGTGGACCGGCTGGAGGAGCTCTCCGGCGGCAAGATGGTGGCTCAGGTGTTCCCTTCCAGCCAGCTGGCCTCCACCACCGATGACATTGTCAACGGTCTGATCACCGGCGCCTTCGAGATGTCCGAGGTTGGCCAGGCCAACTGGGGCGACTACACCACCGCCTTCACCCCCCTGAACGTGCCCTTCCTGTACTCCTCCAACGAGGAAGTATACGAGATTATGACCGGTGAGCTCGGCGACTCCATGCGCCAGCAGCTGCTGGACGACACCGGCCTGCGCGCCGTCGGCTTCCTGCACCTGGGCATGCGTACCATCACCAACAACCAGAAGGAGATCCACAGCCCCGCCGACCTGAAGGGCATGAAGATCCGCGTGCAGAGCGACCCCACCCAGATCGCCGCCTTTGAAGAGCTGGGCTGCTCCGTTATGACCACCTCCTTCTCCGAGCTGTTCACCGCCCTGCAGCAGAAGCTGTGCGACGGCCAGGACAACCCCATCATCACCATCGTGTCCCAGAAGTTCTATGAGGTTCAGAAGTACATCACCCTGCTCAACCACCTGCCCAACTGCTCCATGTTCGTAATCAGCGACGCCTACTATCAGTCTCTGTCCGCCGAGGAGCAGGGCTGGATTGACCAGGCCGCCCAGGACGCCACCGAGGCCTGCTATCAGACCATGCTGGACACCGAGCAGATCCTGATTGACCAGCTGATCGCGTACGGCATTGACGTTACCACCCTCACCGACGAGGAGTATCAGGTATTTGCCGACTCCGTCAGCGGCACCTGGGAGCTGTGCGAGCAGACCATGGGCACCGAAACCTGGAACAACCTGCTGGCCACCGTTGAGGAACTGGAGAGCTCTGCCCAGTAAACCTCCCGTTTGAACGCATTCCAAGAGGAAAGGAGACTGCAAAGTGCGCACAGAAAAAAGTTGGCCCAAAGAAATCTTGATGCACTTTGAGACATATATCGGTCTGGCAGCGTTTCTCTTTATCACCGTGATTCTGACGGTTCAGGTAGTCGGCCGGTATATTTTCGGCCAGTCCTGGGCCTGGATTGAAGAGACCAGCGTCATCGGATTCGTGATTATGATCTACTGCGGCGTGTCCGGCGCCGTCACCACCCGCCAGAACATGCGGATCGACATGGTGCTGACTGTCGTGCCCTTCATCGCAAAAAAGGTTCTGATGATCCTGGACACCATCATTCACGCTGCCTTTTCCGGCTGGCTGGCCTACTACATGTATCAGATTATCCTGAACATGCTGCAGCTGAACCAGGTGTACTCCATCACCCGGCTGCCCCGCGTTACGGTATATATTTTCATCGGTATTATGCTGGTACTCAGCATTCTCCGCTCCGTACAGGAGATTTTCAAGCTGGCCGGCGAGCAGAAAGGGGAACTGGGCAAGACCAAGCCCTCCTTCGACCTGGACAGCATCTGGGAAGCGGGCAAGGCTGCCCGGGAGGCCTATCTGGCCCAGCATGGACAACAGGGAACGGAGGGATCTCACAAATGAATATGGTAGCGCTTGCCTTTATCCTGATGTTCCTGCTGCTGTTCATGGGTGTGCCCATCGGCTCCGCCCTGGGCATTCCGGTGGCGATGCTGATCGCCGCCACCCAGATCACCAGCTTTGAGTACATCGCCCAGTTCCTTTACACCAAGATTGCCGACTTTACCATGCTGAGCCTGCCCTTCTTCCTGCTGGCCGGCGACATCATGGACGGCGGCGGCCTCTCCAAGCGGATGGTGGCCGTGGCCAACTCCCTCATCGGCAACGTCACCGGCGCTCTGGGCGCTGTCACCGTCATCGCCTGCATGTTCTTCGGCGCCGTCTCCGGCTCCGCTCCCGCCACCGTGGCCGCCATCGGCACCATTATGATTCCCCAGATGGTGTACGAGGGCTATGACAAGGGCTACGCCGTGGGCCTGGTGTGCGTGGCCGGCGGCCTGGGCATCATCGTGCCCCCGTCCTTCCCCTATGTGCTCTACGGCGTGACCAACGGCGTGTCCATCGGCGACATGTTCCTGGCCGGCTGGGGCCCCTCCATCGTGGTGGGCCTGGTGCTGATCATCATCAACTACTTCATCTGCAAGAAGCGCGGCTACAAGAGCCCCATCCCCAAGCAGACCAGCCTGAAGCTCTTCGGCAAGGCCATCTGGGACGGCAAGTGGGCCCTGCTGATGCCCATCATCATCCTGGGCGGCATCTACTCCGGCGCTTTCTCCCCCACTGAGGCCGGCGTGGTCTCCTGCGTGTACGGTCTGATCGTAGGCCTCTTCCTGTATAAGGAACTGGATGTGAAGAGAATTCTCCCCATGTTCAAGTCCAAGGTCAATTTCCTGGGCGGCATGATGTTCTGCTTCGCCCCCGCGGGCGCCATGGGCGCGGTGTTCGCCTACCTGGGCTACACCACCGTCATCAAGAACTTCTTCCTGACCATCTCCAGCAACCCCTACATCATCGTGCTGCTGATTTACGCCTTCCTGTTCGTGGCGGGCATGTTCGTGCAGACCGCTCCCATTATCGTGATCATCTCCCCCCTGCTGCTGCCTGTGGCGGAGGCGGTGGGCATTGACCCCGTCCACTTCGGCATCATCATCACCCTGGCTCTGGCCGTGGCCTTTGTCACTCCCCCCGTGGCCTACAACCTGTTTGTGGGCGCGTCCATGTCGGGCATCAGCATAGACAAGATAGCCAAGGCGGCCATTCCCTTCATCGCCGGCCTGGTGCTGGCGGAGATCATCATCGGCTTCGTCCCCGCCATCAGCATGCTGCCCGTCGAGCTATTCGGCTGACCATTTGCAATCGCCTGGAGATGGCCCCCCATGGGGCTGTCTCCAGGCATTCCATACCACACGCCCTTCCCCTGGCGGAGGGGCGAGATTCCGGAGATGTGCCCAGCATGCAGACAATCCTTCCCATTTTAAATGCCCAAGTGACCCTCTTCCTGCTGCTCCTGGCCGGTGCTGCGGGAAAGAAATGGGGCGTCATCACCCCGGGCTTTTCAGACGGGCTTTCCAAGTGCCTGGCCGGCCTGGTCCTCCCGTGCAGCATTCTCAGCGCCTTCACCAAGGGGACCGCGCCGGGCCTGCTTCGCCAGTCTGTCTGGATTCTGGGCATTATGGTGGGGGTGCACCTGTTTTACATCGTGCTGGGGAGCGTCTTGTACCGCGGAGCCGACAGCCGGCGGAAACCTGTGCTGAAGTTTGCCGTTCTGTGCCCCAACACCAATTTTATGGGCATGCCCGTCATCGGCAGCATTTACGGGGACGCCGGTATTTTGCTGCTGTCCATTGCCCTGATTCCGGTGCGCGCTTTTATTATGACGGTGGGCATCTCCTATTTTGTGACGGGGGAGGGCCGGCGGAGCTGGCTCCGCGTCCTGAAAAATCCCGCCGTCTGGGCGGTTGTCCTGGGCGCCGCCATGCTGGGACTGGGACTGCGGTTTCCGGAGCCTCTGAATCAGGCGCTGTCCTCTCTCGGCGCCTGCACCACCCAGAAGGACGGGGCGTTCGCGGCGGAGTGCGTCATCTTCAGCACCCTGCTCTCCATTCTCACCATTCCCCTGATTAACCTGGCCTGTACCTGCCTGGCATAGCCGCGGTTGGGCACAAGAGAGGAGCAACTCCCGTGAAAATTGTAGAACCAGCCAAAAAATACGACTTCTGGCTGCGGGGCGGCCATGTCATTGACCCGGCCCGCAGCCTGGACGGGGAGGCCGACGTGTTCCTCTCCGGCTGCCGGATTGTCCCTCCGCCGGAAAATGGGCACGTTGAACCGGCGGACGTACGGGAAATCGTGGACTGCTCCGGCTGCCTGGTGCTGCCCGGGCTGATTGACCACCACGTCCACTTTTCCTGGAACACCTCCGGCATTGCCCCGGACTTGTTCTGCCTGCCCAACGGCGTCACCACCGCCTGCGACGCCGGAAGCGTGGGAACAAACGCCTTTGAAAATTTCCTCCGCTTCCGGGTGATGCCGGCCATGATGACCCTGAAAGCCTCCGTCAACGTAACCACCGGCGGGCTGGCGGGGGCCGGCTACGTGGAAAACATCGATCCCGCCCTCTATGACGTGCGGGCAATGACCTACCTGTTTGAGCGCTACCGGCCCTACCTCTACGGCCTGAAGCTGCGCATTGGAAAGGACATCTCCGAGGGAATGGGGCTCAAGCCCCTGGAGGAGAGCGTGAAGCTGGCCCGCAGGTTCGGCACCCGGCTTTCCCTCCATGCCACCCATCCCCTGGAGCCCGTTCCGGAAATTGTCTCCCGCCTGGGCGAGGGGGACGTGCTGTGCCACTCCTTCCAGGCCATGGGGCCCTACCGCATTTTGGACGAAAACGGCCGCATTTACCCGGAGGTGTGGAATGCCAGGGCCCGAGGCGTGCGCTTCGACACCGCTCAGGGGAGAATCCACTGCGCCTTCTCCGTGGCGAGGGCGGCTATCGCCCAGGGGTTCCAGCCCGACGTGATCAGCACGGATGTGACCACGTACAGCGTCTATCAGGACCGGCTGTTCTCCCTGCCTGCGGTGATGTCCCGGTTCCTGGCGCTGGGCATGTCCCTCCACGATGTGGTCCGCTGCTGCACCGCGGTGCCGGCGGAGCTCATGGGTATGCAGGAGGAAATCGGCACCCTGCGCCCCGGCACGCTGGCCGACGTGGCCATTGTAAAGCTGGCAGACCGGAAGGTCTCCTTCCAGGATTGCCACGGCGAGCGGCTGGATGCCGCCCAGCTCCTGATTCCCCAGATGACCATTCAGGCCGGACGCACCTGCTACCGGAGCCTGGAATTGTCTGGGCTGTTCCGCTGAGACGGCGGGCTACCACTCCAGCCCGTACTGCTTGGCCTTTCTGGCCACAGTGGGCTGGGAGGTGTTGAGGGCCTGCGCCGCCTTGTAGGTGGTGCCGTAGCGGTTGAGCGCCTCTTTCAGAATTTTCTTTTCGTAATCAGCCAGCATTTCCTTCAGGGACGCGCCGGCCGGGGTCAGCTGCTGCTCCGAGTCCTCTCCGGAGCCCAGGATGGTCAGCAGGCGGGAGGCGGTAATCCAGTTCTCCTCTCCGATGATGACCAGCCGCTCCAACAGGTTTTCCAGCTCCCGGATGTTTCCCGGCCACTGGTAATCCCGCATGATCTGCATGGCCTCCTCGGTGATCTGCTTTTTCTTGCCGTATTTGCCGTTGAATTTTTCCAAAAAGTGCAGCGCCAGAAGGTTGATGTCGTCTCCCCGCTCCCGCAGGGGAGGAATGTGGAGGGGAATCAGGTTCAAACGGTAGTAGAGATCCCGGCGGAAGTCGCCCCGCTGCACCATGGCCTCCAAATCCTGATTGGTGGCGGCGATGAGACGCACATCCACGGAGATGCTGCTGGTGCCGCCCACCCGGATAATTTCCCGCTCCTGGATGGCCCGCAGCAGCTTAGGCTGGAGGGCCTTGGGCAGTTCCCCCACCTCGTCCAGCAGCAGCGTGCCGGTATTGGCCAGCTCAAACATACCGGGCTTGCTTTTGACGGCCCCGGTAAAGGCGCCCCGCTCATAGCCGAACAGCTCGCTCTCCATCAGGGATTCCGGGATGGAGGCGCAGTTCACCCGGATAAATGGTTTCCCCTTCCGCTTGCTGCGCTGGTAGATTTCGTTGGTCAGCACCTCCTTTCCCACGCCGGATTCCCCGGTGATGAGGATGGTGGCGTCGGTGCCGGCCACATACTCTACCGTTTTCAGCAGAGCCAGCATCTTGGGACTTTGTCCGATGATATTTTTGGAGGTCGCCATGTTGCGGTAAAACTCCAGCTCCTCCAAAATCAGCTTGTTCTGCTCAATGGCGCTCTCCAGGGTGTCGCACAGCTGGGAGAAATTGGTCAAATCCCGGCAGCAGGTGAGCACATACCGCAGCTCTCCCTCCTGATAGAGGGGAACGCTGGTCAGCATCACCCGGTTCTTCGCCGAGGAATAGGCAAACATGGACACCGGCTTCTGCTTCTTCAGCGCCTCCAGGGCAATGGAGTCAAAGATTTTCTGGTCAAAATGGGTGACCTGGGGGGTCTGGCTGTCCTCGTCCTTTTCAATGGAAAAGTAAAAGCCCAGATTTCCCTTGCTGATGGCGTCGTTGATGTAAAGCCCGATGGCCCGCTCCCTGGGCAGGCCAATCAGCTGTTCCCAGGCCTGGTTGGCAAAGACCAGAACTCCGTTGGTATCAATGATGTGAACCGGATCTTCAAGGGCATCCAGAATTACCTGGGGTTCAATGCTCAGCCCGCTGAACTGCATTGCTGGTCCCTCCGCATATTGAAAGATAATTCATTATAGTCCCAGCGCGTCCCCTTGTCCACGATTTCAATTTATTTTTAAATTATGGCTTCTCTGCTAAGACGTTACATTGCGCAACAATTTTGGAAGGAGGCACTGTTATGAACAGAGAGAAACTTTTGAAGGGTGTAATTGACATCCACGTGCATGCCGGCCCCTCGGTAGCCAGCCGCGAGCTGGATGCCGCCGACATGCTGAAGGAGGCGGAAGCCGCCGGATACCGGGGCTTCCTGGTCAAGGACCACTATTTCCCCAGCATGATGGGCTGCCAGATGGTGCAGGGCCATCTGGGCAGCGGAAAGGTGGAGGTTTTCGGCAGCATGTGCCTGAACCACGCCATGGGGCTGTTCAATCTGAACGCCGTGGACGCCGCCTATGGCATGGGCGTGAAAATGATCTACTTCCCCACCGTGTCCAGCAAGAACCACATTGATGCCCACAAGGGGCATTTTGCCGGCGCCGGCAAGATGTCTGTTCCCGAGGAGCCGGTGGTCTACGTGGATGAAAACGGCCAGCTGGACCCCGCCGCCGTCCGGGTTCTGGAGTACATGGCGGAGAAGGACATGGCCCTGGGTACCGGCCACGGCAGCGCCCGGGAGGTGGATGCCCTGGTCCGGAAGGCAGTGGAGGTGGGCGTGAAGAAGATTCTGGTCAACCACCCCCACTTCCACATCGGCGCCACCTACGAGCAGATGCGCCAGTGGGCGGAGCTGGGCGCTTTCATTGAACTGAACGTGTGCGTCTTTTCCGAGGGCTCCAAGATGGGCCCCCTGCCCACCTCCGTACTGGAGGACATGCTCCGGGAGGTTCCCCACGACCGGATGGTTCTGGACTCCGACATGGGCCAGAGGGGCAACGGCTCCCCCGTGGAGGCGCTGTACAACTTCATGTGCCTGATGATGGATCGCTTCGGCATCACCGAGGAGGAGCTGGAGGTCATGGCCAAGAAGAACCCGGCCATTCTGATGGGGTTGGAAGAGGCCTGATAGGAACGGGGAGGTGCTTCCACCATGTCACAGACAGTCCGGCTCTGGCAGAACGCCTGGCGGGAGGATCCCTCCGCTGCGGTAATCCTGGAGCTGCCGGAAGACTGGGAAGTCATCCATTACCGGATGCCTGCGGATGACCTGCCGCCCCTGACGGAGGAGGCGCTGCTCCAGCGCATCCGGAACCCCGTGGGCATGTCCCCCATCCGGGAGCTGGCCGCCGGCGGCAAAGAGGCGGTCATCGTCTTTGACGATCTGAGCAGAGGCACCCCGGCGGGAGTGCTGGCCCGGCTGGTGATCCGGGAGCTGCTGGCCGCCGGTATGACGCGGGAGCATATCCGCCTGCTCTGCGCCCTGGGCAACCACGCCCCCCTCACCAGAGCCGACTTTGTCCGGAAGCTGGGGGAGGACCTGGTGGAGCGGTTTCCCATCTACAACCACAACCCCTATGAGCATTTGGTGAAGGTTGGGGTGGACAGCACCGGACAGGACGTGCTGGTAAACCGGGAGTTTATGGCCTGCGACGTGCGCGTCGGCATCGGCTCGGTGTCCCCCCACCCCATGAACGGCTTCGGCGGCGGAAAGCTGATTTTCCCCGGGCTGGCCGGCATCCAGACCACCTGGGCCAACCATGCCCGCCGGCAGTTTGCTCCCTTTTCCCCCAAGCCCTGCGGGCTGCGCCGGGAGATTGAGGCCATGACGGATATGGTCCGTCCCTTTTTCAAGCTGGACGCCATCCTGAATGCCAAGCTGGATATTGTGGAGCTGCGGGCGGGGGAGCCCCGCCGGGAGTATGCCCAGGCGGTGGCGCTGTCCCAGACCCTGAACGCCATGCGCCGGGCCCCTGGGCGGCGGGACGTGGTGTTTGTCAACGCCAACGCCAAGTACAACGAGGCGGTGATTGCCGTGCGCATTGCCGCCATGGATTTGAAACCGGGGGGCGACGTGGTGATGATTAACCACTGCCCCGCGGGGCCGGTGGTGCACTACCTGTACAGCGCCTTTGGCAGCGATTACGGCGGGAAGTGCTGGAATCCCCCCCGCCGCCGGCCCACCTCGGAGATCGGGCGGATTATCTACTACACCCCCTACCCCGACTATGCGGCCAAAATGAGCCTGAACGAGCCGGAGAAGGTGGTTTTTGCCAAAACCTGGGCTCAGGTACTGGCTCTGCTGGAGAAACACGGTCCCGGAACCTCCGCGTCGGTGATTTCCGACGGGACCATCTCCTATTTCCCCGATCCCTGATGGATGTAAGAGACAATTCACAGAACGCAAATAAAACAAAGGAGTGTTCGGAATGAAAATTACCAGCATCGACATTTTCCTTGTCACCATCGGCCAGCCCTCTGTCCCCGGCAGCCCCTGGAATCCCGTTGTGGTGCGCATCAACACGGATGAGGGCATCAGCGGTTTCGGCGAGGTGGGCCTCTGCTACGGCGACACCAAGGAAGCCCCCTTCGGCATGTGCCGCGACTTTGCCAAGCTGATCATCGGCATGGACGCCAGCAACATCGAGGCCATCTGGGCCCGGCTGCACAACACCTTCTGGGGCCTGGGCGGCGGCCCGGTGGTCTACGGCGCCATGAGCGCCATCGACATCGCCCTGTGGGACATCAAGGGCAAAGCCCTGAATACCCCGGTGTACAACCTGCTGGGCGGCAAGACCAACACCAAGCTGCGGGCCTACGCCAGCCAGATTCAGTTCGACTGGGGCCCCAAAGCCAAGGTGCTGATCCAGCCCGAGGAGTACGGCGAGGCCTGCCTGAAGGCCAAGGAGGACGGCTACGACTGCGTCAAGGTGGATCCCCTGTGCTTCAACATGCAGGGCAAGTACAAGGGCTGGCCCTGCAACGGCATTCTGCAGCAGGACCAGCTGAAGATCGCCCATGACCGTGTGGAGGCCGTGCGTAAGGCCGGCGGCGACGACATGGACATCATCATCGAGGTCCACTCCCTCACCGACGCCAACTCCGCGGTGCAGCTGGGCCGCATGCTGGAGGAGTTCAACATCTACTACTATGAGGAGCCCACCATGCCCATGAACGTGGGCAACATGTCCGAGATTGCCAGCAGGGTCAACATCCCCCTGGCCAGCGGCGAGCGCATTTACACCCGCTGGGGCTACCGTCCCTTCCTGGAGGAGCACGCCCTCCATGTCATCCAGCCCGACCTGGGCAACTGCGGCGGCCTGACCGAGGGCAAGAAGATCTGCGACATGGCCCGCATTTACGACGTGGGCGTGCAGACCCACATCTGCGGAGGGCCGCAGGCTACCGCCGCCGCCCTCCAGCTGGAGGCGGTCATCCCCAACTTCCTCATCCACGAGCATCACCAGGCCGCCCTGCTGCCTGAGAACATTGAGACCGGCATCTACGACTATCAGCCCGTCAACGGCTACTTCACCGTGCCTGATCTGCCCGGCATCGGCCAGGAGCTGAGCCAGAAGGCTATGGATACCGCCATCAAGGTCACCGTAAAATAAGGACGCCCGGCCAGACGTCTCAGAAGGAGATTTTTTAATGAAAAGGCAAAAGGTCATCATAACGGCCGCCGTGGTGGGCACCGCCCACATGGCCAGCATGAGCCCCTACTTCCCCGTCAAGCCGGAGGATATCATCCAGCAGGCGGTGGACGCCTGCCACGCGGGCGCCGCCTCCATCCATATCCACGGGCGGGACCGGGAGACCGGCGCCCCTACCTCCGACGTGGGGCTGATTCGGGAGGTGGTCAGCGGCATCAAGGAGCGCTGTGACGCCATCATCTGTATTACCACCGGCGGCAGCCAGATGATGTCGGTGGAGGAGCGCATCTCCATCGTCCCCGCCCTCAAACCCGAGCTGGCCTCCTGCAACGCCGGATCCATGAACTTCGTCCTCTCCGAGCTGGTGTCCCACCTGAAGCCGGATGACCCGAAGTGGGAGTATGAGTACCTGGGCGGCACCTACGATAACGTCTTTACCAACACCTACCACGGCATTGAGACCTACATCCGCACGATGCAGGAAAACGGGACCGTGCCTGAGTTTGAGGTATATGACGCGGGCATGATCAACAACATCGCCTATTTCCGCCAGAAGGGGATTCTGACCGGCCCGGTCTACCTGCAGTTTGTCATGGGGATTCTGGGCGGCATTCCCGCCACGGTGGACAACCTGGCCTTCCTGCGTACCACGGCCGAGCGGCTGCTGGGGGACAGCTTCACCTGGTCTGTGGCCGCGGCCGGAAAGTATCAGATGCCCCTTGCCGCCGCCGCCATGGCCATGGGCGGAAACGTGCGGGTGGGCCTGGAGGATAACCTGTACATCCGGCCCCGCCAGCTGGCCAAATCCAATGCCGAGCAGGTGCGCGCCGCCGTCACCATGGCGGAGATCATGGGACGGGAAATCGCCACCCCTGACGAGGCCCGGCAGATTCTGGGCCTCAAAGGCAAGGATCACGTCAATTATTGAGAGAGGTATCTCAACATGGAACACTATGACTGGAACGACATTGTGGCGCGTCTCACCAAGATAATCCGGCTGCAAACGCCGCCGGTGGGCATGAAGTGGATTCGCACGGAGGAAGAGCTTCAGGCCATTCCCAAGGTGCGTATCCATAACAAGCACCTGCCTCCCTGCACCATCGTCAGCCACGCGGCCCAGTTCAACTGGACCAGCGCCTGCAAGTTCGAGAACGTGCACGCCAATTACTGCCGGGGCATCAACGGCATGTTTGAGCGG
>CALWOL010000008.1 GCA_944383135.1 uncultured Flavonifractor sp.
CGGTGTTGGGGGAGGGCTTCTCCTCCAGGGAGGTGTGGGTCACATCGTCCACGATGCCCACGGTGAACTGACGCTTGGGGGCGTCCTTGGTCAGCTCCTCATACACGGCGAACACGTTGCTGGGCGGAGTGTCCTTGGAGCCCAGGCCGTAGCGGCCGCCGATGATGGTGGCCTGCCGGCCGGCGTTGGCGAAGGCGGTGACCACATCCAGGTACAGAGGATCGCCCAGAGCGCCGGGCTCCTTGGTGCGGTCCAGCACGGCGATCTTGGTGGCGGTGGCGGGAATGGCCTCCAGCAGCTTGTCGGCGCGGAAGGGCCGGTACAGACGGACCTTCACCAGGCCCACCTTCTCGCCGTGGGCGTTGAGGTAGTCAATGACCTCCTCGGCCACGTCGCAGATGGAGCCCATGGCGATGATGACCCGGTCGGCATCGGGAGCGCCGTAGTAGTTGAACAGCTGATAGTTGGTGCCCAGCTTGGCGTTGACCTTGCCCATGTACTCTTCCACGATGCCGGGGACGGCGTCGTAGTAGCGGTTGGCGGCCTCACGGTGCTGGAAGAAGATGTCGCCGTTCTCGTGGGAGCCGCGCATCACGGGCCGCTCGGGGTTCAGGGAGCGCTTGCGGAAGGCATCCACAGCGTCCATGTCCACCATATCGGCCAGATCGTCGTTGTCCCAGATGGCAATCTTCTGAATCTCATGGGAGGTGCGGAAGCCGTCGAAGAAGTTCAGGAAGGGAACGCGGCCCTTGATGGCGGCCAGGTGGGCAACGGCGCCCAGGTCCATGACCTCCTGGGGGTTGGACTCGCACAGCATGGCGAAGCCGGTCTGACGGCAGGCCATGACGTCGGAGTGATCGCCGAAGATGTTCAGCGCGTGGGTGGCCACGGTACGGGCGGACACGTGGAACACGCAGGGCATCAGCTCACCGGCCAGCTTGTACATGTTGGGAATCATGAGCAGCAGGCCCTGAGAGGCGGTGTAGGTGGTGGTCAGGGCACCGGCGGCCAGGGAGCCGTGAACGGTACCGGCGGCACCGGCCTCGGACTGCATCTCCACCACGTTGACGGTGGTGCCGAAGATGTTCTTGCGGCCCTGTGCGGCCCACTGGTCCACATTGTCGGCCATGGGGCTGGACGGGGTGATGGGGTAGATGCCGGCGACCTCGGTGAAGGCGTAGGACACATGGGCCGCTGCGGTGTTGCCGTCCATGGATTTCAGCTTTCTCGCCATGAAACGATTCCTCCTTGTTCGTTATTCCAGGGCAATGGGAATCCGTCCCCGTTTTCCCATGAACCGGGCCCGATTCCCATTACCCTGGCAGTTCCCATTTGTTGACAGGGACATACTCCTAAAACGACTTCATTTTATCACCAACCCCACCGTTTGTAAATCCATTCTTACTTCAAAACAAAAATTTTCTGTTATGCCCCAAAAAGCGGGTAAAATTTGTGGGTTTTGCCACGAAAATAAGAAGAAAAGGGGGGTAAGACCGTTTCAAAAAGGGAAACTGAACGGAGTGAACCATGGGGTTTAAAAAGTTCTGCTAATGGCAGGATAAGCAGGGTTGAATGAAGGGGCAAATTCCCCCGCCGGCGGAAGGCTTTCCACCGGGGCGGAGATGTGGTATAATGGCGGCAGGATACCATCAGAAACGGCGGGAAGGGCGGTGGTTTTGTGCTGTGTGAGGTGCGCTCCCTGGGACTGTCCGGCGTCTCGGGATACGAGGTGCGGGCCGAGTGCGACCTGTCCGGCGGCCTGCCCGCCTTTGAGATTGTGGGCCTGCCCGACGCGGCGGTGAAGGAGGCCCGGGACCGGGTGCGCGCCGCCGTGAAAAACTGCGGCTTCTCCTTCCCGGTGTCCCGGATTACGGTAAACCTTGCCCCCGCCGACCGGAAAAAGGGGGGCACCATGTACGACCTGCCCATTCTGGTGGGGGTTCTGGCCGCCGGGGGGCAGCTGAAGCCGCCCCCGCCGGACAGCGCCTTTGTGGGGGAGCTGTCCCTGTCCGGGAAGCTGCGGCCGGTGCCGGGCATGCTGCCCATGGCTCTGGCCGCCCGGGCGGCGGGAATTGCCGCGCTGTATGTTCCCGCCCCCTCTGCCGCCGAGGCCACCCTGGCCGGGGGGCTGACGGTATATCCGGTGGAGGACGTGGGCCAGCTGGCCGCCCACCTGCGGGGGGAGGTCCTCCTCTCCCCCGCCCGGACCTGGACCCCCGGCCCGGAGGCGCCGGCCTGCCCCGACTTTGCCGACGTGAAGGGGCAGGAGAACGCCAAGCGGGCCCTGGAGATTGCCGCCGCCGGCGGCCACAACCTGGCCATGGTGGGTCCCCCCGGCTCGGGTAAGTCCATGCTGGCCCGGCGGCTGCCCTCCATTCTCCCCGATTTGTCCCGGCAGGAGGCCATGGAGGCCACCGCCGTCCACTCGGTGATGGGCCTGACCGACGGGGCGCATCCCCTGCTGCTCCGGCGGCCCTTCCGCGCCCCCCACCACTCCATCTCCGCCACCGGCATGGCGGGGGGCGGCTCCCCCATTCCCCGGCCGGGGGAGATCTCCCTGGCCCACAACGGGGTGCTCTTTCTGGACGAGCTGCCCGAGTTCCACAAGGACGTGCTGGAGGTGCTGCGCCAGCCCCTGGAGGAGGGGCAGGTGGTCATCAGCCGCGCGGCGGGCAGCGAGACATTCCCCGCCCGGTTTATGCTGGTGTGCGCCATGAATCCCTGCAAGTGCGGCTGGTACGGCTACGGCAGCCGGTGCCGCTGCTCCCCCCAGTCGGTGGAGAAGTACCTGGGCAGGCTGTCCGGCCCCCTGCTGGACCGGATTGATTTGTATGTGGAGGTGCCGCCCCTGGAGTTTGAGGAGCTGTCCCGGCGGCCCCGGGCGGAGTCCTCCGCCGCCATCAAGATGCGGGTGGACGGGGCCCGGCGGCTCCAGGCCGCCCGCTTCGGCCCGGAGGGCCCGGCGTGCAACGCCGGGATGGGGCCCCGGGAGCTGGCCCGGTTCTGCGCCCTGGACGGGGCGGGCACCGCCCTCATCAGGGACGCCTTCGCCCGCATGGGGCTCACCGCCCGCAGCTATGACCGCATTCTGCGGGTGGCCCGCACCATCGCCGATCTGGACGGGCGGGCGGAGATTGCCGCGGAGCACCTGGCGGAGGCCATTCAGTACCGGGAGAGCGCCCTGCTGCGGCGGTAAGGAAATCCGGGGGGCCGCTGCGGCCCTCCGCCAATCATAACGCAAAGGAGACCTACCATTGAACGAAATCATTTTGCTGAAGCTGGGGGAGCTGGTGCTGAAGGGGCTGAACCGGCGGACCTTTGAGGACCGGCTCATCGCCAACGCCAAGCGCCGCCTGCGTCCCCACGGGGACTTCAAGGTGTACTCCAAGCAGTCCACCATGTATGTGGAGCCCAAGGGCGATTCCTGCGACATGGACGGGGCCTGGGAGGCCATGACCAAGCTCTTCGGGGTGGTGGACCTGTCCCGGGCCCGGGCCTGTGAGAAGGACGCCGACGCCATGCTCCGGACCGCCGTGGAGTATCTGGGGGACCGGCTGGCCGCCGCCCGCACCTTCAAGGTGGAGTCCAAGCGGGCGGACAAGAGCTTCCCCATGACCTCCATCCAGCTGTCCCAGTATGTGGGGGGCGAGCTGGACGAGAAATATCCCAACCTGACGGTGGACGTCCACAACCCGGAGCTGACGGTGTACCTGGAGGTGCGGGACTACGCCGCCTACGTCCACGCCAACCCGGAGCCGGGGGCGGGCGGCCTGCCGGTGGGAGTGGGGGGCCGGGCGGTAAGCCTGCTCTCCGGCGGCATTGACTCCCCCGTGGCCTCCTGGATGATTGCCAAGCGGGGAATTGCCCTGGAAATGGTCCACTTCTTCTCCTACCCCTACACCTCGGAGGAGGCCAAGGAGAAGGTGCTGGAGCTGGCCCGGCTGCTCACCCCCTGGTGCGGACGGCTCACCGTCCACGTGGTGCCCTTCACCACCATCCAGGAGGAGTTAAGGCGGAAGTGTCCGGAGGAGCTGTTCACCGTGCTCATGCGCCGGTTTATGATGCGCATTGCCCAGCGGGTGGCCCAGCGCTGCGGCGCCGGGGCCATTGTCACCGGCGAGTGCCTGGGCCAGGTGGCCAGCCAGACCATGGAGGCCATGGCCGCCACCACCGCCGTCTGCTCCCTGCCCATTCTCCGCCCCGTGGTGGGCATGGACAAGGAGGAGATTGTGCGCATCGCCCGAAAAATCGGCACCTTTGAGACCTCCATCCTCCCCTACGAGGACTGCTGCACCGTGTTTACCCCCCGCCACCCCCGACTCCGCCCGGTGCTGGGCGAGCTGGAGGCCGCCGAGGCCGCCCTGGATGTGGAGGGTCTGGTGGATGCCGCCGTGGAGGGCATTGAGCGCATTCAGGTATAACCGCGGGGGCCATCGGCCCGCCATTCAACCCAACAAAGGAAGTGCATTCCCATGTCCCATATCGCCGAGCTCATCGCCGTGGGCACCGAGCTGCTGCTGGGCAACATCGCCAACACCGACGCCCAGATGCTCTCCCAGGGCCTGTCCACCCTGGGCATCAACGTCTACTACCACACGGTGGTGGGGGACAATCCCCAGCGGCTGCGCGCCGCCGTGGAGACCGCCAAGGGCCGGGCGGACATCATCCTCACCACCGGCGGCCTGGGCCCCACCTGCGACGACCTGACCAAGAACGTGCTGGCGGAGTGCTTTGGCAGGCGGCTGGTGTTTCACGCCCCCTCCGCCAAGCGGATCGAGGACTATTTCCGCACCCTCCACCCCACCCGGCCCATGACGGAGAACAACTACCAGCAGGCCATGCTGCCCGAGGGCTGCACCGTGCTGGACAACGACTGGGGCACCGCCCCCGGCGTGGCCTTTGAGGCGGACGGGGTGCGGGTCATCATGCTCCCCGGTCCGCCCCGGGAGTGCCGGGCCATGTTCACCCACCGGGTCATCCCCTACCTGAAGGGACTGAGCGAGGGGGTTATCGCCTCCCGCACCCTGAAGCTCTTCGGCATCGGGGAGTCGGCCATGGAGGCCCAGCTGCGGGAGAAAATGAACGCCATGACCAATCCCACCCTGGCCCCCTACGCCAAGGAGGGGGAGTGCGAGCTGCGCGTCACCGCCAAAGCGGCCACCCAGGAGGAGGCCCGCGCCCTCATTGACCCGGTGGAGGCGGATTTGAAGGCCCACTTCGGTCCCCTGGTGTACGGGGCGGACGTGCCCAGCCTGGAGGCGGCGGCCTTCGCCCTGCTGAAGGAGCGGGGCCTCACCCTGGGCACCGCCGAGAGCTGTACCGGCGGCCTGGCCGCCAAGCGGTTCACCGACCTGCCCGGGGCCTCCGCCGTGTTCCGGGGGGGCGTGGTGAGCTACGCCACTGAAGTGAAGCACACCGTTCTGGGGGTCCCTCAGGACCTGCTGGAGCAGTACGGCGCGGTGAGCGAGCCGGTGTGCCGGGCCATGGCGGAGGGGGCCCGGCGGGCGCTGGGCTGCGATTTGGCCCTCTCCTTCACCGGCGTGGCGGGGCCCGACCCAGACGAGCGGGGCAATCCGGTGGGCCTGGTGTTCATCGGCCTGGCCGCCTCCGACGGCACCTGGGTGCGGCAGGTTCACCTGACCCGGGGCCGGGAGCGCATCCGCCACATCGCCGCCAGCCACGGCTTTGATTTGCTCCGGCGGTACCTCACCGGCCTGGAACTGAAATAAAAAACAGGGTGTATTTCCCGATGTGGGAAATACACCCTGTTTTTATCCTTCCGCGGTCAGGGCCACGGCGTAGGCCCGGTCGTAGCTGTTCAGCTGCCCGGCGTCGGTGAAGGTGTCGGGGAGGGAGGCGGAGCGGATACCGCTGCCGCTGTCGTATACCTCCAGATAGAGGGGCACCCGCTCCCCGGCCGCCAGCTCCTGGGGGGCGTCCATCCACACCCAGCTCCGGCCGGTTTCCAGGCTCCGGTCCATGCCCTCCACCTGGGGGGCGTAGCTGTACTTGGAGCCGCCGTCCTGGAAATTCACCGTAATCTTGCTGCCGCTGAGGACGATGCCCAGCCGCAGCTCCCCGGAGGTGCTGGAGGACAGCCCCCCCTCCGCCAGGGTCTGCCACCCGCCGTCGGCCCAGGACAGCACCTCAATGGTGCAGCCAGTCATGTGCTCTCCCAAGGTGCAGCCGTACAGGCCGTACTCCGCCTCGGTGCCTCCCACCAGATTGAGCAGGGCGCTCTCCTCCTCCGTCAGGGTAAGGGGCGCCACCTGATGGCCAGCGGCGGCGCTCTCCTCCGGTTCCTTGTCCCCCCGCCCGGCGCAGCCGGTGAGCAGAACGGCCAGGGCCAGGGGGATCAGCAGCAGCTTTTTCATACAAAAGACTTCCTTTCTCTCTCCACAATCCAGGCGGAGCCCACCACGGCCTCCCCCTGGTAAAATACCGCCAGCTGCCCCGGCGTGGGGGCGCGGGCGGGGGTGTCCATATCCAGGCGCACCCCGTCCCCCCACGGGGACAGGCGGGCGCTCTGCTGGGTGCGGGAGTGGCGCAGGCGCACCGTCACCTCCATAAGCTCCGTCAGGCCGTCCACGGCGATCCAATTGGGCTGAACGCCGTACACCGTGTCCCGGCCCAGGTCGCTGCCGTCGGAGAGCACCACCTCGTTGGTTTCCGGCCGGATGGCCGACACGTAGTACCGGTGGGGGCCGGAGACGCCTAATCCTCTCCCCTGTCCCAGGGTGTAGCAGTGAATGCCCCTGTGGCGGCCCAATACCCTGCCGTCCTTGTCCACAAAATTCCCCGCCGGTGTGGAAAAGCCGCGCTCCTCCAGCCAGGCGGCGTAGTCCCCCCCGGGGATAAAGCAGAGCTCCATGGAGTCGGGCTTGTCCGCCACCGGGATGCCCATGTCCCGGGCCAGCCCCCGCACCTCCCGCTTTTCGTAATTTCCCAGTGGGAAAATTACGTTTTGTAATTGGGTTCGGGTAAGCCGGGAGAGCAGATAGGACTGGTCGTTGGCGGGGCGGCCCTTTTTCAGTACGCCGTTTTCCACATTGGCGTAGTGCCCGGTGGAGACGTATTTGGCTCCAATCTCCTCCGCCAGGCGGAAGAGGGCGGGAAACTTCACCGTGGGGTTGCACAGGGCGCAGGGCAGGGGCGTGCGGCCCGCCCGGTAGGCGGCGGCGAAGGGGGCGCACACCTCCCGCTCCAGCTGGGGGCGGATGTCCGCGATTTCCAGGGGAATGCCCAGCCGGCCGGCCACAGCGGCGGCGTCCTCCGCTCCGGAGCCCCCCAGGCCGATGTCCAGATACAGGCCGGTGACGGCAAAGCCCTGCCGCGCCAGAAGGGTGGCCGCCACGGCGGAGTCCACCCCGCCGGACAGGCCCAAAACAACGGGTTGCTTCATAGATGCTCCTTATTTCTCCAAAAATACCAGCAGCACCGCCACATCCGCCGGGCTGACGCCGGAGATGCGGCTGGCCTGGCCCAGGTTCAGGGGCCGGATGCGGTCCAGCTTCTGCCGGGCCTCCAGCCGCAGGCCCTCCAGGCGGAGGTAGTCCAGATCGGGGGGCAGGGGCCTATCCTCCATCTTCCGCTGCTCCGCCACCTGGCGCAGCTGCCGCTCAATATACCCCTGGTACTTCACCGCGATTTCCACCGCCTCCGTCACCTCCCGGGGGAGGGCGGGCCGGTCCGGGTCCGCGGCGGCCAGGCTGTCATAGCGGTTCTCCGGCCGCCGGAGCAGATCCACCAGCCGCCCGTCCTGGGTGCCGGTGTGTTCCAGCCGTTTGATCTCTTTGTCCACGGCGGCGTATTTTGCCTCCACCGCCGCCATGCGCCCGTCGCTCACCAGGCCGATGGCGTGGCCCACGGGGCACAGCCGCCGGTCGGCGTTGTCCTGCCGGTGGAGGAGGCGGTACTCCGTCCGGGAGGTCATCATCCGGTAGGGCTCGTCGGTGCCCTTGGTCACCAAATCGTCGATGAGCACCCCGATGTACCCCTGGTCCCGCCGCAGAATCAGCGGCTCCCGGCCCAAAAGCTTCAAAGCGGCGTTCACCCCCGCCACAAAGCCCTGGACGGCGGCCTCCTCATACCCGGAGGAGCCGTTGAACTGCCCGGCGCCGTACAGGCCGGGCACTTTTTTGTGCTCCAGGGTGGGGAGAAGCTGGGTGGGGTCCACGCAGTCGTACTCGATGGCGTAGGCCGGCCGGGTCATCTC
>CALWOL010000009.1 GCA_944383135.1 uncultured Flavonifractor sp.
CCACGCGGGTGGTGCAGATGGAGCCGGGGCCGATGCCGATCTTCACGCAGTCGGCGCCCGCCTCAATGAGGGCGCGGGTGCCCTCGGCGGTGGCCACGTTGCCGGCGATGAGCTGCACGTCGGGGTAGAGGGCCTTGATCCGGCGCACACAGTCCAGGATATTGTGGGAGTGGCCGTGGGCGGAGTCCAGGCAGAGCACATCCACCCCCACCTCCACCAGGGCCCGCACCCGGTCCAGCACGTCGGAGGTGACGCCGATGGCGGCGCCCACCAGCAGGCGGCCCTTCTCGTCCCGGGCGGAGTTGGGGTATACCGTGGCCTTCTCAATGTCCTTGATGGTGATCAGGCCCTTGAGGCGGAAGTCCTCGTCCACGATGGGCAGCTTCTCCACCTTGTGGCGGCGGAGGATCTCCTTGGCCTCGTCCAGAGTGACCCCCTCCCGGGCGGTCACCAGGTTCTCCTTGGTCATCACGTTGTCCACCAGTTGGGTCATGTCGGTTTCAAACTTCATATCCCGGTTGGTGATGATGCCGATGAGCTTGCCGTCCTTGCAGATGGGCACGCCGGAGATGCGATACTTGGCCATCAGCTCGTCCGCCTCCGCCAGGGTATGGCCGGGGGCCAGCCAGAAGGGGTTGGTGATGACGCCGTTCTCACTGCGCTTGACCATATCCACCTGCTCGGCCTGGGCCCCGATGGACATGTTCTTGTGAATGATGCCGATGCCGCCCTCCCGGGCGATGGCGATGGCCATGCGGTACTCGGTGACCGTGTCCATGGCAGCGCTCATCAGCGGGATGTTCAGCCGGATTTTGCGGGTGAGCTGGGTGTGCAGGTCAATGTCGGCAGGCAGAACGTCGCTCTCCGCGGGAATGAGGAGCACGTCGTCAAAGGTCAGGCCCTGCCGGGTGAACTTCTGGCTTTGCTCGGTGTTGACCATGGTGCATCTCCTTTTCTTTTTATGTGATACCTATAAAATTTTTTCTATTTTACTTGATGGCGGCCGTCCCGTCAAGGGGAATCCGGGACAGGCCCAGCGCCCCGTCAAAGCGGCTTTTTCCCCCGGCGTCCGTGCCGTGGACGTACCACAGCCCGTCCTCCTCCCCGGTGTACAGCTCCAGGGTCTCCCCCGCCCGGCACTCCGCCAGGTAGCCCACCTGAAGGGAGGAGACAAACCGCTCCGGCCCCAGGTTTTCCAGATGCAGGGCGTCGCAGATGAAATCGGCATAGCGCACGTTGTTGACGTGGCCGTTGATGTCGGTGTCGCTGTAATGCATGGCCCGCCGGTCGGCCAGCGCCATGCCCTGGGGCAGGCGCAGACGGGAGAGGGTCCGCTCCTTGCACAGCGCTCCGCCGTCCGTCCCCTGAAATTCCTCCATGCGGCTCATCCGGCCCAGCCGGTGGGTTTCCGCGTCCGCCACCACCCAGAGGGACACGGCCTCCCCCACCGGCACGCCGTCCACCAGCAAGTCAAAATCCCGATAGGTGGAGGCGCCCTTGCCTCCCCGGTGCCAGGTACGCACCGTCACCCGTTCCCCCCAGCACAGGGGGCGCTCCAGCCGGTACCACAGCCGGGCCAGCATCCAGAACAGGCCGTATTTTTCCACCATCTCCTCCCGGGAGACGTGGAGGGCGCAGGCCGCGGACACCGCCGCCTCCTGCAAAATGCCCAGCAGGCCGGAGGGTCGGCAGGTGTTCCGCAAATCCACATCCCGGGAGTCCACCAGGTACTCGCTCTCGTAAAACACCCTTACTTCTCCCCCTTGCCGTGAATCAGCAGTCTGGTTTTGCAGCAGATATCGTCTAGGTCGCTGGCGGTGGCGGCCGGAATGCGCATGGCCCCGCCGCAGTCGGCACAGAACAAATCAATGGAGCTGTAATTCACCTGGAGCTTCCAGCGGTGGGAGCCGCAGGTACAGGAGATGCCGTCCCGCTGGGCAATTTCCTTCAGCTCGGACAGAACCTCATGCATCACCAGTTCATCCAAAAAGCTGCCCTTCTCCCGCTGCTCGCCGTCCAGCTTGTCCACCGCCTCCTCCAGGCGCCGGAGGGCGGCAAACACCGCTCCCTCCTCCCCCACATAGCAGCAATCCAGGCCGGACTGGGCGCAGGAAAAGGCCAGCAGCCGCTGGTGGAGAAAGGCCTTGGAGGAGCAGATGACCGAGTGGTCCTTCCCGCAGAACAGGCAGGGCACCGTCACCTTCACCCGGTCCCCCATCAGCTCCACCTGCAGGCTGGATTTGCCGCAGGGGCAGGGCAGGGTATTGGCCGACGCGGCCAGCTGAAATACCGTGCGCTCCGCCGCCACGCTCTGGCGGCAGGCGGGACAGAAATAGGCCAGCGTGCGTTTGGCTTCCTGGGCCATGATATGCCTCCCTTTTCATGCAAAAAAACTTTTGGATTTATTATATCGCAAACTCCCCTTCTTGACCAGCGCCCGTCCTGTAAAATCCGCCCTTATATTTTTCCGTCTTTTCGTTCAAAATAGCACCAAACAGGAAAAAGGGGGTAAGGCTATGAAGAAACTATGCCCCGGCGGGCAGACCGTTCAGCTCCCCTCCCGGCCCCGTCTGCTGGCCTGGGCCAGCGTGGTGGGGAAAAAAGAGGGGGAAGGCCCTCTGGCCGCCACCTTCGATGTGGTGGGGAGCGAGGATTCCTTTGGAGAAAAGAGCTGGGAAAAGGCGGAGACCGCCATGCAGAAGCTGGCGCTGTCCACGGCCCTGAAAAAGGCGGCGCTGGCTCCCTCCGCCCTGGACTGGCTGCTGGCGGGAGATTTGCTCAACCAGTGCATCGGCTCCGCCTTTGCCGCCCGGGACCAGGATATCCCCTTCCTGGGCCTGTACGGCGCCTGCTCCACCATGGCGGAGAGCCTGTCCCTGGCCGCTCTGCTGCTGGACGGCGGCTTCGGCGCCCACGCCGCGGCCATGACCTCCTCCCATTTCTGCTCGGCGGAGCGGCAGTACCGCACCCCCCTGGAGTACGGCGGACAGCGCACCCCCACCGCCCAGTGGACGGTCACCGGCTCCGGCTGCGTCATTCTGGGGCAGGAGGGGCCGGGGCCGGCGGTGACCCATGTCACCGTGGGCAAGGTGGTGGACAAGGGCATTAGGGACGCCAACAACATGGGGGCCGCCATGGCCCCCGCCGCCGCCGATACCATTCTGGCCCACTTCCGGGATACGGGGAGAAAGCCCTCCGACTACGACCTGGTCATCACCGGGGATTTGGGCCAGCTGGGCCATGAGCTGCTGGGGGAGCTGCTGAAGCGGGAGGGGCTGGAGCTGCCCCACCTGGCGGACTGCGGCACCCTCATTTACGATTTGCAGGGGCAGGACGTCCACTGCGGCGGCTCCGGCTGCGGCTGCTCGGCGGCGGTGCTGTGCGGACTGCTGCTGGGTGGGCTGCGGGAGGGGCGGTGGAAGCGCATCCTCTTCTGCGGCACCGGCGCCCTCCTCTCCCCCACCTCCACCCAGCAGGGGGAGAGCATCCCCTCTGTCTGCCACGGGGTGGTCATTGAACAGGAAAGGCGGGACTAGAAATGGAATGGTTTTGGGAGTATGGGCGGGCCTTCCTCTGCGGGGGAGTCCTCTGCCTCATCGGACAGGTGCTCATTGACCGGACCAAGCTCACCCCCGCCCGCATCCTGGTGGCCTACGTGGTGGCGGGCGTCGTTCTGGGCGGGCTGGGCCTGTACAAATATGTCGCCCAATTCGGCGGAGCGGGGGCAACCGTACCCCTCACCGGCTTCGGCTGGCTGCTGTCCAAGGGAGTGGCCAGGGCGGTGGCGGAGCAGGGGGTGCTGGGGGCCCTCACCGGCGGCGTCACCGCCGCCGCGGGAGGGATTACCGCCGCCGTCTTTTTCGGACTGCTGGCCGCCCTGCTCTTCAAGCCCAAGTCCAAATCGTAAGCGGCGAAAAGGAGCGTGCCCGCGGACAGGCCGCGGGCACGCTCCGGTTAGGTTTTTGGAGCGGGGAGCAGCAGGCCCAGCACAATGCCCGCGGCGGCGGGCAGCACCCAGCCCAGGCCCACCGAGGACAGAGGCATGGCAGCCAGTGCCCGCCCCAGAGGCGGAAACAGGCCCTTCCCGGCGTCCAGCAGGCTGAACACCCCGGCAAACAGCACGCCCAGGGGATAGACCCACCGCTTCCTCGCCAGCCAGCGGTGGAAGAAGGACAGGGCGATGAGCACAATGGCCATGGGGTACAAAATACCCAGCACCGGGGCAGACACCGAGATAATCTGGGCCAGGCCAGCGTTGGAGATGACCATGCTCACCACCGCGAAGAGCACCGCCCAGCCCTTGTAGCTCAGCCTGGGGCAGATGGAGTAAAAATACTCCCCGCAGGAGCTGATCAGGCCCACGCACACGTTGAAGCAGGCAATGAGGAAGATGCCCGCCAGCAGCACATTGCCCCAGGTTCCAAAGAGCAGGCCCACCACGTTGGTCAGGGCCTGGGCCCCGTCGGCGGGGTTGGGCACGGCCCCGGCGGACAGGGCGCCGATATGGGCCAGCATACAGTAGACGATCAGGAGCATGGCTCCGGCAATCACCCCGGCCCGGACGGTACCCCGAACCACGGCGCCCTCCGCCTCCACCCCCCTGGCCCGGATATTCACCGCAATGACGATGCCGAAGGCCAGGGCGGCAATGGTGTCCATGGTCTGGTAGCCCGCCACAAAGCCCTGCACCACGGGATGGGTGACATAATTCCCCGTGGCCTGGCCGTATCCCTCCAGGGGGTTGACCAGGCAGCCCACGAAGGTGAGGATAATCAGGGCCACCAGAATGGGGCAGAGAATTTTGCCCAGCCGGTCGGTGAGCTTCTCCGGCCGCAGGGCAACCGCCAGGGCCGCGGCAAAAAACACCAGGGAGTAGAGCAGCCGGAACAGGGGGATGGGTGCGTCCGCCCCCACAAAGGGGGGCACCGCCATCTCAAAGGAGGTGGTGGCGGTCCGGGGAATGGCCAGGCAGGGGCCGATGGCCAGATAGGCGGCAATGGTAAAGGCCCGGGCAAACAGGGGGTGTACCCGGCTGCCCAGGGTATCTATCCCGCCGGAGCGGGCCACCGCCACCACGCCCAGCACCGGCAGGCCCACCGCGCTCACTGCCAGGCCGATGACCGCCAGCCAGGTGGCCTCCCCCGCCTGGGCGGCGATGCCCGGTGGGAAGATGAGATTGCCCGCGCCGAAGAACATGGAAAAGAGCGTAAAACCCACCAAAATCAGGTTTTTCCCCCGCAGCTGCATGACTCCACCTCCGAAATAGGGTAAAAACAGCGGCACCCCTTTCGGTGTGCCGCTGTTTTTCACTGTATGCACCAAATTAGCCCTGGGAAATAGCACCCGTGGGGCAGGTGTCGGCGCAGCTGCCGCAATCGATGCAGGAGCCGGCGTCGATGACGTAGTGATCGTCGCCCTGGGAGATAGCGCCCACGGGGCAAGCGCCCTCGCAAGCACCGCAGCTCACGCAGGAGTCGCTGATGACATAGGCCATTGGAATACACCTCCAAACTCTAA
>CALWOL010000010.1 GCA_944383135.1 uncultured Flavonifractor sp.
AGCAGGTCCGCGGCGCCATCGTTCTGCCCCACGGCACCGGCAAGACCCAGCGGGTGCTGGTTTTCGCCAAGGGCGACAAGGCCGAGGCCGCCAAGGCCGCCGGCGCCGACTTCGTGGGCGAGATGGATATGGTGGAGAAGATCCAGAAGGAGAACTGGTTCGACTACGACGTGGTCGTGGCTTCTCCCGACATGATGGGTGTTGTGGGCCGTCTGGGTAAGATTCTGGGCCCCAAGGGCCTGATGCCCTCCCCCAAGGCCGGCACCGTCACCCCCGACGTGGCCAAGGCCGTCACCGAGATCAAAGCCGGTAAGGTGGAGTACCGTCTGGACAAGACCAACATCATCCACTGCCCCATCGGCAAGGTCTCCTTCGGGCCCGAGAAGCTCACCGAGAACTTCAACGCCCTCATGGGCGCCATCATCAAGGCCAAGCCCGCCGCTGCCAAGGGTCAGTACATTCGCTCCTGCGTGTGTGCTTCCACCATGGGCCCCGGCGTGAAGATCAACAGCGCCAAGCTCATGTAAATTGTCTAGGGGGCATCCATGCCCCCTAGATACACAGCCGCTGCGCCGCCGCAGGCGGCACAACGGCTGTGATACCCCCGGTTTCGCGCCCCGCTGCGCGGGTCGAGGTGTTTTTCGGAGAAGTGAATTCTCCGAAAAAGTTGTCATTTTCGGGCAGGTCATGCTTGACATGGCCTGCCCGAGATGATATACTATTATGCGTGTTCAAAGACAGCAGGCGGCGTAAGCCATAAGTCCTGCCGAGAATGCAGCCACAACGGAATGAGATTCTTTGTGCTGTTTTCGCTGCTTTGAATGCGGAAACAGCTTTTTTGCTGCGTGACTGCATCGGAAAAGTTGAACTCAAATTCAACGGAGGTGAATCCAAATGCCTAACGCAAAGGTTCTCAGTGAGAAGCAGGCCATCGTGGCTGAGCTGACCGAGAAGCTGCAGACCGCCGCCAGCGGCGTGCTCGTGGACTACAAGGGCATCACCGTGGCTCAGGACACCGCTCTGCGCGCCGAGTGCCGCAAGAACGAGCTGGACTACGCCGTGGTGAAGAACACCCTGGTGCGTTTCGCCATCAACAATGTGGGCCTGAACGAGATGGACGACGTGCTCAACGGTACGACTTCCATGGCGCTGTCCCACGGCGATCCCATTGCCCCCATGCGGGTCATCAACAAGTTCGCCAAGCAGTTCAACGGTGAGAAGTTCACCATCAAGGCCGGCTTCATGGACGGCAAGGTCCTGTCCATGGACGAGATTATGGCTCTGGCCGAGCTGCCCTCCAAGGAGGTTCTGCAGGCTCAGGTTCTGGGCACCATGCTGGCTCCCATCACCAGTCTGGCTATCGTCATCAAGGCCATCTGCGAGCAGAAGGGCGGCTCTGTGGAGAGCGCCGAGGCTGCCGCCGAGTAAGTTCAACCATTTTACAATTATTTATTTAGGAGGTTACCAATCATGGCTTCTGAGAAAATTACTGCCCTCATCGAAGAGGTTAAGGGTCTGACCGTTCTGGAGCTCTCCGAGCTCGTGCACGCTCTGGAGGAGGAGTTCGGCGTTTCCGCCGCCGCTATGGCCGCTCCCGCCGCTGGCGGCGCTGCCGCTCCCGCCGCTGAGGAGAAGACCGAGTTCGACGTCGTTCTGGCTGAAATCGGCTCCGAGAAGATCAAGGTCATCAAGGCCGTCCGCGAGATCACCGGTCTGGGCCTGGCTGAGGCTAAGGCCGCTGTTGAGGCCGCTCCCAAGGCCATCAAGGAGGGCGTGTCCAAGGACGAGGCCGAGGAGCTCAAGAAGAAGCTGGAGGAAGTCGGCGCCAAGGTGGAGCTGAAGTAATCTTCCCCCCAAACCACAAAATAAAGCCCTCCGGCGCCAGCCGGGGGGCTTTATCTTGTGGTTTTCTCTTTCCCTCTCCCACCAGAACCACAATGGAAAGAAGCCCCACCTCGCGCCTTGTGGCCCTCCCCATCTGCCACCACAATGGAAAGAATTCCCAACGCGGCGCCTTGTGGCCCTTCCAGAGCGGGGGGCGGCGGCCGTAAACGGGCGGCGCAGCCGCCCACAGCCGCCCCCCGCGGGGAGGAGGCGCGGCGGCCCAGGGCGTAGCCGGGCCGCCCGAGAGGGGGCGGCAGAGGGGGCACCGGCGCGACGAGGGAAGGGGCGCAGGCCGAGCGGCGGCAGGAGCGCAGCGCCCGCAGGGCGGCAAGCGACAAGAGCCGCCCGGCCCAGACCCCCCGAGGAGGCGGCCGAGGCCAACGGCGAGGCGAGCCCGCCGGGGGCCCGGCCACGGCCACGCCGCAGCGGGGCCCGCCGGGGGAGAAGCCGCCCCGCGCCGACGGGGGGGACGGCCCGCCGGTAGGCCGCAGCGCCCCCGGAGCGCGCCTTAGCGCGGCGGAGGGGCCCGAGCCAGGGCCAGCGGGCCGCCAGGCCCAGGGGCCCTGGCCGGGAGCAAGCCCGAGGCAGAGGCAGGGCCGCCGGGCCCTGTCCGCAGCGGCCCAACGGCGCCGAGGGGGGGGGGCCGGATGGGGCCCCCATACTTTAGCCGTCCCGCCGAATGGCGGGACAACCGGGACGGGTGCCCCTGCAAGGGCCTGCGGCCCGCAGCGTGGGCGGGCCCCGGCCCGGCCGCATCCCCCAGAAAGGAGAGCCTCACGGCTCCCCCTCCTGTATGTACGTTTTGGCCGCATCCGCCGCCTTCAGCCAGCGCCGCTCCCAGATTGCCTCCCAGCTTGCCTGTATGGCCTGCTCCACGATGTCGGTTTCGGTAAGCCTGCCCTCGTAGTAGTCCGTCAGCGCCCGCAGGCTCTCCAGCGTTTTCTGGCTGAATCGGTAATTCTTGCGCCCTCTGTTCATGTGTCCGCCTCCCAGGGCTCCCTGCCCTTCTGCCACGGGTTCCAGTCCGGGGCGTAGTAGTCCGCCAGGTACTCCACAATGGCCTGCTCCACGTCCTTCTGCGTGGCGTCCCAGTCGTTGAGGTTCATGCCATGCGCCAGGGCGTGGCAGTCCGCGCAGAGGCATATCAGGTTCTGGATGCTGTTGGTCCCCCCTCTGCTCCGCTTGACACAGTGGTGGACCTGAAGGTATTTCGTGCTGTCGCAGAGGGCGCAGCGGTAGCCGTCCCGCCGGTATACCTGCTTCCTTACCTCGTTGCTTATCTTCGCGCCTATCATGTCAGCGCCTCCTTTCTGCCCGCTCGGGGCACCGGCAGCGCACCATGCCTGTCAAGGGTGGCCGCAGGCCACTTGCGCAGCCCTTGACAGGTATGGTACACAATGGAGAGATGAGCGGGCAGAGCGGAAAGGCATCGTCTACGGCCTTACAGGGCAGCTCCCCTCTCTCTCCGCCGGGCCATCCGTCCTGCCCGGCGGACCTGTCTGTACGTTTTCCTGCCCGGTTCCCGGCAGGGCACGGCACCAGGCCGCCCCCCCGGGGTGCGGATAGCGAGCTTGCCGAAGCGTGGCCCCGGGGGGGTGGTCTGGGGACGGGCCCTGGACCCGCTGACAGGCCTCCTCCAGGCAGTTTCTCACGAAACGATAAACTGACAGGCTTTGACTGTCCGCGCACTCCTTCACCCGGTCCGCCAGCTCCAGGGGCACGTGGGCGCCCACCAGCTTGCGCCGAAATGGCTCCGTGCGCCGGTTACTCTGCCTCTTCCGGCCCGCCAGGTCTCCGGCTCTGGCCATCCGCTCTAAGGCTTCCGCCATGATTGTGCGCTCCGGCTCCCGCATCTCCTCCAGGCTGTGTATGGCTTCCTCCAGCACCGCCCGCTCGCATGTGCTGATTTGCAGGTTTTCCACTGTTTCCACCGCTTTTCCCTCCTGTTCCGGCCTGCTTTGTGGAAAAAGGCTTCCACTTTGCCCTTGGCCTTCTTTGGCCTGTCAGTATGTTATAATAGAACACCCGTTTCAGTCAAGGGCAGGTGACAGCCCGTTGCCCACCTTCCGATTGGTGATAGAAGGTATCAATGGCACTATGCGAAGCATATACCCTATGTGGCCAAGGCCATCAAGGAGGGCGTGTCCAAGGACGAGGCCGAGGAGCTCAAGAAGAAGCTGGAGGAAGTCGGCGCCAAGGTGGAGCTAAAGTAATCTTCCCCCCAAACCACAAAATAAGGCCCTCCGGCGCCAGCCGGGGGGCTTCCTTTTTGCTGTCAAGCCAAGGACCTGCCGCAGAATGTTTCCATTCTGCGGCAGGTCCTTCATTTCTCAGTTCAAAAAATCCTTCAGCTTCTTGGAGCGGCTGGGGTGGCGCAGCTTGCGCAGGGCCTTGGCCTCGATCTGGCGGATGCGTTCCCGGGTGACATTGAACTCCTTGCCTACCTCCTCCAGGGTACGGGTGCGGCCGTCCTCAATACCGAAGCGGAGCTTGAGCACCTTCTCCTCCCTGGGGGTCAGGGTCCCCAACACATCCACCAGCTGCTCCTTCAGCAGGGTGAAGGAGGCGGCCTCAGAGGGCTCGGAGGCATCCTCGTCGGGGATGAAGTCTCCCAGATGGGAGTCCTCCTCCTCGCCAATGGGGGTCTCCAGGCTCACCGGCTCCTGGGCGATTTTGAGAATCTCCCGCACCTTGTCCACCGGCATACTCATCTCCTCGGCAATCTCCTCGGGAGAGGGATCATGGCCCAGCTCCTGGAGCAGCTGCCGGGAAACCCGGATGACCTTGTTGATGGTCTCCACCATGTGGACGGGGATGCGGATGGTGCGGGCCTGGTCGGCAATGGCCCGGGTAATGGCCTGGCGAATCCACCAGGTGGCATAGGTGGAGAACTTGTAGCCCTTGGTGTAGTCGAACTTCTCCACCGCCTTGATGAGGCCCAGGTTGCCCTCCTGAATCAGATCCAGGAACAGCATGCCCCGGCCCACATAGCGCTTGGCGATGGACACCACCAGACGGAGGTTGGCCTCCGCCAGGCGCTGCTTGGCGGCTTCGCCCCGCTTCACCAGGCGGTGGAGCTCCTTCAGCTCCTCCTCCGAGAGGGTGATGCTGTCATCCCCCTCCAGCTCGGCCAGCTGCTCCTTGGCGGCGTCGCCGGCCCCCATGTCCTGGGCCAGCTGTATCTCCTCGTCGGGGCTGAGCAGGTTCACCTTGCCGATTTCCTTCAGGTACATGCGCACAGGGTCGTCGATGCCGAAGGAGTCCACCAGGGTGTTGGGGTCCACAATCTCCTCTTCGGGCAGCTCCTCAATCTCATTGAGCTCCTCCAGAGGGGGGACCACATCGTCGGCCAGCTCGGGCAGATAGTCGTCTCCTACGGTGTCAATCCCCAGGTTCTCCAGGGTGTCGTAGATTTTGTCCATCTGCTCGCTTTCCAAATCCATATTTTCCAGCACATCCATCAGCTCGCTGGCCGACAGCTTGCCGTTTTTCTTGCCCCGCTCAATCAGCTCCGCCAGCTTCTCGGCGCCCTGGACGCCTTCCACTACCTTCATAACCTCGATTTTGCCCTGCTCCATCTTCTTGGCATTTTCCCGGGCCAGCTTGTTCTGGTCCTCCACGGTCAGAGTATGAACTCTTTTGCCGGCGGCCTTCTTCTCACTCATGCGGCTATCCTCCATACGCTTTTTTCTCTCTGAATTTCTCCCGCGCAGCCAGCAGCAAATCCTGCTCTGATTCGCCCCGCTTCAGCGCTTCTGTCTCAATAATCTCCATGTAATCTTTCAATGCCTGCCCACAGTTGGACAGCTGCTGGGGCTGATCCACAATTTCCACCAGCGCGCTCATCTCTTCCGGCGTCAGATCTCCCGTCAGGGCGGTCAGCTGAATGCTCCGCCCCTCCCGGTACCGCTGCCGCAGCAGGCCGTAAATCTTGGCCAGTCCCGGAGCGGAAAACCGCTCCGGCTCCAGTTCCTCCACCGCCGAAAACAGAGAGGGCTCCAGCAGCAGCAGCCGCAGCACGCCCTCCTCCGCCCGGGCGGATCGGACATTTTGATAGCGCAGCTCCCGCTCCCGGGGCTGAACCCGGACTGCGGGGGTCAGGTCCCGGCGCTCCTGCCGTTTTTTGGCCTGCCAGGCGCGGCTCTTCCGGTGGCGCTCCACCTCCTGGGCAAAGGCCTGACCGGAAATACCCGCCGCCGCCGCCGCCTTGTTTCCATAGATTTCCCGCTCAATGGGACTCTGGAGGGCGGCCACAGTGGCCACCGCCTCCTTCAGATAGGCCAGACGGCCCTCCTCACTGCTCAAATCAAAGCGGCTCTGCAAGTCTCCCAGCCGGTAGTCATTCTGCCCCGCGCTGCCCTCCAGACACTTCTCAAAGGCCGCCGGTCCGAATTTTTTGACAAAATCATCCGGGTCCTGCTTCAGGGGCTTCCCCTCACTGTCATAGACGTTGGGCAGCTGAAGCACCCGCACGGTGAGCTCGGCGTTTTTCAGAATCTCCAGCACCCGCTGGGTGGACTTCTTCCCCGCCGCGTCGTTGTCGTAGCAAAGCACCAGCTCCTTGGTGTACCGGGAGAGAATGCGGGCGTGCTCCTCCGTGAGGGCGGTGCCCATGGTGGCTACCACATTGTCAAACCCCGCCTGATGAAGGGTGATGACGTCAATGTTGCCCTCCACCAGAATCAGGTTGGGGCGCTTGGTATTCTTGGCCAGATTCAGGGCATAGATGAGCCGGCCCTTGTGAAAGACCATGGTCTCCGGGGTGTTCAGGTATTTGGCCCCCTCCTCCCCCGGCAGAATCCGGCTGGTAAAGCCCACCACGTCCCCCCGCACATCTATGACGGGGAGCATCAGGCGGGCGCGGAATTTATCATACACGCCGCCGTTTTTCCCGGCTACCGCCAGGCCGGCGTCGATCAGCTCCAGCTTTGTAAAGCCCTGGGCGGTGAGTGCCTTGGTCAGCCCGTCCCAGCCGTCGGGAGCGGCACCCAGACCGAAGCGGACCGCAAAGCGGCGGCTGATCTGCCGCTGGGCAATGTAGTCCCGCACCCGCTGGCCGCCGGGGCCGTTGAGATAGTCATAGTAAAACCGGGCGGCCAGCTTATTGGCCTCCAGCGCCCGGGCCCGCTTTTTCCGGCCCGCCTCATCCGTGCCGGTGTCCGGCACCTCCAGCCCCGCCCGCTGGGCCAGCAGGCGCACCGCGTCGGGAAAGGAGAGGTTTTCCATCTCCATCACAAAGGAGATGACCCCGCCCCCCTTGCCGCAGCCAAAGCAGTGGTAGATCTGCTTGTCGGGGGAGACGGAGAAGGAGGGGGTCTTTTCACTGTGGAAGGGGCACAGACCCCACAGATTGCTCCCCTTCCTGCTCAGATGAACATAGGAGGATACCACGTCGGCGATATCGCTGCGGGCCACCAGCTCGTCAATGAATTGTTCCGGGATGGCCACCGCAGCTCCTCCTTCCGACTATGTTTTCCAAAAAATACCGCGTCCATACCTGGCCCAGGGCTCGGGTGTGGGACGGGGCGGCCCTACTTCACACTCCAGGATTTGGGGATAAACAGCTCCCCAAACTGCTCCACGGCGTATTTGTCCGTCATGCCGGAGATGTAGTCGCACACGGCCCGCTCCACGCCCTCCTCCACCCGGATGGCCTGGTACTCCGGGGGCAGCCTGTCGGGTTCTCTGACATAGGCCTCAAACAGGCGGCGGAGCATGTCCTGGGCCTTGCCCTCCTCCCCCTTGGCCACCGGGTTGCGGTAGACATACTCAAACATAAACTCCCGCAGCTCGCGCATGGCGTCCCGGCAGGCGGGGGACTGGAGAATTTCCTTCTTCCCGTCGCTCTGGGTCATAATATCCACAGTCAGGGTGTTGATCCGCTCCGAGTGGGTAAAACCCAGCACCTGGGACACCGAGAGGGGGATATCCATGGGGTAGATGATCTTGCCCCGGATGGCGTCGTCAATATCGTGATTGATGTAGGCGATTTTGTCCGCCAGGCGGAGCAGCTGGCCCTCCAGGGTCTCCGCCCGGTCCGGGCCGGTGTGGCACAGAATGCCCCGGCGAACCTCATAGGTCAGGTTGAGGCCCTCCCCGTCCTTTTCCAGCCGGTCCACCACCCGGAGGGACTGCTCATTATGGGCAAAGCCCCCGGGCATAATCTCGTTCAGGATTCGCTCCCCGGCGTGGCCAAAGGGGGTGTGTCCCAGGTCGTGGCCATAGGCCGCCGCCTCCGCCAAGTCCTCATTGAGGCCCAGGCCCCGGGCAATGGTGCGGGCAATACGGCTGACCTCCAGGGTATGGGTCATCCGGGTACGGTAGTGGTCCCCCTCCGGCTCCAGAAAGACCTGGGTCTTATGCTTGAGCCGCCGGAAGGCCTTGGAGTGGACAATCCGGTCGATATCCCGCTGAAAGCAGGTGCGGACGGGACATTCCGCCATGGGCCGCTGACGGCCCATGGACTGGGCGGACAGGCAGGCATAGGGGGACAGCATCTCCCGCTCCCGCTGCTCCATCTGCTCTCTCCGTGTCAAAAAGGGTCACCGCCTTCCCTTTTTCGCGTCGGTCTATCCGTTTATATACTCCCTTCCCCGAAAAAACCCTTCCTTTTTCCCGAACATTTACGATTTATTCATAATTTCCTGGGTACACCCCGGAACTGCTCCCCCACCACGGCGGCGGACAGGCCGCCGGCACCCAGCTCGGTGAGGCGTTGCGTAAAGGTTTCCACCTTGTCCTCCGGCAGCAGGGCGTGGACGGTGACCTCGGCGGCGTACTCCACCTCCCCCACCACGCCGGCCTGGGCCTCCACCTCCTGGCGGACCCGCTCAAAAAAGGCGTAGGGGCAGGGGACGGTCACCTCCACCCAGCGGCGCACCACGGAAATCCCGGCGGCGTCCAGGGCATCCTTGGCGCTCTGGGTATAGGCCCGCACCAGGCCCCCCGCCCCCAGCAGCACACCGCCGAAGTAGCGGGTCACCACACAGCAGACGTTGGTCACCTCTTCCCGCTGGAACACGTTGAGCATGGGCTGGCCGGCGGTCCCCTGAGGCTCCCCGTCGTCGGAATAGCGCTCCACGCCCTCCGCCCGGATGCGGTAGCACCAGCAGTTGTGCCGGGCGTCATAGTGCTTCTTTTTCATGGCCTCAATCCAGGCCCGGGCCTCCTCCTCGCGCTCCACCGGCCAGACGCGGCCGATGAACCGGGAGCGTTTTTCCACCAGCTCGGCTTCGCCGGGGGCGGTGGGCATCTGATAGTCCGTCATCGCCCCTCCCACTCCCTCCTGGTGATGGCAAAGTAGTGGGCCAGCCGGGTCTCCCCCAGCTGCTCCACCGGCTCCACCCGGCTGAGGCGGTAGGTCATGCCGCACTTGAGCATCACCCGCTTGGACTTCCGGTTTCCATCATAGTAGGCCGCCCACAGCGCCTGGTAGCCAAGCGCTGTAAAGGCATTTTCCATGATAGCCTCCACCGCCTCCGGGATGAGGCCCTGACCCCAGCAATCCCGGGCCAGGGAGTAGCCAATCTCCTCGCTGGGGATGCCCAGCTCCCTGCGGTGCTTCCCCACAAAGCCCGCCGAACCGATGAGGCGGCCGTCGGCCCTGCGCACCACCGCCAGGGTACGGGAGGGCAGGAAAATCTCCCGGATGACCCGGCGGCTCTCCTCCACATCGGCATGGGGCTTCCACCCCGCCCAGGGTCCCACCTCCGGATGGCTGGCGTAGGCATACAGCGCCTCCCCGTCCTCCTGGGTAAAGGGACGCAGGAGCAGGCGTTCGGTTTGCAGTTCCATGATAAATACCTCCTGGTGAAGCCGGCTCAGTCCTCCCAAAACTCCGTGGGAGGCGTCCAGCCGGACACCACATATTCCTTCAGCCGGCCCAGCTGGACGGGGGTGCAGACGGCCTCCACCTCAATGGCCTCTCCGTAGTCCACCCGCTCCACCTTGGCCTCCCGGTGGAGCAGATCCACCAGACCGCCCTTGTCGTATGGGATGCGGAGCACCACCTTCTGGGCGCCGGTGTCCAGCCGGTCCCCAATCTTGCGCAACAGCTCCTCCAGTCCCTGGCCGGTTTTGGCGGATACCGACACAATATCCTCCCCGTGGGGGAGAATTTCCCCGGGACAGCGGTCCACCTTGTTGAACACGTCGATGCGGGGGGTCTGCTCCGCCCCCAGCTCCACGATGAGCCGCTCCACCACGTCGGCCTGCTCCCGCCACTCCGGGTTGGAGGTGTCAATGACGTGGAGGAGCAGGTCTGCGTAGGTCAGCTCCTCCAGGGTGGCCTTGAAGGCCTCCACCAGGTGGTGGGGCAGCTTGCGGATGAAGCCCACGGTATCGCTGAGGAGCACCGTGCAGGTATCGGAAATCTCCAGGGTGCGGGTGGTGGTGTCCAGGGTGTCAAACAGCCGGTTGTTGGCTGGGATGTCCGCCCCGGTGAGCTTGTTGAGCAGGGTAGACTTGCCCGCGTTGGTATAGCCCACGATGGCCACCACCGGCACCTCGTTCTTCTCCCGGCGGGAGCGCTGGGTGGAGCGCACCCGGCGTACCCCCTCCAGCTCCTCCCGCAGCTTCTGGATCTTTCTGCGGATGTGCCGCCGGTCGGTCTCCAGCTGGGTCTCGCCGGGACCGCGGGTGCCGATGGCGCCCTCCTGCCGCTCCAGGTGGGTCCACATGCCCAGCAGCCGGGGCAGCAGGTACTGGTACTGGGCCAGCTCCACCTGAAGCCGGCCCTCCTTGGTGCGGGCCCGCTGGGCGAAGATGTCCAGAATCAGGGCCGCCCGGTCCAGCACCTGTACCTTCAAATCCTCCGACAGGGCCCGCTGCTGGGAGGGGGAGAGAGGGTTGTCCACGATGACCAGATCGGCCCCCATGGCCTCCACCAGCTCCTTCACCTCGGCCACCTTGCCCTCCCCGATGAAGCTGCGGGGATCGGGGGCGTCCTTGTTCTGAAACACCACCCCCACACATTCCCCGCCGGCGGTCTCCAGCAGGTCGGCCAGCTCCTCCATGGAGGATTCGTCGGCGTTCTCCTCCCGGGTCAGGCAGTGGGCGTTCAGCCCCACCAGCACCGCCCGGTTGATGACTTTTTTCTCTTGATTCTCTGTCATTGGTCCCTCCGCGCCGGGGCGGCCGCCCCGGCGTTATTTCTGTTTCAGCACCGTCTCAATTTCCCCGATGAAGATGCGGTGATAGTCCTTCTGGGGATACCACTTGCCGTCAATCTCCCCGTCCAGGAAGTGGGCGGGGTCCATGTCCTGCCAGTAGGCCTTCCTGCACACCAGCACCAGGTCCGCCTCCTGGAAATAGGGAGCGCCATTTTCCGTTTCTATTGTAAAGCCGCACTCCTTTACCTTATCCACGTCCCGGCCGCTTTTGGATCCGCACAGGGCCAGAGCCTGGCGGTACTGCTCCCCAAAGAAGCAGAGGGTGAATCTGTCCTCCCGCTCCACAAATTCCAGGGTGTACCGCTGGGGCCGGATGTATACCGTAGCCACCGGCCTGCCCCACAGCACCCCCAGGCCGCCCCAGCTGGCGGTCATGGTGTTGCACCCCTCGCCGGTGCCGGCGGTGATGAGCATCCACCGCTCCCCAATCAGGGAAAAGACATTCTCCTGCAAATCCTTGGGATCGAGCTTTTCAAACATAACGGTTCCCTCCTGTCAGATTCCATTGTATGCCCGCCGGATGAAAAAGAGCCCGTACCAATACCGGTACGGGCTCTTCTGACCAGCTTACTTCTTGTCCAGGCCGAACTTCTTGTTGAAGCGGCTGACACGTCCGCCAGTATCCACCATCTTCTGCTTACCAGTAAAGAAGGGGTGACACTTGGAGCAGACTTCAACGCGGATATCCTTCTTGGTGGAGCCGGTCTCGATTACGTTGCCGCAGGCACACTTAATCGTCGTCTGCCCGTAGTTGGGATGAATGCCTTCCTTCATGTTGTGTTCACCTCTTTCTCGTTCCGGATGAAGCGGCGCAGCAAACCTCCACGCCTTATAAACGCTAGAATATGATAGCACAAAGGGACAGGGATTGCAACTGTTTTTTTAAATTTTTTCACAGCTCCACCGCCCGGCTCAGGGCGAAGAACCACAGCACCCGGCGAACCACCGGTTTTCCGGTCATCTCCTCCAGGGCCCGGCTGTATGCCTCCAGCTGGGGGCGGTAATGCGCGGCCCGCTCCGCCACGCTCCCCTCCGTCACCCGGTCCGTCTTGAAATCCACCACGGTAATGCCCTCCAGGGTTTCAAAGCAGCAGTCCACCACCCCCTGGAGGAGAATCTCCTCCCCCTCCTCCGCCGCGGGGATGTACTGCCGGGCGGGGACCAGGATGGAAAACTTGAACTCCCGGCGGAGGGATACCGAGGCCATCAGCTCCCGGCCCAGCTCCGACTGGAAGAAGGCCGCCACCGCCCCGGCATCCGCCGCCTCTCCCTGCTGGGGGGTGAGGAACTGCTCCTCCACCAGCCGGGCAATCTCCGCCGCCGCCCCCTCCGGCGTGCCCGCCCGCTCAAAGTCAATGTACTGCATCACCAGATGGAGGGCGGTGCCCTTCTGGGCGGGGGTGAGCCCCCACTCCTCCGCGGCAAAACGGGGCCGGCCGAAGGTGAGGGTGCGGGGCGGCCGGGGGGCCTGCTCCGCCGCCTCCTCATCCAGCCCCCGGCCCTTCAGCTGGGTGGCGGTGAGCTTGGAGGGCAGCTCCACGCTGCTCTGGTGGGGATAGCGCCAGGCCAGCCGCCGGGCCAGCTCCGCCGGGTTCTGTCTCCCCTCCTCCCCCGCCGGGTTCCCGGCGGGCGCTTCCGCTCCCTCCGGCGGCTCCCGGAGGGGAGTGCCGTCCACAAAGCGCACGTCCCAGGCCGGGCCGAAGTCCGTGTCCGGCTCCGGCACGTCGGTCTCCGCCGCCCGGCGGAGGGCGGCGGCGTCGGGACGGCACAGGGCGGCCAGCAGCACCCACTGGCCCACGCTCTGGCAGGCCAGCAGCACCTGGGGGTCCACCGGGCAGCCGGCGTCTCCCGCCAGCCGGGCCAAATCCCTCCCGCCGCCGGTGAGGGCCACCGACAGAATCAGCTTCTCCCTGGCCCGGGTCATGGCCACGTACAGCAGCCGCAGCTCCTCGGCCATCATCTCCTTTTCCAGCTGCCGGGCCACGGCGGTGCGGGCCAGGGTGGGGTACTCCACCCCACGCTCCCCGTCCAGGCCCTTGGGCCCGATCCCCAGCTTGGGGTGGAAAAGGATGGGCTGGCGCAGGTCCTCCCGGTTGAACTGCCGGGCCAGGCCGCACAGCAATACCACCGGAAACTCCAGACCCTTGGATTTGTGGATGCTCATCATGCGCACCCCGCCGCCCCGGCCCGTCCCGGGCAGGGCCAGCCGGGAGCCATTCTCCCGCAGGCGGGTGAGGTAGGTGAGGAAGCGGAACAGGCCCTTGTGGCCCGTTCCCTCATACTGCCGGGCCAGCTCCGCCAGGGTGAGCAGGTTGCCCTGACGGGTCTCTCCCTCCCCCATGGCGCCGAAAATACCCAGCAGATTGGTGCGCTCGTAGAGCTGCCAGATGAGCTCATGGCTGCTCCGGTCCCCCGCCCCCAGCCGCAGCCTGGCCAGCTCCTCCAGGAAGGCCGCGCAGTCCTGGCCGCCGTCCGCCTCCAGGGCGGCGTACAGGTCGGTATGGGGGGAGGCGGCCCGGAGCTGGGCCAGCCGGTCCGCGGAAAAGCCGTACACCGGAGAGCGGAGTACCGACACCAGAGGCACATCCTGCCGGGGATTGTCGATGATTTGCAGCAGGGACAGGGCCACATTCACCTCGGTGGCCCCGAAGAAATCCCCGCCCCCCTCCGCCTCCCAGGGGATGTCCCGCTCCCCCAGAGCCAGGGCATAGTGGTGGAGCACCGTGTTGGGGGAGCGGAGGAGGAGGACAATCTCGTCCGCCCGCCGCCCTTCGTCCAGCAGCTCCCCAATCCGCCGGGCGGCCCAGCGGGCCTCCAGCAGGTCCCGGGCCGTCTTCTCCTCGTCCTCCTCCCCGGATGCCGAGGCGTCCAGCACGCTCAGCTCCACCGGGCAGGCGGGGTCCGGCTCCCAGGACAGGCCGGGGAAAAGGGCCTGGTCATCGGTATACTCCATCGCCCCGAAGGGCACCGACATCAGGCTGCGGAAGAGGAAGTTGCACCCCTCCAGCACCTCCGGCCGGGAGCGGAAGTTGCGGGAGAGAATCACCTTCCGCTCCTCTCCCTCCCTGGCCTGATCATATGGTGTAAAGCGTTGATACTTGTCCAAGAAGATGGTGGGATCGGCCAGCCGGAAGCGGTAGATGGACTGCTTTACGTCCCCCACCAGGAAGAGGTTGGCGCCGTCTTTGGACAGGGCGGTGAAAATGGCGTTCTGCACCTGGTTGGTGTCCTGGTACTCATCCACCATAATCTCGTCGTAGCGGGCGCTCCACTGCCGGGCCAGGGGGGTGGGCTGTCCGTCCTCCCCCACCAGCAGCGCCACCGCCAGATGCTCCAGGTCGGCAAAGTCCAGCAGGCTCCGCCGCCGTTTTTCGGCGGTATAGGCGGCTTCAAAGTCCCGCACCAGGGCAACCAGTCCCCGCACCGCCGGACAGACCGCCCGCAGGCCCTCCAGCAGACCCGCGCCGTCCTCGCTGAACCACTCCTCCAGTTTCTCCAGGCGCTTCCTGCAGGCGGCGCGGATGGCCTTCACCCGCTCCGCCGCCCAGGGGGCGTCGGCGATCCGCTTCCGCCCCGCCGGGGGGAAGGGGATGGGCAGGGCGGCGGCCGCCGCGTCCCAGCCGGCTTTGGCCCCCGCCAGGAAGCCGTCCAGGCCGGCGATGGTATCCCGGATGCTGGCGGCGTAGTTGGCCTCCAGATTTCCGTCCCGGGCGCACAGCTCCAGGGCCTCCTCCATCCGGCGGCGCCAGTAGGCCGCCTGTCCGGCGGCATCGGAGAGCAGCAGCGCCCCCCAGGGGGTCTGGGCGGCGTCGTTAATCCCCTCCAGGGCAAAGAGCCCGGCCTGCTCCTCCAGCCAGGCCGCCGGATGGGGATGGGCCTGAACCCGCCCCCGGATATCCAGCACAATCTGCATCAGCCGGGAATCGTCCCGCCCGGCGGACATGGTATCCACCAGCCTGGCAAAGTCGCTGCCCTCGGTTATGGTCTCATAGCGGGCATCCAGCACGTCGTTGAGGGCGCGGAGCATGAGGATGCCCGCCTCCCCCTCGTCGCACAGGCGGAAGTCCGCCTCCACGTCCGCCTCCTGCCCCCGCTCCCGCAGCAGCTGGGCGCAAAAGGCGTGGATGGTGGAAATCTGGGTCTTGTACACCAGGGTGGCCTGCCGCCGGAGATGGCCGTCGGTAGGGTGCCGGGCCAGCCGGGCGGACAGCTCCTCCACAATGCGGCCCCGCAGCTCGGCGGCGGCGGCCTTGGTGTAGGTGATGACCAGGAAGCGGTCTATGTCCGCCCCCTCCTCCACCCGGGCCAGCAGCCGCTCCACCAGCACCCGGGTCTTGCCCGAGCCCGCGGCGGCGGACACCAGCAGTCCGCCCCCCCGGTTGTCCACCGCAGCCTGCTGCTCCCTTGTCAGAGAAAAGGCCATGTTACCCCTCCTTACGTTTCCTCCCATTTCCGGGCGTGGGCCTCGTTCCAGACGGCCGGGTCCCCCACCCCCACCTCTTCATAGCGGTACACCGGATTCCGCCCGGCCTTTCTCTGCCGGGTATAGTCCTTCAGGACGGCCACCGCTTTCCCGCCCAGCAGCAGGATGGCCGCCAGATTCACCAGGGCCATGAGACCCATGAACACGTCGGCCAAATCCCACACGGTGGAGAAGTCCATCTGGGCGCCCAGGAAAACGGCGGCCACGCAGGTGAGGCGGAAGGCCAGCAGCAGAGGCCTGGAATCCCGGATGAATTTCAGGTTGGATTCCGTGTAATAGTAGTTGCCCACCAGGGAGCTGAAGGCAAACAGGAAAATGGACACGGTGATAAACACCGGCCCCATCGGTCCCACCTGGGCCTGGACCGCCGCCTGGACAAAGTGCATCCCCTCCGTGCAGGCGTCGATGGGCACCCCGGACAGCAGCAGCAGAAAGGCGGTGGTGGAGCAGATGAGGATGGTGTCGATGAATACGGAGAGCATCTGTACCAGCCCCTGCTTCACCGGATGGGACACGTCGGCGGCCGCGGCGGCGTTGGGGGCGGAGCCCATGCCCGCCTCGTTGGAGTACAGGCCCCGCTTGATGCCCTGGATGACGCAGGAGGCCCCCACGCCGGCAAACATGGCCTCCGGCTCAAAGGCCTGGGAGAAGATGAGGGAAAGCATGTGGGGCACCTGTCCGATGTTTTTGATGGTGATGAACAGGCCCAGAGCCAGATAGACGGCGGCCATCACCGGCACGATGCCGGAGGTGATGGCGCTGATGCGCCGCACCCCGCCGAAGATGCACACTCCGGTGAGGGCGGCCAGCACCGCCCCCACCACCGCGGGCCAAAGGCTGTGGGAGTAGCCGGGCAGGTAGTATTCCAGAGCGGAACCGGCGTTGTAGGCCTGGAGGGCGTTGAAGCCATAGGCAAAGCAGGCGATGAGCAGCAGGGCGAAGGCCACCCCCCAGCCCCGGCTGCCCAGGGCCTTCTGGATATAGTAGGCCGGGCCGCCCACCCAGTCCGCGCCGCGCTTCTCCTTATAACACTGGGCCAGAGTGCTCTCCACAAAGGCGGAGGCGGCGCCGATGAGGGCCAGCAGCCACATCCAGAACACCGCCCCGTAGCCGCCCAGCACGGTGGCAGCCAGGATGGCGTTGGCCACCCCGGCGATGTTGCCGGTGCCTACCCGGGAGGCGGTGGAAATCATCAGGGCCTGGAAGGAGGAGATGTCCTTCCCGTCCCGTTTCCGTTCCCCCAGCACCCGCAGGGCCTCGGGAAAAAGCCGGAACTGCGCTCCCCGGGTACGGACGGTGAAGTATACCCCCGCCGCGATGAGCAGGGCAATGAGCAGATAGGTGTACAAAAAGCCGCTGAGACGGCTGAGTATGCCTCCAAACAGGGTCATGGATGTTACGGTTCCTTTCTGTCCTCCGATTCCTTGGCCACCGCCGTCCAGAAGTCCTCCCCCTTGACGGTGGGCAGCCAGCGCCGCCGGTCGTTCCCCCGGCCCTCCTCAAAGTGGCAGGCGGCGGCATATTCGCACCACTGGCAGGCGTTGTGCTCCGGCCCCCGCCAGAAGGGGTCGGCGTTGATGTTGCCGGCGG
>CALWOL010000011.1 GCA_944383135.1 uncultured Flavonifractor sp.
AGGACTACTGGTGGTACCTGGACCTGCGGCGCTACGGCTCCTGCAAGCACGCCGGGTACGGCCTGGGCTTCGAGCGGATGGTGATGTACCTCACCGGCATCAACAACATCCGCGACGTGGAGCTGCACCCGAGAACGGTGGGCAACGCGGAATTTTAAGAAAAAAGGGAGGGCCCCGGTGTGGAAGCGGCTGATGCGGCTCCACGCCGGGGCCCCGTTGTCCGCGCCGTTTCGCCGCGATCTGTGCAAAAAATCCGCCGGTCTCCGAAGAGACCGGCGGATTTTTTCTCGGATTACACCAGGCAGAGGATCAGGGCCAGCAGAATGAAGGCCACGGCCACCCACTTGGTCCAACGGGCCAGCTTGGCATCCCAGCCCTTGGCCTTGTTCTTGGACATAAAGGTGTCGGCCACGCCGGCGATGGCGCCGGACAGACCGGCGCTCTTGCCGGACTGAAGCATGACCACCATGATCAGGGCCAGGTCGATGACGACCAGAACGATGCTGAGCGCCAACTTCGCGATATCCACGATACATCTTTCCTTTCGGCCCCCGGCGGGGCACAGATTTCGAATTTTGGGCGCGAAAATCGCGCACGGAAACGTATCTCATATCATAGCACAGTCAGTACCGCTTTTCAAGCCTTTTTCCTCGTTTTTTACAGACCCCGTAAAATACGGCGGCTGCTCCAGCAGGTGGCCAGGAAATAGAGCCCGTACACCACCAGGATAAAGAGGGCGGTCACGGCGGAGCTGGCCACCGTGTCCAGCTTGCCCAGCTGGGCGATGATGTCGTTGGCGGCCTTCATGCCCACGATGGAGTGGACCACCGCCAGCGCCAGGGGGAGGAAGAAGGCCAGAAAGACCTGGATGTCGGAGGAGCGGTCCCGCATCCGCTCCTCCACCCCCAGCCGGGACAGGATGCGGTAGCGCTCCACGTTGTCGGCGGCCTGGGAGAGCTGCTGGAGGGCCAGCACCGCCGCGCTGGTCACCAGGAAGATGATGCCCAGATACAGCCCCAGGAAGAGGACCAGCAGCTTGGTGCCCATGGCCTCGGCGTAGAGGGAGAGGTAGGTGTCCAGGGAGAACGAGGAGCTCTGGGTCCCCTGATTCTGCGCGATGACGGTATGGAGACTGTTGATGGAGGCCCACAGGGCGTCCTCCGCCGCGTCGGCGTCCCGGGCGTAGTCGCCCGCCAGGAAATACTGGCAGAAGTTGTACTGCTCCTTGGACAGAGCTTCCAGCACGCCGTCCGGGAAAATGAAGAGGTCAGACAGGCGGATGGTGCTGGTGAAGTAGGCTCCGGAGGTGTGGAAATCCGGGTCGGGGGAGTAGGTGACGCCGTTCAGCACGAACTGAGCCCCGGCCTCCCAGAAGAGGTGGGCGGCCTGATACTCCTCGGTGCCCTCCACCACGCCGTAGGTCCCCGGCTCCAGGGTGTAGGGACCCTTGCCCTGAATGGCCATCAGGGCGTTGTAGTCCGAGAGGGACATGGCATATTCGATGGCGCGTTTTTCATAGACCTCGCCCTGGACCGTCACGGGCTGGGCCAGGGGAAGATCCATCACATAGCGGGTGACCGAGGCGCAGGCGGTGAGCTGGGTCTCCGGGTCAAAGCCCGCCCGGGCCAGATAGCCCGGCAGCTCCTGGGCGAAGTTTTCGTAGTCGTAGTCCTCCACCCGGAGGGTCATGTCCACCGGAGCGTCCCGGCTGACGTTGCTCTCCACCGTGTTGTTCACCCCCACCGAGCAGGCGGTGATGCCGATGGCCAGCAGCAGGAGGAGGCACACCACCGTCATGGAGAGGTAGTGGGTGGTGATGCGGGAGTTGAACTGCCGCAGGACGAACATGTTGAGCTCCCGGTAGTAGAGCTTCTGGTTGCTCCGTCCCAACCGCAGCAGGAAGCCGGACAGGGACCGGAAAAAGAGCAGGGTGCCCGCCGTGCCCAGGGCCAGCATGAGGAAGAAGATGCGGTCGATGGTGAGGAGTCCCCGGCGCAGGAGCAGGGTGTAGGCCACGGCCAGCAGCGCCACCCCCAGCAGGAAAAAGACCAGGGAGGCGCGGACAGACTGGAGTTTCAGGGATTGGTTCTGACGGTTGGCCTGGAGGAGGCGGATGAGGCGCTGCCGCGCCACCGTCACCACATTGAGGACCATGACCAGGAGGAAAATGATCCCAAAGTACAGGATGGTCTTGGCCACGCCCTTCCAGGAAAAGACGAAGTAGAACTCCTCCACCCGGATGCGGAAGAGGGCCGCCGTGAAGGCCGAGAGGGCCTGGGCCAGGAAGAAGCCCAGCACCAGCCCGCACGCCAGGGCGGCCAGGCCGATCACCAGGGTCTCCAGGGAGAGGAGAAGGGCGATGCGGCTGTGCTCCATGCCAAGCAGGAGGTAGGTGCCCAGCTCCTGCTTGCGCCGGCGGAGCAGAAAACTGTTGGCGTACAGGATCAGGAAGGCCAGCACCACCGCCACGAACACCGACACCACATCCACCAGCTGCAAGATGGCGCCGGTGTAGTTGACGTTCCGTTCATTGGCGTTGAGGGCCCCCATGACCCACTGGTTTTCCAGGGAGTTAAAGACATAAAAGACGCACACGCCGAAGAGCAGCGTCAGGAAGTAGAGGGAGTAGTCCTTCACGCTGCGGCGGACGTTTTTCAGGGCCAGTCTACAGAACATCGCCCGAGTCACCTCCCAGCAGGGTCACCACGTCGATGATCTTGGCGAAAAAGGCCCTCCGGTCGTCGTTTCCGCGGATGAGCTCGGTGAAGGGCCGGCCGTCCTTGATGAAGAGGATGCGCCGGCAGTAGCTGGCGGTGAAGGCGTCGTGGGTGACCATGAGAATGGTGGCCCCCCGCTCCCCGTTGAGATGCTCGAACCGGTCCAGCAGCAGCCGGGCCGACTTGGAGTCCAGGGCCCCGGTGGGCTCGTCGGCCAGCACCAGGGCGGGGCTGGTGATGATGGCCCGGGCCGCCGCCACCCGCTGCCGCTGGCCGCCGGACATCTGATAGGGGTACTTGTCCAGGCAGTCGGTCACGTCCAGGAGCTTGGCGGTCTGGGCCACCTGGCGCTCGATCTCCCCCGCCGGGCGGCGCAGGATGGTGAGGGCCAGGGCGATGTTTTCCCGCCCGGTCAGGGTGTCCAGCAGGTTGCAGTCCTGAAAGACGAAGCCCAGCCGCTCCCGGCGGAAGCGGGAGAGAGCCTTGCGGGGGAGCTTGGTGATGTCCTGCTTGTCGATGACGATGCTGCCGCCGGTGACGGTGTCGATGGTGGCGATGCAGTTGAGCAGGGTGGTCTTGCCGCTGCCCGAGGCGCCCATGATGCCCACGAACTCTCCGGGCTGTACCGAAAAGCTCAGGTCGTCAATGGCCCGGGTGATGTTGCCCCGGCTCCCGTAGTATTTCTGAAGATGGGACACGGTCAGGATCGGTTCCATAGTGCATTCCTCCTTGTGATCCCATTGTACCATCGGGGGCCGGGGGGGAGCCATCGAACTACCTTACAGCAAGGTGACAGTTTTGTAAGGTTACACGACCCAGAAGCCCAGCGCGCCCGCCGCCGCAGCCAGCAGGGCCCCGGCCAGCACGTCGCTGGGGTAGTGGACGCCGCCCAGTACCCGGGCGGCCGCCAGGATCACGCCCACCGCCAGGAACACGCCGCCCAGCGGGGGACACAGGTACCAGAAGGCCATGTCGATGACAAAGACGCTAAACACGTGGCGGCTGGGGAAGGAATTTCCCTTGGTGTCCTTGTGGATGATGGGGCGGATGTCCAGGGCCTCGTAGGGCCGGGGGCGGTTGACCCCCTTGCGCAGGAAGGTCACCAGCACAAAGGAAAGGGCGGGCACCAGCAGCGTCCGCCAGAAACGGCCGTCCCGGGTGATTGCCAGCACCGCCAGCGCCAGGGGATAGCACACGTAGCACAGGCGGGTCAGCAGCGTGTTGATCCCCTTGAGGGCGGCGGGGCCCCGGGGATGGCGGGCGATGGGAGCGCTCCAGCGCTCGTATTGTTCTCGGGTCATGGGGTACCTCCTTGCGTTAGGTCCTTTGATTATAGCCGCTCTCTCCTGTCCCGGCAAGAGGGAGCGTTGTAAAGTGGGGGAAGATGGGGTAGAATGGGGGCAGATGGGACCGGAGGGGGGAGCGGTGTGCTGAAACTGTGGATGGTGGAGGAAGAGGACGCCAAGAGGGCGGCCCACGCCCTGCTGGAGAAAAAATTGCGGGAATATGGGGTGGAGCGCCCGGTATTCGACACCCTCTCAGGGGGCAAGCCGGTGCTGAAAGGCGGCGCGCTCCACTTCAGCCTCAGCCACAGCGGCACGTTCGCCCTGTGCGGCCTGGGGGACCGCCCTCTGGGGGTGGATGTGGAGCGGATCAAGCCCCGGCGGCCCAACCTGCCCCGCTACGCCCTCTCCGACCGGGAATTCCAGTGGTTCACCCGGCGGGGAAGCGAGTGGGCGGACTTTTACACCCTCTGGACCTTGAAGGAGAGCTATGTCAAATACACCGGCAGCGGCCTGGACCGCTCCGCCCGCTCCATCGAGGTCCCCCTGCTCCGCCCCGGCGAGGCGGGAGAGTGGAACGGCCTGTGGTTCCGCGCCTGGGGCGGCGCGGGCTGGCGGGCGGCCTGCTGCGGCGAGGAGGAGCCGGACGCACAACTGATATTCGAGTAAGGAGACACTATGAAGGAACAGCAGACCATCACCGGCGTCTATCAGGCCGCCGGCAAGGGCTTTGGATTTGTGACCCCCGAGGGGACCGTGGGACGGGAGGAGGACCTCTTCATCCCGCCCCGGGCGGAAAACGGGGCCTGGAACGGGGACACGGTGGCCGTCCTGCCCGACCCGGGACAGGCGGCGGGGGAGAAGCGCACCGGGCGCGTGACCGCCATCCTCCGCCGGGGCAACCCCACCGTCACCGGCGCGGTGCGCAAGCACGGCCGGGAGACCTGGCTGGTCCCTGCCGGGGACAAGCTGCGGGAGGCCATCCAGATCGTGGGCAAGACCGGCGGCGTACGGCCCGGGGACCGGGCGGCGGTGAAAATGGCCAGCTACGGCACGTCCAGGCAGCCCCCCATGGGGACTTTATTGGAGGTGTTCGGGCGGGACGGCAGCCGGGAGGCCGCCGTGGAGTCCATCCTCTTTGAGCAGAACATCCAGCGGGAGTTCCCCGCCCCGGTGCTGGCCCAGGCGGCGGAGGCCCCGGAGCAGGTGGACCCGGCGGCCCTGGAGGGGCGGCTGGATTTAAGGGACAAGCGCATCATCACCATCGACGGGGAGCACGCCAAGGACCTGGACGACGCCGTCTCCCTGGAGCGGGACGAACAGGGCCGGGCGGTGCTGGGGGTCCACATCGCCGACGTGAGCCACTATGTGCCCCTGGGCTCCCCCCTGGATGTGGAGGCCTGGCAGCGGGGCACCTCGGTGTACTTTGCCGACCAGGTGATCCCCATGCTGCCCAAAGAACTCTCCAACGGCATCTGTTCCCTCAATCCCCAGGTGGACCGGCTCACCCTGTCCTGCATCATGACCCTGAACCCCGACGGCTCGGTGGCGGAGCATACCATTACGAAATCGGTCATCCGGACCACCGAGCGGATGAACTATCGGGACTGCAACACGCTTTTAGAGGGCGCCGACCCGGAGCTGGAGGGGCGCTATGCTCCTATTCTGCCCATGCTGCGGGAGATGGCCGCCCTGGCCAGGGTGCTGGAGCGGCGGCGGAAGCTGCGGGGCAGCCTGGACCTGGAGAGCCGGGAGAACGAGATCCTCTGCGACGGGGAGGGCCGCCCCGTCGGAGTGCGGGCCCGCGCCCCCGGCATCAGCGAGGGGCTCATCGAGTCCTTCATGCTGGCGGCCAATGAGTGCGTGGCCTGGCATCTAGCGGACCGGGAGCTGCCCGGCATCTTCCGCATCCACGAAAAGCCCTCCGGGGAAAAGACCGAGGCCCTGCGAAACGTGCTGGCTCCGCTGGGCTATACCTTCCAGGAGCCGGACCACTTCTCTCTCCAGAAGATTCTGGAGGAGGCCCGGGGCACGCCGGAGGAGTTTTTGGTCCACACGGCGGTGCTCCGTTCCATGATGAAGGCCCGGTATGACCCGAAAAACCTGGGGCATTTCGGCCTGGCCGCCGACTATTACTGCCACTTCACCTCCCCCATCCGGCGGTACCCGGACCTGATGGTCCACCGCTGCCTCACCGCCATGCTGGACGGAACCTTGGAGAGCAAGGCGGGGCAGAAGCTCAGCTCCGCCATGCCCAAGGCCGCCAAGCAGGCTTCCGAGCGGGAGCTGGCCGCCCAGGTGGCGGAGCGGGACATTGAGAAGTGCTATCTGGCCGAGTTCACGGCGGAGCATATCGGGGAGACCTTCCCCGGCGTGGTGTCCGGCGTGAGTCGCTTCGGGCTCTTTGTTCTCACCGGCGCGGGGGTAGAGGGCTTCCTGCCCGCGGAGGCTCTGCCCGGGGGGCACTATGCCTGTTCCGAGGAACACCTCACCCTCACCGGCCCTCAGGGGGAGCGGTATACCTTGGGGACCCTGCTGGAGGTGGCCTGCGTCAGCGCCGATCCCGGCAGCGGACAGGTGGAGTTCCGCCTGCCCAAGGGGACCCCCGGTGCTATTTTCCTGGAGAGGAAGGAGCCCAAACCCTCCCGCGTCGAGCAGAAGGTGGGCAAGCGCCCCCAGGGCAAGACTCACGGAAAACGGCCGTCCCGCCGGCGGCGTTGAGCGATTTTCGCCCCGGCCATTTGGCCGGGGCGAAAAAAGTCAGAAGAACGTGCAAAAAGGTGTTGACAAAGTGAGGGGCGGGTGGTATTCTAACTGAGCGCCTTGCGAGAGGGCACCAAATTCAACCGAAAACGAGGCGGGAGACCGGGCGGAAGCCGGACGGACCTAACTCCGAACGTTGAAAAAAGTGCTTGACAAA
>CALWOL010000012.1 GCA_944383135.1 uncultured Flavonifractor sp.
ACCGCGTAGTTCCGGGGTTTTTGACCACTTTTGATAAAGTTTAGCGCTTGCTGAACTGCGGAGCGCGACGGGCAGCCTTGAGGCCGTACTTCTTGCGCTCCTTCATGCGAGGATCGCGGGTGAGGAAGCCGGCAGCCTTCAGGGCGGCGCGGAACTCGGGGTTGACCTGGAGCAGGGCGCGGGCAATGCCGTGACGGATGGCGCCGGCCTGGCCGGTCACGCCGCCGCCCACCACAGTGGCCTCGATATCCACCTTACCCAGGGTTTCGGTGGTGGCCAGAGGCTGACGCACGATGAGCTTCAGGGTCTCCAGGCCGAAGTAGTCGTCGATGTCCCGGCCATTGATGGTGATGGTGCCGGTACCATTGGGGAACAGATGCACCCGGGCCACGGAGGACTTGCGGCGGCCGGTGCCATACAGATAAGGCTTCTTGCTCTTATACATTCTCTTGTACCTCCTGCTTAGTTGGCAGCCCAGGACTCAGGCTTCTGGGCGGTGTGAGGATGCTCGGCGCCGCGGTAGATGTGCAGGCGGGACAGAGAATCCTTGGTGATGATGTTGCGGGGCATCATGCCGCGGACGGCCACGCGCATGGCCAGCTCGGGCTTCTGCTGCATCAGCAGGCGGTAAGGAGTCTCCTTCAGGCCGCCCACCCAGCCGGAGTGGGTGCGGTAGTACTTCTGCTCCAGCTTCTTGCCGGTGAGAACGGCCTTCTCGGCGTTGACGATGACGACGTAGTCGCCGCAGTCGGCGTGGGGAGTGTACTCAGGCTTGTGCTTGCCCCGCAGCAGAGTGGCGGCGGCGGCGGCAGTCTTGCCCAGGGGCTTGCCCGCCGCATCCAGGATATACCACTTGCGGACGATGTTCCCCTTGTTGGCCATAAAAGTGGACATGGTGAAACCTCCAATTTGTTGATATCTAAAAATATGTCTAAACAGAATACAGGCCCCAATCTTTACGATTGGAGCGTTTTGTATTATAATACCGTCGTTCCCGGGTGTCAACACGTTTTCCGATTTTTTTAAAGTACGATTTACTTTTCTTTTGTTTTCTCGCTCATACTCTTTTTAGCTCCCGTTTTCTCCGTTTCAATTTTCAATTTTTGAGGTGTCTATGAACAAGATTCTCAGCTATGTCCGCCGCTGTGTGGAGGACTACGACATGATACAGGCCGGAGACCGGGTGGCGGTGGGGGTTTCCGGAGGCAAGGACTCCCTGGTGCTGCTCACCGCCCTGGCCCGGCTGCGGGAATTCTATCCCAAGCCCTTCACCGTGGAGGCCTACACCCTGGATATGGGCCGTGTGGATGGGGGCGCGGGGATGGACTTTGCGCCGGTGGCGGCCTACTGCCAGGAAATCGGCGTGCCCTTCACCCTCCTTCCCTCGGAAATCCACCACATTATCTTTGATTTGCGGAAGGAGAAAAATCCCTGCTCCATGTGCGCCAAAATGCGCCGGGGGGCCCTCCACAACGCCATTAAGGAGCGGGGAATTACCAAAATCGCCCTGGGCCATCATTTTGACGACGCGGTAGAGACCTTTTTCCTCTCCCTGTTTTACGAGGGGCGGCTGAGCTGCTTTCAGCCGGTGACCTGGCTGGACCGGATGGGCATCACCCAGATCCGCCCCATGCTCTACTGCGGCGAGGGGCTCATCCGCAACGCCGCGGTCCGCAACGGCCTGCCGGTGGTGTTCAACCCCTGCCCCGCCGACGGCTGCACCAAACGGCAGGAGGTCAAGGAGCTCATCAAAACCCTGGACAAGCAGTATCCCGGCCTGAAAAGCCGGGTCCTTGGAGCCATGCAGGGCCTGCCCCTCCCCGCCTGGGGCCCGGTGGAGCACCGCCGGGTGCCCCCGCCGGAGGAGCCCTGAGCCCCGTCCCCGGAACGGGTCCGTCCCGCTCCGGGGACGTTTGTTTTCCAGCGCTTCCCTCTTGACTGGTACGTTTGTTCGAGCTATAATAGTCGTACACCAGTTCGAAAGAGGAGGGGAGCATTGTGGAGCTGCTGGACAAGCTGACCATTCTGGCCGACGCCGCCAAGTACGACGCCGCCTGTACCTCCAGCGGCGTGGACCGGGGAGACGGCCGGGGCGGGCTGGGGAGTACCATGGCCGCCGGGTGCTGCCACTCCTTTTCCGCCGACGGCCGGTGCATCTCCCTGCTGAAGGTGCTGATGACCAACCGGTGCATCTACGACTGTCAGTACTGCGTCAACCGCCGCTCCAACGACCTGCCCCGGACGGCCTTCACCCCGCGGGAGCTGGCGGAGCTCACCCTGGGCTTTTACCGGCGCAACTACATCGAGGGGCTGTTCCTCTCCTCCGCCGTGTGGGGCAGTCCCGACCGCACCACCGAGGCCATGATACAGGCTCTGCGGCTGCTGCGGCAGGAATATGGCTTCCGGGGTTACATCCACGCCAAGGCCATTCCCGGGGCCGACCCGGGGCTTACCCGGCAGCTGGGGCTGCTGGCCGACCGGCTGAGCGTCAACATTGAGCTGCCCAGCGAGGACAGCCTGCATAAGCTGTGTCCCGACAAGAAGAAGGGGGCCATTCTGGCCCCCATGGCCCAGATTCGGGACGGCATTCAGGTGTCCCGGGGAGAGCTGGTCAAATACCGGCACGCCCCCCGGTTTGCCCCGGCGGGCCAATCCACCCAGATGATTATCGGGGCCACCCCGGAGAGCGACCGGCACATCCTCACCCTCACCCAGGCGCTGTATGACAAGTACAAGCTGAAGCGGGTGTTTTACTCCGCGTACATGCCGGTATCGGACAGCGCCCTCCTCCCTGCCCGGCGGGACTTCAAGCCCCCTCTGCTGCGGGAGCACCGGCTGTATCAGGCCGACTGGCTGCTGCGCTTCTATCACTTCCGGGCGGAGGAGCTGCTGGACGAGGCCAATCCCAACTTCAACCCTCTGGTGGACCCCAAGTGCTCCTGGGCCCTGGGGCATATGGAGTTCTTCCCGGTGGAGGTCAACCGGGCGGACTACGAGGCCCTGCTGCGGGTGCCCGGCATCGGGGTGGTGTCCGCCAGGCGCATCCTCACCGCCCGGCGGTGCGGCTCCCTCACCTTTGCGGGGCTGAAAAAGCTGGGGGTGGTGCTGAAACGGGCCCAGTACTTTCTCACCTGCTCGGGAAAAATGCTGGAGGGCCTGCGGGTCAACCCGGACGGGGTGCTCCGCCACCTGGTGGCCCAGGAGCGGCCCATGCTGGCCCAGGGGGCCCCGGAACAGCTGTCCCTGTTTGAGCAGACGGGATAAGGAGGGTTTCATGGGCTGGACTCAGGTCAGCTATCACTATGACGGCAACTTTGCCGGGTTTCTGTGCTGCGTGTTTGAGGCCTACCTCCACAAAGAGGCCCCCGCCTGCTTCCTGGGCCCGGAGGACGGGCGTCTCTCCCTCTGGCCGGAGCGGCAGGTGGCTACGGTTGACGCCCACGCCAGACGGGTCTATCAGTCTCTGGAGCCAAAGCTGGGCCCCCAGGGGCGGCAGCTGGTGGTTTACGGCTTCCTCACCTGCCTGCCGGAAAAGGAAATGGCCCTGTGGGCTTTTCTCCGGCTGGGCTATGCGCGGGGGCCCGGGGTGGTGCGGGACCTCACCGACGACCGGGTGAGCACTCTGGCCAAGGCGGTGCAGCACCTCACCGGCGAGGCCCACCTGCTGAAGGGGTTTACCCGTTTTTCGGAGCAGGAGGGGCTGCTCATCGGGGAAATCGCGCCCAAAAACCGGGTGCTTCCCCTGCTGCGCCCCCATTTCTGCACCCGGTATCCGGAGGAGGCCTTCGTCCTGTACGACCGCACCCATAAGGAGGCTCTCTTCTACCGGCCCCGCCAGTGGGCCATCATCCCTCTGGCGGAATTCCGCCTGAACGGGCCCGGTCGGGAGGAGCTGGACTTCCGCCGGCTGTGGCGGCGGTTTTACGACACCATCGCCATAGAGGGGCGGTACAACCCCAAATGCCGCATGACCCACATGCCCAAGCGGTACTGGGGCACGATGACGGAATTTCAACGGGAACAGGAGGGCCTGAAGCCATGAAAAAGGTGCGCATTACCGTACTCCGGAAACAGCTTTACGCCGACTTGATTGACCGCTATCTCACAGAGCCGGCGGAAGAATGTGTCTGTGATTTCTTCCAGGAGGGGGACAGCTTTCTCTACACCGGCGGAGCCGAAATGCCCGCCGGCTTCTGCCCCTGGGCCTGGATCGACCTCTACCGTACCGTCTCCGCCCTCTCCTGCGGGGCCACCTACACCCCCTGGCAGCGGAAGGAGGGCGCAAGCGTGGTGTGCTGTACCGACGGAATCCGTCCGGTCAGCTTTCTGCTGGAGGCCGTGGAGCCCTGAAACGAGGCAAAAGGCCCGCTCCGCGCTGCGCGCGGAGCGGGCCTCAGGCTCTGTCAGGTAATGAGGTAATATCCCGTGGGGGCCCGGAAATGGGTCTGCATGGGCCTGGTGACGGGCGCGCCCTTGAAATCCCGGTCAAACCAGCGGGGCACGGGGTGCTCCGCCTCAATGGCCCGGAAAAAGCCGGTAATCTGCTCCACTGTCTCAGGCACCGCTCCCTCCAGCAGGCGGTCCAGGTGGGCATTGCTCTCCACCGCGGAGGGGTGAGGCTTCCGCCGCAGGGCCACCCCCTTGGCGGAGCGGATGGGCAGGGCGTGGCTCACCGCCCCGATGACCTTCCCGGCGGCCCGGCCGTTGGAGCGGGCCAGAATATTCAGGTACAAGTCCATGGCGCGGCAGGCCCGCCGCATCTGCCGGGGAGAGGCGCTGGCATAAGCCCGGGAGGCCGCGTCCCACACCTGGGAATGGCGGCCCGGCATGGAGGGCAGATAGGCCTTTTCAAAGCCGTCCAGCCCGTCGTTCTCAATAAGCATCCGGTCAAACTCCCCCTCCATGGCCATGTGGGAGATGGGGCCGTCCACCGCCCGCTGGTTCACATAGCCGTGGCAGGCGCTGTCCAAGGCCAGATGGCACAGAAAACCCGCTCCATAGCCCACCGACATGGGGACATCCTCCTCAATGGCCTGGCGCAGCCGCTCCACCGCCGGCAGGGCGGAGCGGCGGTGCATCCGTACCCCTTCCCGCCGGACGGCGTTGGGCCGGATGGGCTGATAAAAAAACAGCGGGTCCGGACCCAGACAGCCCAAATCAAAGGCCTCCCGCTCCTCCGCAATCACCCGGGCCAGCCCCTCCGGCAGGTCCGCCAGAACTCTGTCTCCAAACTTCAGATGGGCGTAATAATTCGGCATAATCGGCGCTCGCTCCTCCTTATATCCGTGCAAAACAGTCCCAACATTTTTATTATATCATGCCGTTATGGGAATCCACAAACAGAAAAAGGCGTGCCGGAAGTAGAATTCCGTCACGCCTTTTTGTCTGTTTTGCTCAGCCGCCCAGATAGGCTTTCTTCACCGTCTCGTCGGCCAGCAGGGTCTTGCCCGGCCCGGTGAGGGTAACGCGGCCAGTCTCCAGCACATAGCCCCGGTCGGCCACGCTGAGGGCCATCCGGGCGTTCTGCTCCACCAGCAGGATGGTGGTGCCCGCCCTGTGGAGGGACTTGATGATATCAAAAATCTGCTCCACCAGAATGGGCGCCAGACCCATGGAGGGCTCATCCATCATCAGCAGCTTGGGGCTGGACATCAGCGCCCGGCCCATGGCCAGCATCTGCTGCTCACCGCCGGACAGGGTGCCCGCCACCTGGCGCCGCCGCTCCTTCAGCCGGGGAAACTGCTCATACACCTTCTCCAGGTTGGGACCCACCGTGGATCCGGGCTGGGTAAAGGCGCCCATCTCCAGGTTCTCCTCCACCGTCATCTGGGCAAAGACCCGGCGGCCCTCCGGCACCTGGGCCAGACCCTGGGCCACCAGCTTGTGGGCGGGTACGCCGTGGATGGGCTTGCCCATAAACTCGATGGAGCCGGTGCGGGCATGGAGCAGGCCGGACACCGTCTGGAGGGTGGTGGACTTGCCGGCGCCGTTGGCGCCGATGAGGGTGACAATCTCCCCCTCCTCCACGTGGAAGGAGATGTCCTTGACGGCGTGAATGGCGCCGTAGTACACGTTCAAATCCTTGACATCCAGAATCACCGCCATGGCTCACACCTCCTTCTGGTCACCCAGATAGGCCTTGATGACCTCCGGGTTGTTCTGAATCTCGCTGGGGGTGCCCTTGGCGATAATCTGGCCGAAGTTGAGCACGCAGATGCCCTCGCAGATCCCCATCACCAGACTCATGTCGTGCTCGATGAGGAGAACGGCAATCTGGAAGGTATCCCGGATCTTCACGATGTTCTCCATCAAATCGGCGGTCTCCGAGGGGTTCATGCCTGCCGCCGGCTCGTCCAGCAGCAGCAGGGAGGGGTTGGTGGCCAGAGCACGGACAATCTCCAGCCGGCGCTGGGCGCCGTAGGGCAGGCTGCCCGCCTTGGCCCCCGCCAGGTGCTCCATATCGAAAATCTGCAGCAGCTCCATGGCGCTCTCATGGGCCAGGCGCTCCTCCTTCCAGTAGTTGGGCAGGCGGAGCACCCCGCTCCACAGGGGATAACGGATATGGTTGTGCAGGCCGATTTTGACATTGTCCTCCACACTCAGGTTGCCAAAAAGGCGGATGTTCTGGAAGGTACGGGCGATGCCCGCCTTGTTCACCTGGACGGTGTTCATGCCGTGGGTGTCCTTGCCGTCCAGCAGAATGGTGCCCCGGGTGGGCTGGTACACCTTGGTCAGCAGGT
>CALWOL010000013.1 GCA_944383135.1 uncultured Flavonifractor sp.
GCACTTCCAGTTCTGCATGGGCTGCGCCAACGGCATCCCCGGCTCCATGAAGAACCTGATCTTTATGAAGGAGACCATGGAGTCCCTGTGCCCCGGCTCCACCTGGAGCTGCTTCGGCGTGGGTCACTCCGCCATGGAGATGCTCTACGGCGCCGTGGCCCTGGGTGGCCACATCCGCGTGGGCATGGAGGACAACGTCATGTACTCCAAGGGCGTGCTGGCCGACAGCAACGTACAGTTCGTGGAGCGTGCCCGCCGGGTCATTGAGGAGTACGGCAAGAAGGTTGCCACTCCCGACGAGGCCCGCGAGATTCTGAGCCTGAAGAAATAAGGGAGGCACAGAGCAATGAAAACCACTCAGAACATCAAGAACATTCTGATTTGCGGCGCGGGCATGATGGGCAAGAACATCGGCTTCGTGTTCGCCTCCAACCCTGACTATCAGATCGGCATGTACGACCTGTATCCCACCGACGTGGAGGCCGGTATCCGCACCAACACCAAGCAGCTGGTGGACAAGGGCGTGATGACCGACGCCGACGTCACCGACCGGCTCTCCCGCATCCACTTCACCAACGACATCGACAGCGATTTGGTGAAGAACGCCGATCTCGTCATTGAGGCCGTGTTCGAGGACATGGACATCAAGCGGGAGACCTTTGCCAAGCTGGAGGCGCGCTGCGCCGAGGATACCATCTTCTGCACCAACTCCTCCGTGATGAGCCCCAGTGAAATCAGCCGCGACCTGAAGCATCGGGAGCGCTTTGTGGGCACCCACTTCTGGAATCCCGGCCACCTGATTCCCCTGGTGGAGGTGGTCAAGTCCGACGCCTCCTCCGAAGAGACCGCCCAGACCGTGATGGAGGTCCTGCGCTCCGTGGGCAAGAAGCCCGTGCTGTGCAAGAAGGACGTGCCCGGCTTCATCGCCAACCGGATGCAGCATGCCCTGTGGCGTGAGGCCATCTCCATCGTGGAGCACGGCATTGCCGACGCCGCCACCGTGGACGAGGCGGTGAAGTACTCCTTCGGTCTCCGCCTGCCCCAGCTGGCTCCCATGGAGAACGCCGACATGGTGGGCACCGACCTGACCTACAACATCCACGACTACATTCTGAAGGATCTGGAGGACACCCACACTCCCTCCCCCCTGCTCAAGCAGCTGCGGGATGAGGGCAAGATCGGCTTCAAAACCGGCGAGGGCTTCCAGAAGTGGACTCCCGAGCAGGTGGCCAAGGCCAACGCCGACCTGAACGAGTACCTCATCCGGATGCTCTACGGCAAATAAGCTCCCCCCTCCCGCGCGCTTTCCGTTCCGTTGGAACGAGGGCATATATGAGAGAAGTTTGAGAGAAAGGAAGCGATCCCATGTCCCAACAAGCTCAGACAAAACGTCTGAAGGGCACTCCCCTGTGGAACATCAGCAAAAAGTTTAACTTCGCAGCCGAGAAAATCATCCCCGACTCCTTTGTATTCTGCGTCATCCTGATGATTCTGGTATTCGTCCTGTCCCTGTTCATCGGCAAGGGTCCTGTGGAGCTCCTGCAGGCCTGGTGGGGCGGCCTGAGCAGCCAGTTCACCCTGGCTTTCCAGATGGGAATCATGGTCTGCGTGTGCGCCACCTGCGCCCGCAGCCCTCAGGTTACCAAGCTGCTCAACGCCATGGCCAGCCGGGTGCATAACCGCTACACCGCCATCATTATTATGATGATTTTCGGCTATGTCACCTCCATGATCAACTACGCGTTCTGCACCATCGTCACCCCCATCCTGTCCATGCAGCTGGCCAAGCGGGTCAAGGGCCTGCACTTCCCCATGATGGTGGCCGGCGGCTATACCTGCATGATTCTGGGCCAGTGCCTTGGGCCCTCCGCCACCCTGTACTCCAACCTGGCCACTGAGGGCAGCTCCTACGCCGAAATCGTGGGCCACACCATGACCGTGCTGGAGACCTGCTACAACACCCCCAACGTGATTTTGTTCTTCGTGCTGGCCATCGCCTTCATCCTGATTGTGCTGTTCACCCAGCCCGGCGAGGATGAGCTGATTGAGCTGCGCGACGTGGCCACTCAGGCTGACGTTGTCCCCAACGACTACAAGATTACCGTCAAGGGCGGCTCCTTTGCCCAGATTATGAACACCTGCAAGCCCGTCATGTGGATCGTAGGCGCCTTCATTTTCATCAACATTATTTATGACTTTGCCACCAAGGGCTTCTTCGGCGCTCTGAACATGAACCTGGTTATCTTCCTGTTCGTGGGCATCAACTGCTTCCTGTTCCCCCAGCCCAGCGCCTGGATTGCCGCTCACGCCGACTCCATGCACCTGGCCACCGATATCATCATGCAGTTCCCCTTCTACGGCGCCATCATGGGCATGATGTACATCGAGGGCGGCCTGGGCTCCGTGCTGATCAGCGCCATCACTTCCGTGGCTACCGCTCACACCCTGCCCATCTTCACCTTCCTGTCCGCCTGCCTGGTCAACTGCTTCATCCCCTCCCAGGGCGGCCAGTTCACCGTGCAGGGTCCCCTTATCGTACAGACCGTGCAGAACATTCAGGGCGCCGACCTGGCTACCTGCCTGAACGCCTTCGTTCTGGGCGACGAGTGCACCAACCTGCTGCAGCCTCTGTATGTCATCCCCGCTCTGAGCGTGGTTGGCATGAAGCTGAAGGATGTGTGGGGCTTCATGGCCTTCATCTGCGTGTTCTGGATTATCATCACCTGCCTGGGCCTGTATTTCATCCCCCTGTTTGTCTGATTCCCTAAGTTCCCTGATTCTCCCTTCTAATGGCGGAGCCCGCCGCGCGTGCGCGGCGGGCTCCGCCTGATTTTATGCCAAACCCAGCAGCCGGGCTGCCGAGGCCACACAGATACACAGGGCCATCCCCACCCCCGTGGGCAGGGCGACGGCCAGCAGGGTCCACTTCACACTGCCGCTCTCCTTCCAGATGGACAGGCAGGTGGTGGAGCAGGGCCAGTGGAAGAGGGAGAAAAGCAGGGTGCACACCGCCGTCAGCCAGGTCCAGCCATGCTCCGCCAGCAGCTGATGGAGGGCAAGCAGTCCCCCCGTGTCCTGAATGGTTCCGGCGGACAGATAGGCCATCAGGGCAATGGGAATGACAATTTCATTGGCGGGAAAGCCCAGGAGGAAGGCCGTTAAAATGACTCCGTCCAGCCCCATCAGCTGACCCAGGGGCTCCAGAAAGCCGGTGACGTGCTGGAGGACACTCCCGCCGCCCACCGTCACGTTGGCGCACAGCCAGATGACCAGCCCCGCCGGAGCGGCCACCGCCGCCGCCCGGCCCAGCACGAAAATGGTGCGGTCCAGGATGGACCGGACAATCACCCGGCCCACCCGTGGCCGCCGGTAGGGGGGCAGCTCCAGGGTAAAGGAGGAGGGGACTCCCTTCAGCACCGTGGCCGACAGCAGCCGGGAGGCCTGAAAGGTGGCCAGCACCCCCAGCACGATCACTCCCGTCAGCAGCAGGGCGGCCTTCACTCCCGCCCAGGGTCCGCCCTCCGCCCCCACAAAAAACATGGTGATAACGGCAATCAGGGTGGGAAAACGGCCGTTGCAGGGTACGAAGCTGTTGGTCACCATGGCGATGAGCCGCTCCCGGGGGGAATCAATGATGCGGCAGCCCACCACCCCGGCGGCGTTGCAGCCGAAGCCCATGCACATGGTCAGCGCCTGCTTGCCGCAGGCCCGGGCCTTCTGAAAGGCGTGGTCCAGCAGGAAGGCCACCCGTGGCAGGTAGCCAAAGTCCTCCAGCAGGGTAAACAGGGGAAAGAAAATGGCCATGGGCGGCAGCATCACGCTGACCACCCAGGCCAGCACCCGGTATACCCCCAGCACCAGGGCGCCGTGGAGCCACTCCGGGGCATCCAGCCAGTGAAACAGCTCGCTCAGCCGGTCCTGGAGCCAGAACAGCCCCTGGGAGAGCAGGGCGGAGGGATAGTTTGCCCCCTGGATGGTGAGCCACAGCACCCCCGCCAGCAGCAGGAGCATCAGGGGGACGGCGGTGCGGCGGTGGGTGAGGATGCCGTCCAGCCGCCGGTCCCAGTCCTTCCCTCCGTCCTGCCGGACGGAGACGGCGGCCCGCGCCGTCTCCCGGGCTGTCCCCAGCAGGGCGGATACCAGTATCCCGTTAAGCTCCGACGGCTCCACGCCGGCCCGGGCCAGCTCCGTCCGGGCCTCCGCCACGGCGGCCGCCACCGGGGCGTCCTGCCGGGGGTCCCAGTTCAGGGCGGCGGCCAGGGCGTCCAGCAGGCTCTCCTCCCCTTCCAGCAGCCGCAGGGCGGTCCAGCGGGCGGGGAGACGGCCCTTCAGCCGGCGGCCCAGCAGGGGGGTGAGGGATGCCACCGCGAACTCCACCGGCGGCGGATAGCGCACCGTCAGCGGCTTGGGGGGGTCCCGGCCGTCCAGCACCTCCTCCACCTGGTCCAGCAGCTCCTCCAGGCCCTCCTCCCGTCCGGCGCTGGTGCCCACCACCGGCACGCCCAGCCTCCGGGACAGCTCCGCCAGGTCCACCCGGATGCCTTTCCGCTCCGCCTCGTCCAGCAGATTGACGCACACCACGGTGCGGCTCTGAAGCTCCAGCACCTGGAGCGCCAGGTTCAGATTGCGCTCCAGACAGGTGGCGTCACACACCACCACCGCTCCCTCCGCTCCGCCAAAGCAGAAGAAATCCCGGGCCACCTCCTCCTCCGCGGAGCGGGCCATCAGGGAGTAAGTACCCGGCAGGTCCACCAGCACATAGTCCCGGCCGTGGTGCCGGCACCGGCCCCGGGCGGTGCTCACCGTCTTGCCCGGCCAGTTGCCGGTGTGCTGCCGCAGGCCGGTGAGGGCATTGAACAGGGTGGATTTCCCCACATTGGGGTTGCCCGCCAGAGCCACCACCCGCTCCCGGCTCAGTCCCACGGCCCGCCTCCCAGGCGCACGCCCGCCGCGTCCCTGCCCCGGATGGCGATAACCGCTCCCCGAATCAAATAGGCCGCCGGGTCTCCGGCGGGGCTCACCGCCGTGCAGGTGACGGCGGTGCCGGGCACCAGGCCCAGGTCAAACAGCCGCCGGCGCATGGGCGTCTCGGCCTCCACACCGGCCACCACACCGCTCTCTCCCACCCCCAGGGCGTTGAGAAAACCGTCCTTCATATCCAATCCATCTCCTTGTCAAAGGTATGGAAAAGCTCTCTTTTCCGCACTACATCCTATGGCCGTTCCCGTCCGGCGGTGCGGAAAATTTCCCCACTTCCTGACAAAACATATTGACTAACATTTTTAATTCCTTTACAATAAGAAACTGCTCCAATTTGCTCTGTTCTGACCGCAGCGGTGCGCTGCGGTCCTGTTTTGTGTCAGGAGGCGAAGCATGTCACAAGCCGGTGAAAACAAAATGGGGACCATGCCCATCAAGCAGCTGGTCCTCTCCATGTCCCTGCCCATGATGATTTCCATGCTGGTCCAGGCTCTTTACAACGTGGTGGACAGCTACTTTGTGGCCAAGGTCAGCGAGGATGCCCTGACGGCGGTGGGCATGGCCTTCCCCTTCCAGAACCTGATGATTGCCGTATCGGTGGGTACCAGTGTGGGCGTCAACGCCCTGCTCTCCCGCAGCCTGGGCGCGAAGGACCAGGAGACCGCCAACCGCTCGGCGGAAAACGGCGTGCTGCTGTCCATCCTCAGCGCGGCGGTGTTCATGGTCGCCGCCCTGCTCTCCGCCCAACTCTTCTTCCAGCTGCAGAATGCCACTCCGGAAATTGTTCAGCAGGGCGCCGCCTATCTGCGCATCTGCGGCGGGCTGTCCTTCGGTCTTTTCCTGGAGGTGATGCTGGAGCGGCTGCTCCAGTCCACCGGACGCACCTTCTACACCATGATTACCCAGGGCGCGGGAGCGGTGATCAACATCATCATGGATCCGGTGCTCATCTTCGGCCTGGGTCCCTTCCCGGAGATGGGGGTGGTGGGCGCCGCCGCCGCCACCGTGCTGGGGCAGATAATCGCCGCCATCCTGGCGCTGATTTTCAACCTCACCTGCAACCACGACATCCAGCCCTCCCTGCGGGGCTTCCGCCCCAACGGCCCGATTATCCGGCAGATCTACGCCGTGGGCGTGCCCACCATTGTGCTCAACTCCATCAGCTCCGTTATGACCTTTGGCCTGAATCTCATCCTCATTTCCTTCTCCTCCACGGCGGTGGCGGTATTTAACGTCTATTTCAAGCTGCAAAGCTTCGTGTTTATGCCCATATTCGGCCTGAACAACGGCCTGGTGCCCATTGTGTCCTACAACTACGGCGCCCGCAAGCGGAAGCGCCTCACCGATGCCATCCGGTTCGGCGCAACCCTGGCAGTGGGTATCATGCTGGTGGGCCTGGTGATTTTCCAGCTCTTCCCCGTGCCCATTCTGAACCTCTTTGAGGCCTCGGAGGATATGCTGCACATCGGTGTGCCCGCCCTGCGGCTCATCAGCCTGTGCTTCGTCTTTGCCGGCTTCAACGTCATCTGCGGCTCCGCCTTTCAGGCCCTGGGCAACGGCGTGCTGAGCATGATTATCTCCATCGTCCGTCAGTTGGTAGTGCTGCTGCCCGCCGCCTTCCTCCTCTCCCTGGCCGGGAATCTGGATGTGGTGTGGCTCGCCTTCCCCATCTCGGAGGTGGCCGCCTTCTGCCTGAGTGTTCTCTTCCTCCGGCGCACCTACCGCACCGTGGTGGCCTCCCTGGACCGTCCCTCCTGAGCCAATAAGCGCAAAATTTTGCCCCGCATCCCAATGGGATGCGGGGCAATTGCCGCTCCTCTGTTTATCCGCACTTGGAGTAGCCGCAGTCCCGGCAGGTGACGCAGCCGCCCTCGTGCTCCAGCCGGGCCCCGCACTCGGGGCAGAACTTGGCCAGCTTGGCCTCGGCGGGAGTCATCCCCGGCCGGGGAATGGCCGCAGCCTTGGCGGCGCCGCTGATGGGGGCGGGCACCGGCTCGTGGGACTGGCCGGATACCTTGAGCACCTTCTCCAAAGCCTTGGCAATGGCGTCGGGGCAGGAGGTTACCGGCACCCCCGGCTGCCGCAGGCAGGAGGGGCAGCGGATGCCCTTGAGCTGCTGAATGATCTCCTTGGGGTCCATGCCGGAGCGGATGCCCACACTCACCAGGCGGGCGGTGGCCTCGGACTGGCTGGGGCAGCCGCCGGCCCGGCCGGTATTGGTAAACACCTCGCAGATGCCGTTCTCATCGTAGTTGACGGTGATATACAGGTTGCCGCAGCCAATGCGCACCTTCTCGGTGAAGCCGGTGGTCACCGCCGGCCGGGGCCGGGGCAGAATGTGGCCGTACTCCTCCTGGGGCACCCGGCACTCCTCACACACCCGGCCGGCGGGGACGGGGGCTTCCTTGCCGTCGTTGACCTTGCCGATGTTGAGCACCTGCTCGTTGCGGCTGCCGTCCCGGTAGATGGTGGTGCCCTTGCACCCCAGGGTGAAGGCCAGGCGGTAGACCTCGGCCACCTCCTCCTTGGTGGCGGAGTTGGGGAAGTTCACCGTCTTGCTCACCGCGTTGTCGGTGTACTCCTGGAAGGCGGCCTGCATCCGGGTGTGCCAGATGGGGGAAACATCGTGGGCGCAGACGAACACCCGCTTGATGTCCTCGGGAATCCCGTCCACATGGGCCAGGGAGCCCTGCTCCACAATCTTCTGCATCAGCTCCTCGGAGTAAATGCCCGCCTCCACCAGCTTGTCCCTCAGAATCTGGTTGGTCTCGATGAGATGGGTGTTGTCCATGACGTTCCGGATATAGGCGTAGGCAAACACCGGCTCCACCCCGGAGGACACGCCGGCGATGATGGACAGGGTGCCGGTGGGGGCGATGGTGGTAACGGTGGCGTTGCGCAGAGGCTTGCCGTCCTTAAAGATGCTCTCCCCAAAGAGGGGGAAGGCGCCACGGGTCTCCGCCAGGCGCTGGCTCTCCTGATGGCCGATGGTGTTGACGGTGTCCATGATCTCCCGGGCCAGGGCCACGCCCTCCTCGCTGTTGTAGGGCACGCCCATGTAAAGCAGCATGTCGGCAAAGCCCATGACCCCCAGGCCAATCTTCCGGGTGGAGCGGGTCATCCGGTCAATTTCGGGCAGAGGGTACTGGTTGACCTCGATGACGTTGTCCAGGAAGTGGACGGCGGTGCGGATGGTCTTTTCCAGCTTGGCCCGGTCCAGCACCCAGCCCGCTACCGTCCTGGTGATGTGGTTGACCAGGTTGATGGAGCCCAGGTTGCAGCTCTCATAGGGCAGCAGGGGCTGCTCCCCGCAGGGGTTGGTGGACTCAATCTCCCCCTGGCTGGGCACCGCGTTGTCCCGGTTGAGCCTATCCAGGAAGATGATGCCCGGCTCGCCGGTCTGCCAGGCGGACTGGACAATGGTGTCAAACACCTCCCTGGCGTTGAGCTGGCCGGTGACCCGGCCGGTGGCGGGGTCCACCAGGTCGTACATGGCGTTCTGCCCCGCCGCCTCCATAAAGGCCTCGGTAATGCCCACGGAGATGTTAAAGTTGGTGATCTCGCTGGTGTTGTTCTTACAGGTGATAAACTCCATGATGTCCGGGTGGTCCACCCGGAGGATGCCCATGTTGGCCCCCCGGCGGGTACCCCCCTGCTTTACCGCCTCGGTGGCGGCGTTGAACACCTTCATAAAGGAGATGGGACCGCTGGCCACGCCGCCGGTGGAGTTCACCGTGGAGCCCTTGGGCCGCAGACGGGAGAAGGAGAAGCCGGTGCCGCCGCCGCTCTTGTGGATGAGGGCGGCGTTCTTGATGGCGTCAAAAATATCCTCCATGGAGTCGGCCACCGGCAGTACAAAGCAGGCCGACAGCTGGCCCAGAGGCCGCCCGGCGTTCATCAGGGTGGGGGAATTGGGCAAAAAGTCCAGGTTGGTCATCATTTCGTAAAAGGCCTTGGCGGTAGTCACCACGTCGGCCTTGGGGTCAAAGTGCCGGTCCCCCTCGGCTATGGCGTTGGCCACCCGGCGGAACAGGCCGTCCACCGTCTCGGTGGGGTTCCCCTGCTCGTCCCGGGCCAGATAGCGCCGCTCCAGCACCGCCTTGGCGTTTTCAGATATGGGCATGGCTGAGATCTCTCCTCCCGTTTTTCTACATAACACAAGATATTGTATCACAGAAACAGGGCTTGTCAACATTTAGTTTCTTGTCCCGGTGCACCTTTCTTGGTATAATAAAGAAAATTTTTGTACTTTTTCTGGAGGAACTCCTATGGATGACTGGCGTATGCCGCCTCCGGTGAGACCGGACCCCGGGGAGCTGCGCTCTCACTGCCAATATTTTTCCCGGCTGGGCTGGGCGCTGTTTGCCCAGATGCTCTCCATGCTCAGCGTGCAGGTGGCCGCCATCGCCCTCTTCGGTATTCTGGCCCCTCCGCTGCTCAGCGACCCCATTTTCCTGTGGGGGCTCTCCGTCCTCTCCACCTACGTCATCGGGTTCCCCCTGTTCTGCCTGATAATCCGGGGGGCGCCCCCTCCCCCGCGGGCGGAGGGGCGGCCTTTGGGCCCCGCCCGGTTTCTCCAGAGCTATGTCATCTGCCTGTGCGTCATGTACCTGACCAACTACCTCACCCTCACCCTGATGGGGGTTATCAGCCTGCTGCTGGGGGAGACGGTGAGCAACCCGGTGGAGCAGATGGCGGCCTATCCCACCGTCCTCAACCTGCTGCTGGGGTGTGTCATCGCCCCGGTGTCGGAGGAGCTGATGTTCCGCCGGCTGCTGCTGGACCGGCTGCGGCCCTATGGGGACAAATTTGCCGTTCTGGCCTCCGCCCTGTGCTTCGGCCTCTTCCACGGCAACCTGAACCAGCTGTTCTACGCCGTGGCCATCGGAGTGGTCCTGGGCTACGCGGCCCTGCGCACCGGCTGCATCTGGCAGACCATCCTGCTCCACGCCATGGTCAACTTCATCTCCGTGGGGCTGCTCCCCCTGCTGGAGTCTCTGGGGGAGCAGGGCGTCAATCTGCTGGCGGCCCTGGTGCTGGGCGCCATTGTCCTGGGCATCGTGTTCCTCATCGCCCTGCGGCGGGAGCTGCGCTTTGCCCCTTCCGCCGTGGAGCTGAGCCGGGGGTGGATTTGGCGGCTGTTTTTTGAAAATCCCGGCGTGCTCAGCTTCTGCCTGCTGGCTCTGGCCCTGTGCGGCTCCTACCTGCTGTCGTGAGCGTGAAATGCCGGTTGATTTCCCAGGGCGTTTCCTGTAAAATAAAATGCGCTGAGATTTTAGGAAAAAGGGGGTATCCTTCCATGATGAAGGTGCTCTATCTGCTGAATTTTGCCGGCAAGGCCGGCACCGAGCGGTATGTGGAGACTCTGGTGCGCTACCTGTCCCAGGATGGGCTGGTACAGCCCTTCTTTGCCTACAACGAGGGCGGGCTGCTGGTGGAGCGGCTGGAGGAGATGGGCGTACCCTGCCGCCGGGTGGAGATGCGCCGCCGGTTTGACAAGAAGGCCGCCAGGGAGCTGGCCGCCCTGTGCGCGGAGTGGGACATTGATCTGGTCCACTGCCACTATCTGCGGGAGCACTACACCGCCCTGCTGGCCAAGAAGTACAACAAGAAAATCCGGGTGGTGTACACCAACCACTTCGTGCTGGCCAACGACTTTGTCACCCGGCTGTCCAACCGGGTGATGGATAAGCGGCAGGACCAGATGATCGCGGTGTGCAACAAGGGCCGGGAGCAGCTCATCGCCAACGGCTGGAGCGGGGAGCGGATTCAGGTCATCTTCAACGCCGTGGATGTGGAGGCCTGGGCGGGGGACCGCTCGGAGTCCACCCTGCGCGCCGAGCTGGGCCTGCCGGAGGACCGGTTTGTGATGCTGTGCGCCTCCCGCTTTGCCGACGACAAGGGGCACAAATACCTCATCGACTCCGTCAAGCGGCTGACCGAGCTGACGGCGGTGCCCTTCACCCTGGTGCTGGCGGGGGACGGCCCCCTGCTGGAGCCCGCCAAGGCCCAGGTGGCGGAGCTGGGCCTGGAGGAGCTGGTGAAGTTCATCGGCTTCCGCAAGGACATCAAGAACCTGTACAAGGGTTCGGATTTGTACGTCAACTCCTCCCGGCATGAAGCCCTGTCCTTCCTGATCATCGAGGCCATGGCCGCCGGCCTGCCGGTGATTGCCACCGACATGGGGGGCAACTCCGACATCGTCAATGACGAGGCGGGCTGCGGCATGCTGGTGGAGTATGACAATCCCGACTCCATGGCAGTGGCCATGAAGTGCTTCCTGGAGGACCCGGCCTTTGCCGCCCGGTGCCGGGAAAACGCCCTGCGCACCGTGCAGGAGAAGTTTGAAATCCACAAGATGGCCAAGGCCACCTACGGCGTCTATGAAAAGGCGCTCCACGACTGATTGCAAGGAGTTAAGGTACCCATGTCGATTACGCAAAGCAGTCTTTTCCTGCGATTCTTCCTGGCCCTCTGGCTGGGTCTGAAAAACGCGGCGGCGGGCAGCGCCGTCAACCGCCTGTGCCTCCGGCTGGAACGGGGCTGGCGCCGCCTGCTGTCGGGCAGCGCCCTGTGGGCCTTCGCCTGGCGGGAGGGTGTGGTCTCCCGGGCCTGGAGGGGCAGCATCGCCTGCCGGCTGTTCACCGCCATCCTCAACATCCCCTGCGCCATTGTGAAGGCCCTCTACCACGCGGGCCGGCCGGTGTGGGAGGCCAGCCTGTTCTGCCGCCTGCTGCGGGCCCTGGGGGGAGCCACCTTCTTCTTCCTGGGCCTGTTCATGCTAGTCATGCTGATGGCCCCCCACAGCCTTTGGAACAACGTATACGGCCTGCTGGGGGCGGTGGCGCTGACGGCCCTCTTTGTGGTGGGCAGCGCCTCCCGGCGGCAGTACCGGCTGGAGCTGGACACCCTGGGGCCCTATATGACCATCTACATGGCCTTCATCTGTCTGGCCCTGCTGGGCTCCCTGTCCACCCACCTGTCCCTGCGGTTTTTCGCCTTCCACGTCACCAGCTTTTTGCTGGTGCTGGTGGTGGTCAGCTCCATCCACAAGTATGAGCAGCTCCAGCTCATGGTGTCCCTGGCGGTGCTGGGCCTGTCGGTGGCCGCACTGTACGGCTGCTATCAGGGCTATGTGGGGGTGGAAGTGGTCCCCTCCCAGCAGGACATGGTGGTCAACGCCGGTATGCCCGGCCGGGTCTACTCCTTCTTCGACAACCCCAACAACTTCGCCGAACAGCTGGAGATGCTGCTGCCCCTGGATCTGGCTCTCTTCCTCAAC
>CALWOL010000014.1 GCA_944383135.1 uncultured Flavonifractor sp.
CCGGGCCAGGGCGGGGTCCGCAAAGGGCAGGTCCACGGCGGTGAGAAACAGCCGCTCCGCCCCGGTGCGGACGAAGGCGGCCTCCAGCCCCGCCAGGGGGCCCTGATTGGGCCGCAAATCGGCCAGCCCCTGGGGCCCGGACACCCAGACCGTGTCAAATTCTCCTCTGAACCGCGCCAGCAGGCCGCCCAGCAGGCTCTCTCCCCCCAGGCACAGGCCGCTTTTGTCCCGGCCCATCCGCCGCGAGCCGCCGCCCGCCAGAATCACCGCCGTCCCCTCCACACCGCTCCCTCCTTTTTTGCTCAGTGTAGCAGAAAAAATTACCCGCGTCAAAATCTGTATAGAAGCCCGCCGGATTCCATATCCTTTGAAACAGAATTTCGCAGCATTGGAGGCTTGACATGCGATGAAGAAACTGGCCGCGGCCCTGCTGGCCGCCCTACTGCTGGCCGTTCCCGCCCGGGCCGCCGCAACCCCGCCGGCGGTGGACGCGGGGGCGGCGGTGCTGATGGAGAAGGAGACGGGCACCGTCCTGTACCAGCAGAGCGCCCACGACAAGCTGGAGCCCGCCAGCGTCACCAAGGTAATGACCCTTCTGCTGGTGCTGGAGGCCATCGACAGCGGCAGTCTGTCCACCGGCGATGTGGTCACGGTGTCCGCCCGGGCCGCCTCCATGGGCGGCTCCCAGGTCTATTTAAAGGAAGGGGAGCAGATGACGGTAGACGATCTGCTCAAGGCGGTGGCGGTGGCCTCGGGCAATGACGCCTCGGTGGCCCTGGCGGAGCACCTCTGCGGCAGTGAGGAGGCCTTTGTGGAGCGGATGAACCAGCGGGCCGCCCAGCTGGGCATGGCGGACACCTGCTTTGTCAACTGCACCGGCCTGCCGGCGGCGGGTCACCTCACCTCTGCCTACGACATCGCCCTGATGAGCCGGGAGCTCATCCTCAACCATCCCTCCATCCGGCAGTACACCACCATCTGGATGGACTCCCTCCGGGACGGCCAGTTCCAGCTGGCCAACACCAACAAGCTCATCCGCTTTTATGAGGGCGCCACCGGTCTGAAAACCGGCTCCACCGATGCCGCCGGCTACTGCCTGTCCGCCACCGCCGAGCGGGACGGCATGGAGCTCATCGCCGTGGTGCTGGGCTGCCCCACCTCCGATGTCCGCTCGGCGGCGGCCTCCTCCCTGCTCAACTACGGCTTTGCCAACTACACCCTGCTGGACGTCTACCCCAGCCAGGCCCTGCCGCCTGTGGATGTGCTGCTGGGGGAGCGGGAAACCGTGCAGCCGGTGCTCGCCGCCTCCAGCCGGATTCTGGTGGAGAAGTCTCAGGTGAATCAGGTGACCACCCAGCTGGAGCTGTGTCAGGACGTGGAGGCCCCGGTGGAGGCCGGCCAGAAGCTGGGCGAAATGACGGTATGGGTGGGCGAGCAGCAGCTCCAGACCATTCCCATCGCGGCGGACCAGCCCGTGGCCCGGCTCACCGTTCCCGGTATTTTTGCCCGCCTGCTGCGCACCCTTTTTATGGCCCAATAACGCCGCCAGGCCGGAGACGGAAGTTCCGTCTCCGGCCTGTGCACATTCTCCCCAAAAGTTTATTTCTCTGCTTTATGAAATTTTACGTACTCTTTCACATAGGCATCTTGACTATCCCAGTATATCGTTGTATAATTTCTACAAATAAGTCCAGATTTATTTGGATTTTATTTATCACCAATGACAAGATTATTTGGTTTACAGTCCCTATGTTTGGGGATTTCTACCAACAAGGAGTGGATACCTATGTCTTTTTCTGCCATCGGGCCCGCTCTGGCCGCCTTTTCCAAGGGCCAGAATGTCCGGGCACAGGAGCTGCTTGGCTCCCATCCCGCGGTCAAGGGCGGCCAGGCCGGCTGGACCTTCCGGGTGTGGGCGCCCCACGCCACGGCTGTTTCCATCATGGGGGATTTCAATGGCTGGAGCGAAACCGCCCACCCCATGGAGCTGCTTCAGGACGGCGTGTGGGAGGGCTTTGTGCCCGGCCTGACCCAGTACGACACCTACAAGTATGCCATCCACACCGCCGACGGCCGTGTGCTGGCCAAGTCCGACCCCTATGCCTTCCACGCTGAGACCCGTCCCGGCAACGCCTCCAAGCTGTATGATCTATCCGGCTACCAGTGGGGAGATCAGAGCTGGATGGAGTACCGGCAGGCCAATCCCATCTATCAAAAGCCTCTGAATATTTACGAGGTACATCTGGGCTCCTGGCGGCGCACCGGCGACGACCAGATGCTCTCCTACCGGGACATCGGCAAGTATCTGGTGCCCTACGTGAAGGAGATGGGCTTCACCCATGTGGAGCTGCTGCCCATCACCGAGCACCCTCTGGACGCCTCCTGGGGCTACCAGTGCACCGGCTACTTCGCGGCCACCAGCCGCTACGGCACGCCCCACGACTTCATGTGGCTGGTGGACCAGCTCCACCAGGCGGGCATCGGCGTGATTCTGGACTGGGTGCCCGCCCACTTCCCCAAGGACGCCTTCGGCCTGTACGAGTTTGACGGCCAGCCCTGCTACGAGTATGCCGACTCCCGGAAGGGGGAGCACGCCGACTGGGGCACCCGGGTGTTTGACTACGCCCGGCATGAGGTCCGCTCCTTCCTGTTCTCCTCCGCCATGTTCTGGCTGGAGCAGTATCACATTGACGGGCTGCGGGTGGACGCGGTGGCCTCCATGCTCTACCTGGACTACGGCCGGCAGGGCGGGGAGTGGACCCCCAACGTGTTCGGCGGCCATGAGAATCTGGAGGCGGTGGACTTCCTCCAGCAGCTCAACGGCCACATCTTCATGGCCCATCCCGACGTGATGATGATTGCCGAGGAATCCACCGCCTGGCCCCGGGTGTCCCACCCGGTGGGGGAGGGCGGCCTGGAGGGCGGCCTGGGCTTCAACCTGAAGTGGAACATGGGCTGGATGAACGACATCCTCCACTATATCAAGCTGGACCCCTA
>CALWOL010000015.1 GCA_944383135.1 uncultured Flavonifractor sp.
CCTACGGCGTCTACGAGAAAGCCCTGGAGGGCTGATTCCAAGGAGTATAATCACCTATGTCAATTACCGAAAACAGTGTCTTTCTGCGGTTTTTCCTGGCTTTCTGGCTGGGCCTGAAAAATGCCGCGGCCAACAGCGGGATCAACCGGCTGTGCCTGGGTCTGGAGCGGAGCGCCCGCCGGGCCCTGTCGGGCAGCCTTCTGTGGAACTTCGCCTGGCGGGAGGGCGCGGTGTCAAAGTCCTGGCAGGACAGCATCGCCTGCCGGCTGTTTACCGCTATCCTCAACATCCCCTGCGCCATTGTCAAGGTCATCTGGAAGGCGGGGAAGCCGGTGTGGGAGGCCAGCCTGTTCTGCCGCCTGCTCACCGCCCTGGGCGGGGCCACCTCCTTCTTCCTGGGTCTGTTCATGCTGGTGATGCTGATGGTCCCCCATGAGCGGTGGAACAACCTCTACGGCCTGATGGGGGCGGTGGCCCTGACGGCCCTGTTTGTCGCCGGCAGCGCCTCCCGGCGGCAGCTCCGGCTGGAGCTGGACACCCTGGGGCCCTATATGACCATCTACATGGCCTTCATCTGTCTGGCCCTGCTGGGCTCCCTGTCCACCCACCTGTCCCTGCGGTTTTTCGCCTTCCACCTCACCAGTTTTCTGCTGGTGCTGCTGGTGGTAAGCTCGGTGCGCAGGTATGAGCAGCTGCAGCTCATGGTGTCCCTGGCGGTGCTGGGCCTCTCCGTGGCCGCCCTGTACGGCTGCTGGCAGGGCTATGTGGGGGTGGACATCATCCCCTCCCAGCAGGATATGGCGGTCAACGCCGGCATGCCCGGCCGGGTCTACTCCTTCTTTGACAACCCCAACAACTTCGCCGAGCAGCTGGAGATGCTGCTCCCCCTGAATCTGGCCCTCTTCCTCAACTGCCGCTGGCGGGGGAAGGTGCTCTCCCTCCTCTCCCTCTGCCTGGGGGTGGCCGCCATCGGCTTCACCTACGGCCGGGCCAGCTGGATCGGCCTGACCCTGGCGATGCTGGTCTTTGCGGCCCTGCTGGACTGGCGGTGGATTCCCGTGCTGCTGGTGCTGGGGCTGGCCGCCATTCCCTTCCTGCCCGAGACCATCTACAACCGCATCCTCACCATCACCAATACGGAGGACTCCTCCACCCAGTACCGCTTCACCATCTACGACACCACCGCCAACCTGATGCGGGACTACTGGCACCGGGGCGTGGGCCTGGGCAGCGACGTGATGGCCCAGGTATTCCAGACCTATCCCACCAACTTCGACGGCACCTACCCCGTCCACACCCACAACAACTATCTGCAGATGTGGGGGGAGGCGGGCATCTGGGGAATTCTCTCCTTCCTGGGCCTGCTGGGCTGGCAGGTGAAGAAGGGCCTCAAGGCCTTCCGTGCCGCCGCCGATCCCCGGGTACGCCGGATGCTGGCCGCCGCCATCGGCGCCTTCTGCGGCATCCTGGTCATCAGCCTGGCGGAGTACACCTGGTTCTACCCCCGGAACATGTTCTCCTACTGGTTCCTTTTCGGCATCATCGCCGCCTGCGTCAAGCTGGTAACGGCGGAAACGCCCGCCCGAAGCTAACGGACAAAACGCCGCCCGCCGGAAATCCGGCGGGCGGCGTTTTGCGGTATGCCGTCTTTACAGGCGGGCTTCCTTCAAATCCGCCTCCGTGAGGGCCATCAGCGTCTCCTTGTCCGGCTGCTCCAGAGCGGCCACCCGGTCCGCCTGGCGGGCCACCGCCCGCTCGAACAGGTTGCGCACATCCCGGGCGTTGCCGAAGTTCTCGTCCCGGTTTTCATACAGCTCCCGGAACAGCCCGGCGGCATAGGCCGCGCCGCCCTCCTCCAGGGTATAGCCGTTTTTCCGGCACATGGATTGGAAGATTTCCATCAGCTGCGCCCCGGTATAGTCCTCAAAGAAGAAGTACTTGTTAAACCGGCTCTCCAGGCCGGGGTTGGCGTGGATGAAGCGCTCCATCAGCCCGGTGTAGCCCGCCACAATAACCACCAGATCCGCCCGGTGGTCCTCCATTCCCTTGAGCAGGGTCTCAATGGCCTCCCGGCCGAAGTCATTGGGACTGTCCTGACTGGCCAGGGCATAGGCCTCGTCAATAAAGAGCACGCCTCCCAGGGCCTTCTGGATAACCTCCCCGGTTTTGATGGCGGTCTGGCCCACAAACCCGGCCACCAGGCCGGAGCGGTCCACCTCCACCAGCTGGCCCTTGGAGAGCACCCCCATGGCCCTGTAAATGCCCGCCAGCAGCCGGGCCACGGTGGTCTTGCCGGTACCCGGGTTGCCCATAAAGACCAGGTGGAGACTCATGGGGGGCACAGGCAGGCCGTGCTCCTGCCGCAGCCTGCGCACCTTCACCAGATTGATGAGGCTCTTGACATCCGCCTTCACCTTCTCCAGCCCGCACAGCCCGTCCAGCTCGGCCAGCAGCTCCTCCAGGGTGGGGGCGGGCTGCTCCTCCGCCTCCGCCTGCTTCTCCTCCGCCGGGGACGCCTCCCCTGCGGACGGGGGCGCCGGGCGGGTCACAAAGTCCTTGACATTCAGGGGCGGCTTCTCCCCCTTCACCCCGTCCCTGTCGCACAGGGCGGAGAGGGTGTCGGCGCAGGCGTTGACAAAGCCCGCCTCCGCCTCGCTCACCTGGTCGTCCACCGCGGCGAAGAGCAGCAGCATCAAAGTCACCAAATCCACAAACCGCCGGGCCAGGCTGCTCCCCGCCACCTTGTCGCAGGCCCTCATCCGGGCAAAGAAGTCCGGGACCTGAAAGCCCGGGTACTCCAGCACCGCCGAGGACAGCTCCCAGAACAGAATGGAGGGCACCGCATTGCCCTTGGCGTAAATGGCGTTGTAGTACTCCACGTGGCGGGGCGTCAGGGCGGCGCCGTCCCGCTGCCACACCCCCAGGGCGCAGGCCCGGAAAAACACATCCGCCTCCCGGGTGAATTTGTTCCGCAGAGCGGCGTCGGGAATCTGCCGCCGGAAGGCAATTACCCCGTCGCTGTACTGCCTGTGTACCTCCCCGGCGCTGATGGAGCTCTTCATCCCGCCGCACCTCCGTTTTTTGTTGATTGGCTGTATTATAATGCGTACTGAACAAAGCCACAAGCCTTGAAAGCCAGGATTTTCAAGGCCAAATGGCTTTGTTCGGGTGCAAGGCGTTTGGATCATTTTCTCCAAAAACCTTGCACCTTCCACTGGCGCGTTGAAACGCGCCAGTGGAAATACGCATTG
>CALWOL010000016.1 GCA_944383135.1 uncultured Flavonifractor sp.
TACTTGCCCACCATGGCGGTGGTGCGGCTCACCAGGTTGCCCAGGTCGTTGGCCAGGTCGGTGTTGATGCGGCTGATGAGGGTCTCGTTGGAGAAGTTGCCGTCGGTGCCGAAGGGGAACTCCCGCAGCAGGAAGTACCGCAGGGCGTCCACCCCGTACCGCCCGGCCAGCAGGTAGGGGTCCACCACATTGCCCTTGGACTTGCTCATCTTGCCGCCGTCCAGCAGCAGCCAGCCGTGGCCGAACACCTTCTTGGGCAGGGGCAGCTCCATGCTCATCAGCATGGCGGGCCAGATGATGGAGTGGAAGCGGACAATCTCCTTGCCGATGAAGTGGACGTCGGCGGGCCAGAACTTCTCAAAGTCGTCGTACTGGTCGTTCATAAAGCCCAGGGCGGTGGTGTAGTTGAACAGGGCGTCAATCCACACGTACACCACGTGGCCGGGGTCAAAGTCCACGGGGATGCCCCACTGGAAGGAGGTGCGGGAGACGCACAGATCCTCCAGGCCGGGCTTGATGAAGTTGTTCACCATCTCGTTCACCCGGGAGCGGGGCTCCAGGAAATCGGTGTTCTCCAGCAAATCCTGGATGCGGCCGGCGTACTTGGACAGGCGGAAGAAGTAGGCCTCCTCCTCGGCGTCCTGCACCTCCCGGCCGCAGTCGGGGCACTTGCCGTCCACCAGCTGGGACTCGGTCCAGAAGGACTCGCAGGGCTTGCAGTACTTGCCCACATACTTGCCCTTGTAGATGTCCCCCTTCTCGTACATCTTCTTAAAAATTTTCTGGATGGCGGAGACATGGTAGTCGTCGGTGGTGCGGATGAACCGGTCGTTGGAGATGTTCATCAGCTTCCACAGATCCTTGACCCCCTGAGGGCCCTCCACGATGCGGTCCACAAACTCCTTGGGGGAGACGCCGGCCTCCTTGGCCTTGTCCTCAATCTTCTGGCCGTGCTCGTCGGTGCCGGTGAGGAACATCACGTCGTAGCCGGTGAGCCGCTTGTACCGGGCCATGGCGTCGGTGGCCACGGTGCAGTAGGTGTGGCCGATGTGGAGCTTGTCGCTGGGATAGTAGATGGGGGTGGTGATATAGAACTTCTTGTTGTCAGGCATCGGAAGATCCCTCCGTATCGTGCTCGCCCTGGGCGGAGCCCTCCGGCCGGGCGGCGTTGTGCAGCAGTGTCACGGTGTTGGTCAGCAGGTAGAGGATGGTGAAGGCGTACAGCAGCAGCTCGGACAGCCGGTGGCCGTCGGCCAGGGTGACCAGGGAGAAGTACACCCCCAGCAGGGAGAACAGGCAGGTGGGGAAGAGGCGGCCCCGGGCGAAGGAGAAGCTGGCCGCGCCGTACAGGCCCAGCAGGCCGGTGATGATGGCGAACAGCTCATACACGTAGTCCAGCCGCACCGGGTCCCCCGCCCGCACCTGGTAGGCGGCGATGAGCCACACGCAGAAGGCGTAGGCGGGCATCAGCAGGGGCAGGCTGTACTTGCCGCTGCCCAGGCCCCGAAGGTTGTCCCGGGCCGTCAGCACCACGCACACCCCGGCGACAAGGGCCAGGGCCGCGGTGATGAGCCGGGTGTAGACCAGCTCGCCTCCCATCAGAGGTTCGGCGGCCATCAGGCCCCCCGCCGCCAGCAGCAGAAAGCCGGAGAGGGTTCCCGCCGCGGCGCAGGCCAGATTTCCCTGGGCGGCAAAGGCCTGGCGGTAGCCGGAGAAGCTCCGCCCGCCGCCCAGACACAGCAGGGCTAGCACCAGGACCATCCCCGCCGACAGGGCGATCAGGGCCAGGGTGGCCGGGGCGCCGGCGATGGGCAGGCCGGTAGCCGCCTCAAACCCGGTGGCCAGCCCCCACCGCCGCAGGGCAAAGCCCACGGCGCCGCCCGCCACGGCGAGGGCGGGCGCGATGATTTCTTTCCGCATGGTCAGCATCCTTTCCGGATGGAATAAGTTCGAATATATAGTATAGCACAGCCTGGAAAAAAGTGCACGGATTTTCTTGAAAACCCGGCGCTCTGCTGTCTATCTTACCGTCTCCCGGGGAAAAAGGCAAGACGCTCTTGTATTTTCCCCCCCGGCCTGCTATCATGCCAGGGAAAGGAATGGGAAAATACCGTGGGGATTGATTTGACCAGGGGCGGGATTACCCGCCCCATGCTGCTCTTTGCCGGGCCCATGATTGCCGGAAACCTGCTCCAGCAGTGCTATAACATCGCCGATACCCTGATTGTGGGCCGGGCTCTGGGCCCCGCCGCCCTGGCGGCGGTGGGCTTCTCCTTCACGCTGATGACCTTCCTCACCTCGGTGCTGCTGGGGCTGTGCATGGGCAGCGGCGCCCTGTGGTCCATGCTCCACGGGGCGGGGGAGGAGGACGGGCTGAAGCGGTGCCTGTTTGCCTCCTTCCTCCTCATCGGCGGGGCGGCGGTGGCGCTCAATGTGGGGGTGCAGCTCTTTCTGGAGCCCATAATGACCCTGCTGCGCATCCCGGCGGAGGCCTGGACGGACACCCACGCCTACCTGCGGGTGGTGCTCTTCGGGGTGTGCTTTACCTTCCTGTACAACTACTTCGCCTGCCTGCTGCGGTCGGTGGGGAACTCGGCGGCGCCCCTGGCCTTTCTGGCGGTCTCCACCCTGCTGAACATCGCTCTGGACTTGTGGTTCGTGCTGGGACTGGGCTGGGGCGTGGCGGGAGCCGCGGCCGCCACGGTGGCGGCCCAGGGGGTGTCCGCCGCCGGCATCGCCGCCTACTGCTGGAAGAGCGTGGCCCTGCTCCGGCTGGAGCGCAGGCACCTGCGGGTGCAGGGCGGGGAGCTGCGGCGCATCGTCAGCTACTCGCTGCTCACCTGTGTGCAGCAGTCGGTGATGAATTTCGGCATCCTCCTGGTCCAGGGGCTGGTAAACTCCTTCGGGGTCAGTGTGATGGCGGCCTTTGCCGCGGCGGTGAAAATCGACGCCTTCGCCTACCTGCCGGTGCAGGATTTCGGCAACGCCTTTTCCACCTTTGTGGCCCAGAACACCGGGGCGGGGAAGGGAGAGCGCATCCGCCGGGGCATCCGCGCGGCGGTGTGGACCTCGGTGGGCTTCTGCCTGGTCAGCTCCCTGCTGGTCTGCCTCTTCGCCGCGCCCCTGATGGGCCTGTTCGTGGATCCGGGGGAGACGGGAATCGTGGCGGTGGGGGTTCAGTACCTGCGCATTGAGGGGATGTGCTACTGCGGCATCGGCATCCTCTTCCTGCTCTACGGCCTGTTCCGGGGCCTGGGGCGGCCCGGGGTGTCGGTGGCCCTCACCGTCATCTCCCTGGGCACCCGGGTGGTCCTGGCCTACCTCCTCTCCGCCGTGCCGGCCTTCGGCGTGGCGGGCATCTGGTGGTCGGTGCCCATCGGCTGGTTCCTGGCGGACCTGACCGGCGTCCTCTACTATCTGAAAAGAAA
>CALWOL010000017.1 GCA_944383135.1 uncultured Flavonifractor sp.
GATGCTGAATCCATTTTAGTGGCCATCCTGTCAATGCACCATGGCTGCGGTGACCATGCACCATTTCAGCGGTCTGGGTGCACCATTCGTGCGGTCTAAAGGCACCGTTTCAGGCGGCGTATTCACCGTAAATTTTTCTGCGTAATAAAACCAAACCGCGGAGTATTTCCCGCGGCTTGGTTTTATCTGTTATATGGGGGTAACCAAAAGTTTGCCATCGGCATAATCAAATTTCACATAGGAGTGCAATGCAATATCATAGAAAATGTGATCTTCAAAATGCTCAAATACCAACTGGATTGCGTTTTGCACTTGGGTGCTGGATGCATATTGATTTTTACTAATCCTATTGAGCATATGTTCAATTCCAAAAGTTGATTCAAAAACTTCAAAAGCTTTGATTAAAACTGCGTCAGGCACAATAATATTGTGGTCAATACATGTGGTAATTACGTTGCGTGACTTCTGTTCCCAATGGGAGTATTCACAGAGAACGTGAAGAAAGTTCATCTTTTTCTGATCTTCTGCAATTTCCTCCTTTCCCCAATGTCCATCTATTTTCTTCCTTAAATCCATAGCTACTAACGATGCTTGTTTAGCTTTCTCTATTGTTTGAGGCCCAGCAAGACAGTTATATAAGGAAAATTGGAATACACCATTTGATTCTTTATCAAATTTAATAGTTTTACAAATTCGAATCAGACCAGGAATTTCCTCAAGCATGTTTCCATGGGGCGTTGTATGCAGAGGGTTGTATGCAGAGGGTTTTGGTATTCATCAATAATTAATTTTATATTATCTCCGACAGCCATATCAAGTATGTGAGAAGTACGGGTTTTGCTGTCAGTTAATTCGATGGTTACATGACCTGCTGTTCCTGAGACCACTTTTATTGTTTGAATGATAGGAGCCTCCATCCATCTGCCATGAAAGTCAATCGTAAAGCTCTCACCAACAGACTTTTTACGCAAACAGTTTTGCCCTTTTCCGGCTGTGGTTTCTTCTACGCCAACGCATTTACATTCTATGGCTCCAAAAAGTCCTTGCTTTTGCTGTACATTTTTATAGAACCCAAATTCAACTTTATGTCCAGCGGTGGTATATCCCTCTAGTTTTCCTTCAGTGTCTAGTCTAGACAAAAGATCGCTGTTTTTGTATAGCCCACCCATCGTCAGAATTTCAAGCATATCCCCAATTTTTCTGCCGATCTGATGCCCTTTCAAATTGTATGCAGCAATACACTTATAAACACTCGTAATGTAAGTGAAATCTCTTAATTCCTGAGTAATATCATAAAGCATTTTGACCCTCCTCATAACCCTTCAAAGAGCTCGCTTAACGATACGCCAAGACCGTTTGCTATTTTTGCTATGTTGCAAATAGAGATATTTCGCCTGCCCGCTTCGACAGAAGCCAAATAGGTTCTGTCCATTCCAATTTGAAGCGCAAACTTTTCTTGGCTTAACCCAATGGAATTTCGCAGATCTCGTATTCTTTTTCCTAATTCTACGGTTATCATTTCATTTGTGCCTCCGCTAAAAATTGTACAAAGTAAACGGTTTATAAATCAACGGACTATAAGCAACAAAATTGATCGTAAGGTTGGATGGCTTCTCCCTGGAGTGGGCGGGCCTTTTTCTTGCGCTGCCACAGAATAAATTGCTTTTTTCCCATGAGAGGTGTAAAATACCTTCGTATCTCTTGAGGCAACTGCCGGAACGGGCGGCCGCACTGTGCCGCGCCCCCAAACGCAAAAGGAGGACGAGCATATGCAGTATACCTTTGAGCAATATCAGCAGAGCGCCGACGCCATCCGGGCGAAAATCGGCTCCTTCCAGCCCAAGGTGGCCATGATTCTGGGCTCTGGTCTGGGCTATATGGGAGACGTTGTGGAGAACGCCGTGGCGGTGCCCTACGGGGAGATTCCTTATTTTAAGGTTTCCACCGCCCCCGGACACAAGGGTCAGCTGGTATTCGGTATCCTGGAGGGTCAGCCGGTGGCCGTGATGCAGGGGCGGATGCACCACTATGAGGGCTACTCCTACGAAGAGGTGGCCTACGCCGTGCGGGTGCTGCGGCTGCTGGGGTGCGACACCCTCATTGTCACCAACGCCGCCGGCTGCGTCAATATGGACTGGAAGGCCGGGGATTTGATGCTCATCACCGACCACATCAAAATCTTCATGGAATCTCCCCTCCGGGGAGAGAACCTGCCCCAGTTCGGCGTCCGCTTCCCCGACGCTTCCCACCTGTATACCCCCGCCCTCCGGGATTTGGCCCGGAAGGCCGCCGGGGAGCTGGGCATCGAGCTGAAGGAGGGCGTGTACATGTACTTCCCCGGCCCCCAGTACGAGACCCCCGCCGAGGTGCGCTTTGCCCGCATCGCCGGGGCCGACGCGGTGGGCATGTCCACCGCTCCGGAGGTCATTACCGCCGGACACTGCGGAATGCAGGTGCTGGGCTTTACCCTGCTGAGCAATATGGCTGCCGGCATTCTGGACCAGCCCCTCTCCGAGGAGGAGGTGCTGGAGGCTGCCGCCGCCTGTCGGGATAAGTTCTCCCGGCTGGTGCTGGCCTGCCTGAAGCAGATTGGCTGAGGCCACAACAACGACAAGGAGACCGAGCTTTTATGTCCATTCTTATTCACAACTGCACCGCCGTTCTGATGGACGAGGCGGGCACCGTGCTCCCCGGCGCCTATGTGACGGTGGAGGGCACCAAAATCGCCTGGGTGGGCACCCAGCGTCCTCAGGGCAGCTTTGACCAAGAGATTGACGGCAAGGGCAATGTGCTCATGCCCGGCTTTGTGGACGCCCACACCCACGTGCCCATGACCGCCATGCGGGGCTATGGGGACGGCAACAACCTCCAGGACTGGCTGAACAAGTATATCTTCCCGGTGGAGGCCCGGTGGGATGACCGGGCCATCGGAATTTGCACCGCCCTGGGCCTGGCGGAGCTGATTGCCTCCGGCGTTACCACCATTGCCGACATGTACGGCCATTCTCCCGCCATCGCCCAGGCGGTGGCGGAGGCGGGCATCAGCGCCAACCTCTCCGTGGGGGGCGTGCAGTTCTGCGACGGACTGGACCCCGATACCCACAGCGACTGTGTAATCCAGCGCCAGCTCACCGAGCAGTGGCACGGCTACAACGACGGGCAGATTCTGGTGGACGCCTCCATCCACGGCGAGTACACCTCCCACAAGGAGCTGTGGCAGTGGATGGCCGGCTATGCCAGGGAGCACGGCCTGGGCATGCACGTGCACATCTCCGAAACCCGCTCCGAGCATGAGGCCTGCCTTGCCCGCCACGGCAAGACCCCCATTCAGATTCTGGACGACTACGGGGTGTGGGATACCCGGGCCATTGCCGCCCACTGTGTGTACACCACGCCGGAGGACTGGGCCATCATGGCGGCCAAGGGCATTTCCGCCATTCACAACCCCATCTCCAATCTGAAGCTGGGCAGCGGCATTGCTCCCGTGCCCGCCATGAGGAGGGCGGGGGTCAACGTATGCCTGGGCACCGACGGGGTGTCCTCCAACAACTGCACCGACTTTTTCGGGGACTTGAAGCTGGCCGCCATCCTTCACAATGGGGCCAACTGCGACCCGCTGGCCATGCTGCCCATTGACGCGCTGCGGATGGCCACCTGCGACGGGGCCCGGGCCCTGGGCCGAAAGACCGGCGTCATCCAGGCGGGGTATCAGGCGGACCTCATTCTGGTGGACTTCTCCCACCTGAACCTGACCCCCTGCCACAGCGTGCTCTCCAACCTGGCCTACGCCGCCCATGGCTCCGACGTGGTGATGAATATGGCCCGGGGCCGGGTCATATATCAGGATGGGACCTTTGCCACCATTGATTTGGAGCGGGTGAAGCGGGAGCTGGCGGACTATGCCCTGCCCCTGCTCTTTCCCAAGCAGTAAGGGGGACTACCGTTGTCTAGCCAGAAGAAAAATACCTTTTACGGGGCCGCGGCCTTTCTCACCATGACCACCGTGCTGGTGAAGATTATCGGCGCCATCTACAAGATACCCCTGGCCGCCCTGCTGCCGGATGAGGCGTACGGTGACTTCAACGCGGCCTACAACATCTACACCCTGTTCCTCACCATTTCCACCGCCGGCCTGCCGGTGGCCCTGTCCAAGACGGTGAGCGAGTGCAACGCTCTGGGCCGCCACAACCAGAAGGAGCGGGTGTTCCGGGTCTCTCTGGCGGTGTTCCTGGTGCTGGGGACCATCAGCTTTTTGTGCATGTCCCTATTTGCCCCCATTGTGGCCACCTACGTGCTGCGGAATGAGAAGGCGGTCTTTGCGGTGCTGGCCCTGTCTCCGGCGGTGCTGTGTACCTGCTGCTCCGCCTTCCGGGGCTATGCCCAGGGCCACCTGAACATGGTGCCCACCGGCATCTCCCAGGTCATTGAGGCCCTGAGCAAGCTGCTGCTGGGCCTGGGGCTGGCGGTGCTCATTCTCCACTCCCCCATCCAGCCGGAGGACACCCGGGACCGGCTGGCCGCCGCCGGCGCCCTGGTGGGCGTGTCCATCGGCGCCATTTTGTCTTTGGCCTTTCTGATTGCCAACTACTTCCGCACCAAGCGGCAGGAGAACGTCCAGGCTACCGACATTCCGGACAGCCGGAAGGCCATCCTTCTCAAGCTGCTGCGGCTGGCCATTCCCATCAGTCTGGCCTCCTGTACCCTGTCCATCGTCAATATGATTGATACCAACCTGGTGCAGGGCCAGCTGCAAAGCGTGTTTGAAGCCATTGGCAACGGCCTTACCGGGGTGAACAACAGCGTGCTGGACATCTTCCCCAGGGCGGAGGCGCTGTTCCAGGAGAAGCTAATCGACTGGCAGGATGCGGTGCTCCTGGACCCGAATACGCAGCTCAATCCCGTGCTGGACGCCTCCCGCGCCCTGTACGGCATTTACAGCAAGACCATGAGCGTGTACAACCTGCCCTTTAACCTGATGGTGCCCTTTACCGCCTGCATCGTCCCCGGGGTGTCCGCCTGCATTGCCCGGCGGGATGCCCGGGGGGCGCAGCTCACCACGGAATCTGCCCTGCGCATCTCCGCTCTGGTGGCGGTGCCCTGCGGCTTCGGCCTGATGGTGCTGAGCGGCCCCGTCATGGAGCTGGTTACGCTGGGCAGTGTGGACACCACCATTGCCGGCCCCCTGTTGTCCATTCTGGGCGTGGCCTCCATCTTCGTGTGCATCCAGGTGGTGGCCTCCGCCATTCTCCAGGCCAACGGCATTATCAACCTGCCCATTATCACCATGGTGATTGGCGGCGTGTGCAAGGTCATCGTCAGCTATACCCTGGTGGGCAATCCCAGAATTATGATTTTCGGCGCGCCTCTGGGCACTACCACCTGCTTTGTGGTGGTGGGTGTACTCAATCTGCTTATCATCAAGCGCCGGGTACCCCTGCCTCCCCGGTATCACCGGGTGTTCATCAAGCCGACGATTGCCTCGGCCATTATGGCTGCGGCGGTGTGGGGGGTGTACGGCCCCCTCAGCCGGATGTTCTACGGCTCCTTCCTGAAGAACGCCGTGGCGGCCGCCGGCGCCATTCTGGTGGGCGTGGTGGTATACGCCATTTTGGTGGCTGCGCTGAGAATTCTTTCCAAAGAGGACCTGGAAATGATGCCCAAGGGGGATAAAATCGCAAAACTCTTGCATATTCAGTGAGCTTTTTTGGAAAAAAAGGTTGCAGGAGGCCTGGAAATATGGTAGATTTTCAGTATAAGGATTCTTATAATGTCAAGGACCTGGAGGAAATTGTCCGGATTCTCCGCGCGCCTGGGGGCTGTCCCTGGGACGCGGAGCAGACCCACCAGTCCATCCGCCGCAACTTCCTGGAGGAGGCGTATGAGGCGGCGGAGGCCATTGACGAGGAGAATCCGGAGCACTTGCAGGAGGAGCTGGGGGACGTATTGCTCCAGGTGGTGTTCCACGCCCGGATGGAGCAGGAGGCCGGCCGGTTTGATTTGGACGCCGTGGCGGACGGGGTGTGCAAAAAGCTCATCTACCGCCATCCCCATGTATTTGGGGATGTGAGCGTGTCCGGCACGGGGGAGGTCCTGTCCAACTGGGAGGAGCTCAAGCGGAAGGAAAAGGGACAGGCCACCAACACCGACGCGCTGGAGTCGGTGGCCAAGGCCCTGCCGGCGCTGTGGCGGGCGGAGAAGGTCCAGAAAAAGGCCCGGAAGGCGGGCTTCGACTGGCCTGACGTATCCGGCGCGCTGGACAAGCTCTCCGAGGAGCTGGAGGAGCTGAAGACGGCCGCGGCTCAGGGAACCAATGTGGCCGAGGAGCTGGGGGACTTACTGTTTTCGGCGGTAAATGTATCCCGCTTCCTGAAGGTGGACTGCGAGGACGCCCTGAATCAGGCCACCGACAAATTCATTGACCGCTTCCGCAGGGTGGAGGCGCAGGCGGGGGACCGGCCCATGACGGAGATGACCCTGGCGGAGCTGGACCAGCTATGGGAGCGTGCCAAGGAGACGACTTAAAGGCGGCGACGCCTTAAGTATAACAGGGGGGGACCCCAGGAAACACACAGGAGGAATGATCGACATGAATAAGGCTGAACTCATCAATGCGGCCGCCGAGAAGGCCGGCCTGTCCAAGAAGGATACCGAGAGTGCTGTTAACGCTGCCATCGAAGTAATCTCCCAGAGCCTGGCCGAGGGGGATAAGGTGCAGCTGGTGGGCTTTGGCGCCTTTGAGGTGAAGTGCCGCGCCGAGCGCATCGGCCGCAACCCCAAAACCAAGGAGAGCATTAAGATTCCCGCCTCCAAGGTGCCCGTGTTCAAGCCCGGCAAGGCGCTGAAGGATATTGTGTCCGAGTAAGAGATACAGCGTGGGACCGCCGCCGTTGCGCGGCGGTCCTTTTTTCAGGAGGAAAGCGATGCGACTGGACAAATGGCTTAAGGTATCCCGACTCATCAAGCGGCGGACGGTGGCCAACGAGGCCTGCGATAACCAGCGGGTGACCGCCAATGGCCGACCGGTGAAGGCCAGCTATGAGGTGAAGGAGGGAGACGTGCTGGAGCTGCGCTTCGGGGAGCGCACGGTGAAGGTGGAGGTACTCTCCGTCACCGAGCATGCCGGCAAGGCGGAGGCCTCCGCCCTGTATCGGGAGCTGCTCTGAAGAGAAGGCGGCCGCGGACTGGCTCCGCGGCCGCCTTGTGTTACCGGTGGGAAAGGATTTGTCATGGGACTGTCACCCTTTTTTTCGCCCGGTGTGTTAGGATAGAGACAGAGAAAAGCAAGTGCCGGGAAAGGAAGTGGAGGTATGAAGCGGCTGCTTGCCCTGGGCCTGTGTCTGGCCCTGCTGTGTCCCGCCGCCGGAGCGGCGGAGGCAGACGGCCTGTGGAGGCGCTCCGAAGGAGACGGAAGCTATATAACCATCCGGCTGCCCTGTCCCCAGGGGGAGGAATTGTCCTGGGCGGACAGCCGGCGGCTGGCGGTGCGGTATGCCGACACCGGGGAGCCGGTGGCCCTCGCCAGCGGTCTGCAATGGGGGGAGTGGCTCTTTGCCACGGTGCCCGCGGACCAGGCCCACCGCCCCCTGGAGGTGTTTCTGGGGGAGGAGCACCGCTTCCCCGACTGCATCACCTACTGGGAGGATTTGGCGCTGTATGAGGAGTATTACGGCGCCGGAGACCTCTATTACCGGGGGGTGGTCCGGGGGGACGAGGCGGGAAACCTGAACGCGACCCGGAGCCTTACCCGGGCGGAGGCCTTTGCCCTGGTGTGCCGTCTGCTGCGTTTGGAACCCGCCGGAGATCCTGGCTATGCCGATGTGTCCCCGGACGATTGGTATTATGAGACCGCCTCCGCCGCCCGAGCCGCAGGCATCGCCGCAGGGGGGCTGTTCTTTGAGCCGGACCGGGCCGTAACCCGGGGGGAGTTTACCGTGCTGCTGGCACGGGCCATGGAGCGGGTGGGCTGGCTCACCCCTTCGGAAGGCGGGACGGAGGAGCTGAACCTGAACGACGCCGGGAGCATCCCGGACTGGGCCCTGGGGGCCTACCTGGCCTTTGCCCGGGCCAACGTCCCTCTCATCCAGACCATGGTGGAGACGGAGGAGCGTGACCCCAACGACGGCGGATCCGTCTACATATACCTGGCGGAGTGGGACAAGGCGGCGCAGCGGGGGGAGGCCATCCAGCTGCTCAACAGCGCCCGGCAGCAGCTGCCCTGGTACCCCAGCCAGGCGGCCGTAGACTATGGCTTTGATGAAAGAATGCCGGTCATCGACGGCTCCACCTCCACCTACCCCTATACCATGGCGGTATACGGAGCCCTGTTTTCCAACTACGGCAATCACCCCCAGTTCCCCGACAGCAACTCCAAAAGCTTCTATTCCTATGACCGGCTCATCAGCGGGGAGGCGGACATCCTCTTCGCCTCCACCAAGCCCACCCAGGATACCCTGGACAAGGCCGCCGCCGCCGGGGTGGAGCTGGAGCTCATCCCCATGGCATACGACGCCATGGTATTCTTTACCAACGGGGACAATCCGGCGAAGAATCTCACCATGGAGCAAATACGAAGCGTATATGTATATAACGCCTATACGAACTGGAATCAGATGGGCGGGCCGGACGCCAGACTGACTCCCTACTGCCGCAACCGGGACAGCGGCAGCCAGGCCCAGATGGAGGAGTTCTTCCTCCAGGGCGGGGAGATTCATCCGGATATCCAGCAGGAAACCACTTCGGTGGCCATGGCCTCGGTGCTTACCGACGTGGTGGATGCCAGGCGGGAGGACCCCCTGACCTACGGCCTGGGATACAGCATCTACTATTACTATCTCCAGACCACGCCCATGCTGGTGGGGCCGGATGCTCTGAAGCTGCTGAAGGTGGAGGGGGTATCTCCCACCGATGAGACCATCGCCGACGGCAGCTATCCCCTGGCGGGATACAACTACGCGGTGGTGCGGGCCGACGCTCCGGAGGATTCCCCGGCCCGGCGGATGGTGGAGTTCATGCTCAGCGAGCAGGGGCAACTTTGTGTGTATAACGCCGGCTTTGGGCCCCTGGAGCCGGTGGAGCTGCCCTGGCTGGCGGGCTGAGCCGGTTAGCGCATCAAAAAACGGACCTGCCGTACAGCGGCAGGTCCGTTTTGCGGTATGCTTATTTCCGGCCGCCCCGGCGGGAGCTGCGGCGCTCCGCCTGGCGCAGCTCGGACAGCTTGCTGTCCGAGGCGGCCATAAACTGCTTCAGCCGGTCCTCAAAGCTGGTGGGCTCCGCCGGAGCGGGCTTGCCCCGGAAGCCCATGCTCCCGGTGGAGTGTCCCCCGGGACGTCCCATAGAACGTCCCTGTCCCGCCGGACGGGACGGGGGGTCCATGGCCTTCTTGATGGAGAGGTTGATGCGGCCGTTCTCGTCAATGCCGATGACCTTGACCTTGACCTCCTGACCTTCCTTCAGATGATCCTTCACATCGTTGACATAGGTATAGGCGATCTCGGAAATATGCACCAGCCCCGACTTGCCCTCCGGCAAGGCGACAAAGGCGCCGAACTTCGTAATCCCCGTGACCTTTCCTTCCACAATCGAACCAACACCAAACTCCATAACTGCCAGCAAAATCCTCTCTTTAGAATTCAATCGGTGAAATAGAAGACATACTCCCCCGGCTCCACCAGGCCCAGCTTATCCCGGGCAATGTCGGTCTGACGGTCCGGGTCACCGCTGTTTTCCACCGCGTCGGCCAGGTCGGCGTTGACCTGCTTCTGGGCGGCCACTTCCTCCTGCGCCTGCTTCAAATCCTCCTGGGCCTGGGCAATCTTTCCTCGCAGATTCAGCAGCCCGGTGGCGGCGCCGATGAGCAGAGCCAGCACCACGAGCTTTGTCAGAAGAGACGCTTTCTTGACTTTCATGGACGGCTCCTTCCCCGGCCTGCCGGTGTATCTCATCCATTTCCCTGGATAGTAGTTTTATTTTATACCACATTCGCCGATAATGGAAGGACTTTTTTGCGGTTTTTGAAAGTTTTTTCCCTAACCGCAGGAGGAGCCGGAGGGGAAAGGCAAGAATCTTACAGAAAATGGATACCAAATCCGCCAACGCGTAGGCTGCCCGGAGCACCCAGCGGCTGGCGGTGAGAAAGTAGAGCACCGCGCCCAGCAGCACGGCGCCGGCGATATAGAGGCGGACCTCGCCGTTGCCGGCGGCGGTGGCGTACACGAACAGGCCCACCGTCACCGCCAGCCAGAACAGCAAATCCAGGGCGCCCCCCACCAGGGGCAGGGGGAGACGCACCCGCAGCACCCGGAGCAGGTCATACAGCAGGCCTACCCCCACGCCCAGGACCAGGGCGCCCGCCAGGAACAGGGCCTGCCATGTGAGAGGGCCGGCCATCTCAGCGGAACAGCCGGGCCAGCAGGCCGCCTGAGCGGTCCCGGCCGCTGTCCTCATAGGTCAGCGCGTCCACATCCCCCTCCACCTTCAAATCCCCGCCGTCCAGGCTGAGCTTTTCAATGTGCAGGTTTTCCCCCCGGATGACCAGAGTGCCCCGGTTGGTGGACATGACGATGGTGTTTTCATCAAAGCTCTCCACCTCCTCCACCCCGGAGACCGAGAGCCGCTCCCGCTCCTCCAAAATAATATGATGGGCGGCCTCCGGCCGCGTCCGGCTGTCCTCGTAGGGCATGCTTCCCCCGCCTTTCCACATAGTCTTGTCTATCTATATGGGACAGGGGGCGGGGATATGTACTATTTTCCCATCACGGCCCTCCGCAGCCGCTGCCGCAGCGCCAGGGCCAGGGCCAGCTTCAGCCCGTCGGGGAGGAGAAAGGGGAGCACGCAGCTGCCCAGCACCGTCCACAGGCTCACCGGGCCGGTGGTTTGGGTGTAGAGCAGCAGATACCACGCCGTGCCGAAGGCGTAGCACACCGCCAGTCCGGCAATGGCGGAGAGGACAAAGACCGGCGTGCCCTCCCCCCCAAGCCGCCCCCCCAGCCACATCACCAGGGCCAGCAGCAGGAAGCCAACCAGGTAGCCTCCGGTGGTTCCGGCAAAGGCTCCCGGGCCACCCCGGAAGCCGGAAAAGACCGGCAGACCCACCGCCCCCAGCAGCAGATAGCCCCCCACCGCCAGGCTGCCCAGTCTGCCCCCCAGCACCCCCACCGCCAGAAAAATGGCAAAGGTCTGCATGGTGAAGGGGACTGTGGTGGGAACGGTGAGCCAGGCGCACAGGGCAAGGAGGGCGGCCATCATGCCCGCCTGGGCCAGCTGTTTTGTTTTCATGGGTGCCTCCGTATTGTAAACTTTTAGTGTATTATAGTTTACAATCCGAAAAATGTCAACCAAAAAGATGAATCGGTTGACATGATGTGGCCGGGGAGGGTACAATGGAAAAAAACAAAAGGGGGAAAGGACATGCTGCGGGACGAGGTGCTGGCCCTGCTGCGGACGCGGGAGGGGGAACCCCTCTCCGGGGAGGCCATGAGCCGGGCGCTGGGGGTGAGCCGGGCGGCGGTGTGGAAGGCCATGGAGGCCCTGCGCCAGGAGGGCTATGCCATCTCCTCCGCGCCCCGCCGGGGCTATTGGCTGGAGGGCTCCCCTGACGTGCTCTCCCCCGGGGAGCTGGCCCGGCCGGGCCGTTTGGTGGGGCGGGAGCTGGTCTGCCTGGATACGGTGGATTCCACCAACAACGAAATCAAGCGCCGGGCGGTGGACCGGGTGCCCGACGGCCTGGCGGTGGTGGCCGGGGCGCAGACCGGCGGCCGGGGCCGCCGGGGACGGAGCTTCGTCTCCCCGCCGGGGAAGGGACTCTACCTGTCGGTGCTGCTCCGGCCGGACTGCCCCCTTTCAGAGGTGCCCGCCCTCACCGCCTGGTCGGCGGTGGCGGTGTGCGACGGGGTGGAGACGCTGTGCGGCGTCCGCCCCGGCATCAAGTGGCCCAACGACGTGATTCTGGAGGGGCGCAAGCTGTGCGGCATTCTCACCGAGCTGGAACTGGAGGCGGAGACCGCCGCCCTGCGGTATGTGGTGGTGGGCATCGGGGTGAATCTCAGCCAGAGTGAGGCCGACTTTGGTCCGGAGGTGGCCCCGGTGGCCATCTCCCTGGCCCAGGCTCTGGGGCGGGTCCCCCGGCGGGCGGAGATGGCCCGGGCCCTGCTGGACAGCCTGGACAGGCTGTACGCCGGGTTTCCCCGGGAGCGGGAGGTGTGGCTGGAGCGCTACCGGGCGGACTGCCTGACGGTGGGACAGCCCATCCGGGTGCTTTCCGGTACAGGGGCGCGGGCGGGCACCGCCCTGGGGGTGGAGGAGGACTTCTCCCTCCGGGTGGCCTGGCAGGAGGGCGGGGAGGAGGTCCTCTCCTCCGGCGAGGTGTCCGTCCGGGGGCTTTTGGGGTATGTCTGAGCCGCCGCAACCACCGGTTGCGGAAAGTTCCAGCCGCCGCTGGTGGCCCGCAACCGGGTTTTCTGGTAGGCTGAGGTTGTCAGGAGGTGACGGGATATGACATTAAATGAGAAAATTCAATACTACCGCAAGGAGAAAAAGCTGTCCCAGGAGGAGCTGGCCGCCCAGGTGGGGGTGTCCCGCCAGGCGGTGAGCAAGTGGGAGCTGGGGGACGCCACCCCCGAGGTGGACAAGCTGGTGGCCCTGGCCAGGGCCTTTGAGGTGACCACCGACGAGCTGCTCAGTTCGGGAGAGCCGAAGCGCCGGACCCCGCCCCCGGAACCGGAGCCGCGGCAGTACCGCCGCCGGAGCTTTGGGGGCATTGAGGGCCTGATTCGCCGGTACGGCTGGCTGGCGGGGGTGTATACCGCCCTCAGCGGCGCGGGGATTACGCTGGTGGGCGGTCTGGCCCGGTTCGCCTTCGGGCGGATGTTCCAGAGGACGGTAGGGGACTATTTTGGCAGCGTGGGGTGGGATCTGATGCTGCCAGAGCAGGCCATGGGCATGTCCATGGGTGTCTCCTCCATGGGGGAGGTATTCCTGACCATTGCCACCGTGATTCTGGCCGTGGGCGTGGTGCTCATGGTGGGCGGCATCATTCTGGCAGTGGTGCTCTACCGGAAGGGCCGAAAAGGGGATTGACAAAATTTTTCCGGTTGCTATAATAGGACATTACAGGTGTCAAGACACCTGTAATGTCCTATTTTTTGACGGGAGAGAGAAGGATATGGAAGGCATCCAAGCATTTTTGAAGCGGAAGGACGTGGTCATTTCCGCCCGGAGATACGGCATTGACGCCCTGGGGGCCATGGCTCAGGGCCTGTTCTGCTCCCTGCTCATCGGTACCATTCTGGATACCCTGGGGGACCAGCTGGGCATCGCCTTTCTGGTGCAGGTGGGGGCCTACGCCTCCGCCATGAGCGGCGCGGCCATGGCCATCGCCATCGGCTATGCCCTGAAGGCGCCCCCCCTGGTGCTCTTTTCCCTGGCCACGGTGGGTTATGCCGCCAACGCCCTGGGCTCTACCACCCTGGACGGGGGCAAGGGGGCGGGCGGCCCGCTGGCGGTGCTCTTTATCGCCATCATTGCCGCCGAGCTGGGCAAGCTGGTGAGCAAGGAGACTAAAATCGACATCCTGGTCACCCCCCTGGTGACCATTTTAAGCGGCGTGCTCCTCTCCGCCTGGTGGGCCCCCGCCATCGGCACGGCGGCCTCCGCGGTGGGGGACTTTGTGAAGTGGGCCACCATTCTCCAGCCCTTCTGGATGGGCATCCTGGTGTCGGTGGTCATCGGCGTGGCCCTCACTCTGCCCATCTCCTCGGCGGCCATCTGCGCCGCCATCGGCCTCACCGGCCTGGCGGGGGGCGCGGCGGTGGCGGGCTGCTGCGCCAATATGGTGGGCTTTGCGGTGCTGTCCTTCCGGGAGAACCGCTGGGGCGGTCTGGTGAGCCAGGGCCTGGGCACCTCCATGCTCCAGATGGGCAACATTGTGAAGAACCCCCGCATCTGGCTGCCCGCCATTCTGGCCTCCGCTGTTACCGGGCCCGTGGCCACCTGCCTGTTCCACTTTGAGATGAACGATCCCTCCGGCGGGGTGGCCGCCGGTATGGGTACCTGCGGCATGGTGGGGCCCATCGGGGTGTACGCCGGCTGGGTCAACGACGTGGCCACCGGGGCCAAGGCCGCCATCACGTCCTTCGACTGGCTGGGGATGGCGCTGATCTGCTTTGTGCTCCCGGCGGTGCTCACCTGGCTCTTCGGCCTGTTTTTCCGAAAGATTGGCTGGATTCAAGAGGGAGATTTGACCCTGGAGTAAGGAAAGCGGGAGGACCTGCACCGGCAGGTCCTCCCGTTTGCATACAGAAACAAAAACGGCACCCCAAATGGAGTGCCGTTCGAGACTGTCGAAAAAGTGGCGGACGCCACTTTTTCGAGTAGGATGCAGTCTGCCGCATGCAGGTTTTGTCCGCTGGAGGCGGACAAAACCCACACTTGCAGCCTGAGAAGTGTGTTCAGCCACGCACATGTCGCGGCTGAACACAGATTTGACTTTCTTCGCGCCTGCGGGCGCGAACTCTGCGAGGCTTTTTCGACAAGCTGAAACGGCACTCCAAATGGAGTGCCGTTCTTTCTGGAGCAGGTGACGAGGCTCGAACTCGCTTCCGTACACCCAAAAGCTGCGCTTTTGCGGGGCCCCGACCTCGTGATTGGAAAAACGCGGTTACACCGCGTTTTGGGTGGAGGCAGCGAGTTCTTTTGGGCATACAAAAACGGCACCCCAAGTGGAGTGCCGTTTTTATTCTGGAGCAGGTGACGAGGCTCGAACTCGCTACCTCCACCTTGGCAAGGTGGCGCTCTACCAGATGAGCTACACCTGCAAGCGACGAAACATATTATAGCCAATGTGTTCGCCGCTGTCAAGCATTTTTTCGTATTTCTCAAATTTCCGGGGCGTCCTCCCAGAGATAGCCCAGCGCCAGCAAATCCTGGGCGGACCAGGTGGTGCCGCTTTTGTCCCGGCTCAAATCCACGTAGTGGGCGCCGCCGTCGTCGGTAAGCTGGTTCCAGAAGTGAGGTTCGCCGTCCAGGGTGCCCTCCACCAGGGCGGAGCCCACCTCCAGCTCCTGGCACAGCAGCTGGAAGGCAAGAGCCAGACCCTCGCTGTCTGCGCCCTCACCCAGCAGGGCGTCCCAGGGAGTGGAGCCGCCCCCGGGAGCGTAGCGCACTGCCCGGGGCAGCAGAGCGAAGAGCATGGACAGCCGCTCCCCGCTGTCGTATTGGGGGAGGAGCAGGGGGGAGAGCAGGACGTCCGTTTCCGCCCGGAGCTGCGCCCGCTTCTCCTCCATCACCTTCGGCTCCTCCGGATAGGCTAGAAGGATTTCCACAATCCGCTGGGTCCCGCTGTCGGGATAGAGGGTGACGGTGCACTCCGGCATCCCCAGGGCGGAGGCCGGGGCGTCATAGTAGGCCTGCCGCACTAGGGCGGCAACCGATGCCTCGTCTCCGGTAAAATAGCCCACCCGGAGCACCAGCTCCGGCTGATAGCCCGCCAGAGCCTCCGCCACCTCCTTGCGGATGGCGGAGGTGCTGGTGACATTCACCAGGCTCTGCACCTGCTCCTTGGTGCGGCGGTAGGTGATGGAGATGACCGCCTCATAGGTGGTGAGTACCCGGGTGTAGCTGTTTTTGATGAAATCCACCGCGTAGGCCCCCAGGGGGTCGTCTTTGGCTACCTCCACGCAGGCCCGGTTCAAATCCTCCTCCACCTCGCCGGTGTAATCGATGAGCTGGATGGTTCCCTCCTCCGTCCCCTGGGAGACCAGGAAGAGCACGCCGTTGACCAGTTCGGAATAGGTGCTCACCTGCAGGGTGGAGGAGTCCCCGGCCACCACCGGCTGCTCCCGGTGGGGTTCCACCATCACATAGGGCCGGTCCAGCAGGGAGGAGCAGCCGGAGAGAAGCAGAACGCCGCACAGCGCCAGGCTCAGGATGGCTCGTTTCACAACCCAGCGCCCCTTTCCCGGTTAATAGCCCAGCTCCTGGTCAATGAGAACCACCTCGGATTTGCCGATGCCTCCGGGGGCCTCCCACAGCACGGTAAGGGCCCGGCAGATACGCTGGGGACTGCTGCAGTCGTAGCACCGGTCTCCCTTGGCCGCGCAGGGGGTGGCCTTCCCCAGCCGCTGGGCGTTTTTGGGGGAGGCGATGTTCCGGGCCCGCCACAGAGCCTTGTCATAGTCGGGAGCCAGCTTGTTGACCCCCACGATATAGTAGACCTCCTCATGGCCGAAGATGGCGGAGGCCACCCGGTTGCCGGTGCCGTCGATGTTGATGAGCTCTCCCGTCTCCGCCAGGCCATTCACCGAGGTGAGGTAGACCTGGGCGGCGGCAGCATCCTGGAGGGAGCCGTCCTTCCAGTGCCAGATGATCTGATTGTGCGTACCCAGCCGCTGGTCCAGCCCCATGTCCCGGATGGTCATGGAGCCGCCGATGCCGATGGTTTTGCCGTCCAGCTTCCGGTCCAGGTAGTCCATGGCCTCCTCCGCCGTGGCAAAGCAGGAGACCGCGAAGCCCCGGCGCTCCAGATTGGCCTTTACTTTGGTAAAGTCATACATGCAGCATCTCTCCTTTTTCGGTCAGATATCGTTCTGCTTATACTCCCGGAAGCCGTCCCCCAGCACCTCGTGGGCCTCACACACGATGAGGAAGGCGGCGGGGTCAATTTCCTTGACGGTGCGCTTCAGCGCCACAATCTGCCGCTGCTTGAAGGCCACCAGCAGCACCTTTTTCTCCGCGCCGGACCAGGCTCCCACCCCCTGGAGAATGGTGACGCCCCGGTCGATGTCGTGGATGATGGCGTCGGTAATCTGCTGATAGGAATCGCTGATGATATAGGCCACCTTGGCGTTGTCCAGCCCGTAGAGCACGCCGTCCATCACCAGGGAGGAGATATACAGGGCCACCACGCCGTACATGGCGCTGTACAGGCTGCGGAAGGCCAGGGCCACCGCCACGATGACCACCAGATCAATGCCCAGCAGCAGCTTTCCCATGGGCAGCCAGGCCAGACGCAGCTTGGCCAGCCGGGCGATGAGGTCGGTGCCGCCGGTGGTGGCGCCCTGAAGGAACACCACCCCCAGGGAGCCGCCCATGGCCACCCCGCCGAAGATGCAGGCCAGCAGCGGCTCCATGGGCTCGAAGGTAAAAAAGAGGTTGATCACGTCGATGAACGCGGAGGAAATCAGCATGGCGTACAGGGAGGACACCAGCAGATGTCCGCCCAGCAGCCGCCAGCCCAGCAGGAACAGGGGGACGTTGAGGACAATGACCACCGTGCCGATGGGCAGGATGGGGAAGAAGTGGTTGAGAATCTGGCCCACGCCGGTAATGCCGCCGAAGCCGATCTGATTGGGGTCGTAGCACCAGCAGAAGCCCAGGGCGTATACCGCCGAGGCCAGGGTAATCCACAGGTAGGGCAGCAGCCAGCGTTTGAAGATGGAATTCATGTCAGTTCTCCTTATGGCTCATTCCAGCAGGGTGAGCTGCTGCTCTCCCCGGTCCTCCTCCTTCAGGAGCATACCGGCCACCGGCAGGGAGCGGGCCCGGTAGCGGGCGGCGTTGACGATGGAGGTCTCCTCCAGGGGCAGGGCCTTTTCCAGGCGCCACTTGGGCTTGAGGGTCATCACGTTGACCCCCTGGGTGGAGCGGGTGGCTTTGGGGTTGAGGGCGGCGGTGTGGAAGATAAGGCAGCGGCCTTCGGTGGAGATCACCGCCAGCTCCCGGTCCTCCGTCAGGTGGAGGGCGGCGACCAGGGGAGACTTGTCGGAATACGCCCCGGTCAGCTTTTTCCGCCGGGTCTGGGTCTGGTAGGCGGACAGCTCCACCCGGGCGGCCTTGCCGTTTTCAAAGAAGAAGAGCAGGCTGCCGGAGTAGTCCCTGGTGAGGCAGGCCCACACAAAGCTCTCCCCGGCGTCCATGCCCAGCTTGGTGGCCAGGAAGTCCCCCAGCACGCTGGCCTTGGCGTCGTCGAAGTCGCTGAGCCGGGCCTTGTAGCACTGCTGCCTGTCGGTGAATACCAGCAGTTCGTCCCGGTTGCTTCCCTCCCACTGGAGGAAGGGGCCGTCCCCCTCCTTGTACTTCTGCTGGTCGCTCATGCGCAGGGACTGGGGGGTAATCTTCTTAAAATACCCCTCCCGGGAGCAGAATACGTGCACCGGGTAGTCCGGGGTGTCGTCCTCCCCCTCCTCCGCCGCCGCTGCCTGATAGTCGTAGACGAGCTCGGTGCGCCGGGGGACGGCGTACTTCTTCTTCACCGCCGCCAGCTCCCCGGCGATGAGCTTTTTGATGCGGGCGGGGTTGTTGACGATGTCCTGGAGGTCGGCGATCTCCTCCTCCAGACCCGCCACCTCCTCAATGCGCTTGAGGATATATTCCTTGTTGATGTTGCGCAGCTTGATGTCGGCCACATACTCCGCCTGGACGCTGTCAATGCCGAAGCCGATCATCAGGTTGGGCACCACCTCGGCGTCCTCCTCGGTCTCCCGGATGATCTGGATGGCCCGGTCGATGTCCAGCAGGATTTTTTTCAGACCCTTGAGGAGGTGGAGCTTCTCCTGCTTTTTCTTCATCACGTGGTAGGTCCGCCGGCGCACCCCGTCCATCCGCCAGGCGGTCCACTCCTCCAGAATCTCCCCCACGCCCATCACCCGGGGCATCCCGGCGATGAGGATGTTGAAGTTGCAGGAGCAGGCGTCCTGGAGGGTGGTGGATTTGAAGAGCTTGGCCATCAGCTTTTCCGGGTCGGCGCCCCGCTTCAAATCAATGGTGATTTTCAGGCCGTTCAGGTCGGTCTCGTCCCGCATGTCGGCGATTTCCTTGATTTTCCCCGCCTTGATGAGCTCGGCCACCTTGTCCATGATGGCCTCCACCGTGGTGGTATAGGGAATCTCATACACCTCGATGAGGTTTTCGCTTTTCAGATAGCGCCACCGGGCCCGCACCTGGAAGGAGCCCCGGCCGGTGTCGTAAATCTGCCGCAAAGCGGCCTCGTCATACAAAAGCTCTCCGCCGGTGGGGAAGTCGGGGGCCTTCAGGTACTCCATCAGGTTGACCTGGGGATTTTTCAGATAAGCGGCGGCGGCGTCGCACACCTCCCCCAGGTTGAAGCCGCACAGGTTGGAGGCCATGCCCACGGCGATGCCCTGGTTGGCGCTCACCAGTACGTTGGGGAAGGTGGTGGGCAGCAGGGTGGGCTCCTGCATGGAGCCGTCGTAGTTGTCCGCAAAGTCCACCGTGTCCTGGTCAATGTCCCGGAACAGCTCGGCGCAGATGGGGTCCAGCCGCACCTCGGTGTACCGGCTGGCCGCCCAGGCCATGTCCCGGGAGTAGACCTTGCCGAAGTTGCCCTTGGAGTCCACCAGGGGGTGGAGCAGGGCCCCGTAGCCCCGGGACAGACGCACCATGGTGTCGTAGATGGCGGCGTCTCCGTGGGGATTGAGCTTCATAGTCTGGCCCACCACGTTGGCGCTCTTGGTGCGGCTGCCCCCCAACAGGTGCATCTGGTACATGGTGTACAGCAGCTTGCGGTGGGAGGGCTTGAAGCCGTCAATCTCCGGAATGGCCCGGGAGACGATGACGCTCATGGCGTAGGGCATGTAATTGACTTCCAGGGTCTCGGTGATGGGCTGCTCCAGCACCTCGGGCCGCAGACCCATTACGTTGGGGTTGTTGACTTTCCTTGCCCCCGTCTCGGGGGCCTTTTTCTTGGGCATGGGTAATCAATCCTTTGCTGAAGCAGGCGTTCAGGCCGCGAAATGGATGGTGGCGTTGTCCAGCGGGGTATTGCTGGGATGAATGTCGATGGCGTTCCACTGGGCCTCGCTGCCGTTGTAGTACACGTCGGTCAGGGGGCAGCTGTCAAAGACGTGGTCCCCGATGGAGGTGACGCTGGTGGGAATGGTAATCTGCCGCAGGGCGGAGCAGCCATAGAACGCGTGGCTCTCTATGGTGCCGACCCCGTCGGGCAGGGTGATGCGCTGCAGGCCGGTGCACTCCCGGAAGGCCTGCCGCTCAATGGTGTGGATGCTGCCGGGCAGGTAGACGTATTTCAGGGAGGTACACTGTATGAACATACTGTCGGAAACGACGGTCACGCCATCCTCCAGGGTGGCGGAGGTCAGACTGGTGCAGCCGCTGAAGGGATAATCGCCGGGGACCGCCACGCTGCCGGGCACCGTGATGCTGGTCAGGCCGGTGCAGCTGGCGAAGGCGGCGCTGCCCAGGGTGGTGAGGGTGTCGGGAAGCTCCACACGGGTCAGACTGGTACACTGGGCGAAGGCGGTGGAGCCGATGGAGGTCACATCCCCCAGACTCAGGGAGGTCATGCTGTGGCAGTTGTTGAAAGCGTTGTTGCCGATGGTGCCGCCGCCAATATAGGCGGAGGTCACTCCGCCGCAGTAGGCAAAGGCGCTACTGCCCACCTCCTGCACCTTGGGAAGAATGACGCCGTGCTCCAGGCTGGCGCAGCTTTCAAAGGCGGAGGAGCCCACCTCCACGGCGTTGGGCAGGTATACCCCGCCCCGCAGGTTTTCACAGTACCGGAACGCCTCGCTGGAGACGTGGGTGATGGAGAAGGGGAAGTTGATGTCCGTCAGGCTTTTGCAGTTATAGAAGGAGGATGGGTCAATAAAATTTATGCCTTCATTGAGGATAACGCGGCCCAGATTTGCGCAGCTCTGGAAGGAGCTGCGGCCTGTTCTGGTAAAGTCGCCCTGACTGAAGTCCACCGTCTGGATGGAATTGTAAATCTCGCTGCTGAACTGCCAGGGGTAGCTGCGGTAGTAGCTGGAGAGCAGTCCGGAAGAGGAGGAGTCAAAGGCCATCAGGCCGTTGGTGTAGATGGTGTAGTCCGCAAAGCCGTGGGTCCCCTCCGAGGAGACGGTGTAGAGGGGAAGGTCGGGGTCCGGCACGTCATTTTCGTAGAGCGAGATGGAAATGGTTCCCGGCCCGGCGATAAGCCGTTCCATGGACTTGGTCTGATACCCGTTCAGCTGGGCGGTGAGCGTGTATGTGCCCTCGTGCAGGTAGACGGGGGTGTCCGAGCGGGTGTGGGCAAAATCCCCCTCGTTTACCGGCCGGATGTCGACGGTGGCCCCGGCCAGCGGGGTGCCCGCCGAATCGGACACCAGAACCTTCACCTGGTAGGCGATGTTGGGACAGGTGCCCCAGTCGAAGTGAACGGTTCCGTCGGTGTGGCGGGCCAGGTAGAAGCCCTGCCCCTCCTGCCGGTATTCCACGGGGGTGTACTCAAAAAAGGTGATTTTCCACTTGCCGATTTTGGAAATCAGGCGGACAGGCAGCTTGCAGAAGGGGACTGCCTCCCCCTGGAAGCAGAACTGGCACATATGCCGCTCCAGGGCGCCGCTGTCCAGAAGGGAGGGGTCGGACTTGGCGGTAAGCTCCACGCCGAATTCGGGGCGGCTGTCCAGAACCAGCATGCTGCCCAGGAAACGGAATGCGATGGTGCCCCGCACGCCGAAGTGAACCTTGCCCTCCCCCTCAAAACCGGCAGAGACCAGGTCGGCCTGGTTGGAGTAATCGGTCTGCCTGTTGCTGCCCTTCCAGGAAATCACGGTGGAGGACAGGGAGAAGGTGCCGGAAAGGGACATCGTCCCGGTCAGCGAGACCTCCAGGGGAATCCCCAGCTGGAAGTCGATGCTCAGTCCTGTGGCGGCCACGGGGACAACGACCCTGGCCAGCGGAATCTCGTATTCCTCATCGTCCGGGGTGTCGTTGTCCAGAGAGCACTCCAGGGAGAGGTCGGCCTGCCCCTCCATGCTGTTGGTGGTGCGGACATAGAGGTAGTCGTCCAAATCTCCCGCGGCGGAACCGGCGGAATAGTGGAACACGGTGTGAATCTCGGTGGTAAGGGTCAGCGCGCCCTTCATCGACAGATGGTCGGACAGCGCCCGCTCCAGCTCAAAGCGCAGGCTGTTGCTGTATATATTGTCCCTGTCTGACGAGAGCAGGGCGAGGCTGTTTCCCTCCTCCGCCAGGGCGATGCCCTCCAGCGGAGTGACCTCCACGCTCTCGTCCAGCAAATCCTGCTCCCAGTCCAGCTTGATGCAGGAGAAGAAATCACTCAGCTGGGCGGAATCGGAGCTGGTGAGGATGACGCTACCGTCCTGCCCCCTCCTGGCGGAGTCCACCACCAGGGAGTAGGTCTGGCCGCCGTCGTAAAGCACCACCCGGTCCCCCGCCCGCAGTCCGGCTGCGGCGGAATCGGGGGCGGCTATGGTGTAGACCTCCTCCCCCTCGTCCACAGTGAGGCGGTTGGCCGTGCCGCCGCAGGAAATCTCAAGCACGCCCTGGGCCAGCACGGCAAAGTTGTTGTCCTCCTGCTGGTCAAAGTTGAGCACCGTCTGCCCCTCAAAGTCATGGACGGTGGCATCCATAAACTGCTCATAGGCCCGGGTGTATTTCTGGCAGTAGTAGGAATTGCACAGCGGGGCAAGCCCCTCATCCAGCAAAAAGCCGCGGAGGACAAAGTAGTCGGGCAGGGCATAGGGCATGTCCAGCACCAGCTCCACCGTTTCCTCCCGCAGCCCGCCGTCCAGCTGCCGGATGCCGGAGCCCAGCTGCCGGCCGGACTCGGTGCAGAGGACCACGGCCAGCAGGCACGGTCCGGCGGCGGTCACCTGCGCGGTGAGTCCGCCGTCCCCGAGCTCCAAATCCAGGATGGCATATTGACTGGCGTCCGCCGGTTCGGATCCCTCCCCGGCGGCCTGAGCGGGCGGGGAAACCGGAACCAATCCCAGTGCCAGGACGACAGCGAGGAAGAGTGACAGGATGCCTTTCCGCTTCGTAAAAATGCCCCCTTTGTTCTGTTGCTGCCTGCTGCGTTATCCGTTACGAGATATCCGCCAGCTCCAGATACTTGTATCCGTTTTCCGCGATGTGGTCCTTGCGGCCCTGGAGGTTGTCCCCCAGCAGCAAATCAAAGACCCGGGCGGTTTGCTCCACATCCTCGGGCATCACCTTGATGAGCCGCCGGGTTTCGGGGTTCATGGTGGTGAGCCACATCATGTCCGGCTCGTTCTCGCCCAGACCCTTGGAGCGGTTGATGGTACACTTTTTCCCCGCCAGCTCCCCGCTGACGATGTCGTTTTTCTCCGCGTCGGAGTAGGCAAACCAGGTCTTTTCCTTATAATTGATTTCGTACAGGGGGGACTCGGCGATATATACATACCCCCGCTGGATGAGGGTGGGGGTGAGGCGGTAGAGCATGGTGAGAATCAGGGTGCGGATCTGGAAGCCGTCCACATCGGCGTCGGTGCAGATGACAATCTTGTTCCACCGCAGGTTCATCAAATCAAACTCCGCCAGGTCCTTGGCGTGCTTGTCGTGGACCTCCACCCCGCAGCCCAGCACCTTCAGCAGGTCGGTGATGATCTCGCTTTTGAAAATCTTGGCGTAGTCGGCCTTCAGGCAGTTGAGAATCTTGCCCCGTACCGGCATGATCCCCTGAAATTCCGCGTCCCGGGAGAGCTTTACGCTGCCCAGGGCGGAGTCGCCCTCCACGATGTAGAGCTCCCGGCGGGTGGTGTCCTTGGTGCGGCAGTCCACGAATTTCTGCACCCGGTTGGAGATGTCCACGTTCCCCGACAGCTTTTTCTTGATGTTCAGCCGGGTGCGCTCGGCGTTCTCCCGGGAGCGCTTGTTGATGAGCACCTGCTCGGCAATCTTTCCACCGTCAAAGGGGTTTTCGATGAAGTAGACCTCCAGCTGGGCCCGGAGGAATTCCGTCATGGCCTCCTGAACGAACTTGTTGGTGATGGCCTTCTTGGTCTGGTTCTCGTAGGAGGTCTGGGTGGAGAAGTTGTTGCTCACCAGCACCAGGCAGTCCTCCACGTCGGCCCAGGTAATCTTGCTCTCGCTCTTCTGGTACTTGCCCTGGGCCTTCAGGTAGGCGTCAATGCCGCCTACAAAGGCAGATTTCACCGCCTTCTCCGGGGAACCGCCGTGCTCCAGCCAGGAGGAGTTGTGGTAGTGCTCAATGACCTGCACCGTGTTGGAGAAGCAGAAGGATACGCTCAGCTTCACCTTATATTCGTCCTTGTCCGCCCGGTCCCGGCCCCTCCGTTCGGTCTGCCAGAACACCGGCTGGGTGAGGGGATTGTCCCCCGCCAGCTCCTTGACATAGTCCTCAATGCCGTTTTCATAGAGAAAGTCGGTGGTCTCAAACCTGCCTCCCACCTGGTTGCGGAAGCGGAAGGTGACCCCGGCGTTGACCACCGCCTGGCGCTTGAGCACGTCCAGGTAGTAATCCACCGGGATGTCAATATCGGTAAATACATCCAGGTCGGGCAGCCAGCGGAATTTGGAGCCGGTCTTTTTCCCGCTGTACGGCTCCTTTTTCAGACCGCCCACGTTTTCCCCCTTCTCAAAATGGAGGGAATACTCATATCCGTCCCGGTGCACCACCGCGTCAAACCAGGCGCTGGCATACTGGGTGGCGCAGGAGCCCAGACCGTTGAGACCCAGGGAGTACTCGTAGTTGTCCCCGGCGTTGTTGTTGTACTTGCCGCCGGCGTACAGCTCGCAGAATACCAGCTCCCAGTTGAATTTCTGCTCCTTCTCGTTCCAGTCCACCGGGCAGCCCCGGCCGAAGTCCTCCACCTCGATGGACTTGTCCTCATACCGGGTGACGGTGATGAGGGAGCCGTGGCCCTCCCTGGCCTCGTCAATGGCGTTGGACAGAATTTCAAACACCGCGTGCTGGCAGCCCTCCAGCCCGTCGGAGCCGAAGATGACCGCCGGGCGCTTCCGTACCCGGTCGGCCCCCTTCAGGGAGGAGATGGAGTCGTTTCCGTAACCTTTGGGGGAATTGCTCTTAGCCATGGGACCTTCCTCTCACCTTTCCAAAATCATGTACTGGATACCTTTTATCATATCGTATTTTTCCCGATGCTGTCAAGGAAACAACATGGGCGCGGTGCCTGCGCACCGCGCCCATGAATCAGGAAAGGCCGCGTGTCCGGGCTCCGCAGTCCTTTCGCCTTTCGCCAGAGGGTGAGCTCACCCGGCACCGGCTTAAAAGGAGATGCGGAAGGCGGATTGCTTGCCTGTCCGAGCCTAGTATGTGCGGCCGAGCCCGGAATATACAGGAAAAAAACGGAATAAAGCCTGTCATATTTGCCCAGACTAGGCGTAGAATAACACCAGAAGGGAAATTCCCCGGAGGGAGGCACACACCATGACGGAGACAGCGCGGCCCTTTTCCCTGCGCCGCCGGCGGGAGGACGCCCGGGAGGCGGACCGCCGGGAACTGGCGGAGGGCCTGACCCAAACCAGCAGGCTGATTGCCCAGGCCTACCAGGGCTTCAACACCGTCCGGGACCCGGATCTGATCGAGTCCTACGTGTATGAAATCAACGCCCTGCAATCCCGGTACGCCTACCTGCTGCGGCGGATGAAGGAGCTGGAGGAGGCGTAGGCGCGTACCGGGAGGTGAGGAGATGGACTGGTTTCTGGAGGCGCTGCCCTGGATTGTGGGCGGCCTCATTCTGGCCCTGGCGCTGGCCGCCCTGCGCCGGCCCCTGAACGCCCTGCTGCGTCTGGGCCTGCGGACGGGGGCGGGGCTGGGGGCGCTCTATGCCCTGAGCCTCACCGGCGGGGCCCTGGGCCTGCGCCTGGGGGTCAACCTGGCCAATGCCCTGGTGCTGGGGGTGCTGGGAGTGCCGGGCTTCGGCCTGCTGGTGCTGATGGACTGGACCCTGGCACATTAAAAGCGCGCTCTGCCGGCGGGAGGGGAAACCCTCCCGCTTTTTCGTCAAAACTGAAATTTGCTTCAGGTTTTCTGTTGTTCATAAAATTTTAAAATCCATGTCGTAAAATAAAAAACATTCAATGTGGATAGGATGTGGATTGCAGTGAAAAAGAAATGGGCTGCCCTGGCCTGTACCCTGGGCCTGTGCGCCGGCCTTGCTCTTCCGGCCGCCGCGGCCGCCTTTGTGGATGTACCCGCCGGCGCCTGGTATGAGGCGGAAGTAAACTCCGCCGCGGAGAAGGGATACATGACCGGGGTGGACGCCACTCATTTTGCCCCGCTGGACAATGTGACCCGGGGCATGGTGGTCACCGTGCTGTGGCGGATGGCGGGGCGGCCCGCCGCGGCGGCCGCCTCCGGCTTCTCTGACGTGGCCGCCGATGCCTGGTACGCCGGCGCGGTGGCCTGGGCCAGGGAGCAGGGGATTGCCGGGGGAGACGGCCAGGGGGCCTTCCATCCCGAGCAGAATGTGACCCGGCAGGAGCTGGCGGTACTGCTCACCCGGTACGACCAGTACAAGGGAGTAACCCTGGCGGAGGGCGCCCTCAACCTGTTTGACGACGCGGCCCAGATCAGCGACTGGGCCACGGAGGGGGTGCAGCATACCGTGGGCATGGGCTGGCTGGAGGGGAGCGGCGGCAAGATCGACCCCGCCGGTCTGGCCACCCGGGCCCAGCTGGCGGTGCTTCTGGAGCGAATGAACACCCCCGCCATGGGATAGCTCGCCTTGGACGGACGGAAACAGAAAGGAGCCCAAAGGGAAACATGGAACAGCCCGATATCTTTATGTCCTATTTGCGTCTGACCCAGCATATCTCCCAGCAGTTCCGCAGCCACTTTGGCCGCCTGAACCTGACCTTCCCCCAGGCCCTGGTGCTCACCGTGCTGGGAGAGGGGGAGGCAGTGCCCATCAGCACCCTGGCCGAGCGGACGGGCAGCGCCAACAGCACGGTCTCCGGCATTGTGGACCGGCTGGAAAAGCTGGGCCTGGCCAAGCGGCAGCGCAGCGAGCTGGACCGGCGGGTCATCTATGTATGCGCCACGGAGAAGTACGCCCAGCTGCGGGACAAGGCCTCCACCGACGTGGGGGGCTACTTTGACTCCCTGCTGCGCACCATGCCGGAGGAGGACAGGGCGCTCATCGCCACCGCCCTGCGCAAGCTGGACCAGGCCCTGAGCCGGGAGGCGGAGGGAGAGGGCTGAGCGCCCGCCGGAAATAAGAGGAGAGAGGCGTCACTGAGGTGAAACGGGATTCCTATGACGCGTACCATGGCCGGAACCGGTTCGGTACGTTTTTAAAAGTGCTGATCGTGGTGCTCCTGGTGCTGCTGGCGGCGGCGGTGGCGGCCCTGCTGTTTCTGGAGCCCTATATCGTCTATTCCGCCGACGGGGTGCGGCTGGAGCTGCCCTTTTTCCACAGGGGGACGGAGCCGGAGCCCGAGACTTCCGCCCCCGCCCTGGTGGTGACTACCGCCGAACCCACCCCAACCGTGGTGCAGGAGCCTGAGTTCCGGGGCATTCTGCTGGAGCGGACCGCCCTGTATGACGGCACCGCCCAGAGCCAGGTGGAGGGGGCGGGTGCCACCGCCGCCATCTTTGACATGAAGGGGGACGACGGCACTCTGGGCTACATTTCCCAGCTGGACTTGGCGCTGGAGGCGGAGGTATCCGCCGCCGACCCGGCCATCAACGCCGCCATCCAGCTGCTTAACAGCGGGGAGCTGTACACCGTGGCCCGGGTGTCCTGCTTCCGGGACAACACGGTGCCCCGGGAGCACATGGATTTGGCCATCCCCAAGAGCAGCGGCAACTGGCGGGACGATGAGGAGTTCCGCTGGCTCACCCCCGCCAGCGGGGAGGCCCGGGCCTATGTGGCGGGCATCTGCCGGGAGCTGGCCGGCCTGGGCTTTGACGAAATCCTGCTGGACAACTGCGGCTTCCCCACCCGGGGCGACCTGGACAAAATCCGCGGCGGGGACCGCTATGACGCGGAAAACCTCACCGGTCCCATGGAGCTGTTTTTCCAGGAGCTGACCGCCGCCCTGGCCGATTACCCGGAGGTCACGGTGTCGGTGGTGAGCAGTCCGGCGGTGCTCTCCGGCCAGAGCGACGGCAGCGGCCTGACCACCGCCCTGCTGGAGCAGTATGCCGGCCGGGTGCTGGCTGCCCAGGAGGGGGAGGAGCCTCTGCCCACTCTGGCGGATGGGATGGTGATACCCATCCTGGCCCAGCCCGGTGACCCCGCCCAGACCCAGTGGGCGGTGCTGAATGTGCAAAGCTGAAACGGAAGAAACGCCCATCCCTGGGGATGGGCGTTTCTTGCCAAAAAGGCTCGAAAAAATATTTTTTTGGTATAAATAAATGTTTTGTACAGAAAAAGCGGAAAATGAAAGGAGAAGCTAAGGTAAACTTGCATAAAAATAGAACTTTAAGTTTAAAATACTTAGTTAAAAAACTAAACTGGTAATTTTAAACTTGAAATTAGCCGGGTTTTGAAGTATGATGCAAGTATCATCGGAAAGTGATTCCTGTGGAAGGATAAGATGCGGAAAGGCGGTGAAAGCATGTCTCTGGAAGCAATCAAGCAGGTGACCGAAGCCGAGCAGGCCAACCGGGCCCGCAAGGCGGAGGCCCAGGCGGAGGCCAAGCGGCTGGTTGCGGAAGCCGAGCGGGCGGGCAAGGCCCGGCTGGCGGAGGCCAGGGCTCAGGCGGAAGCGCAGGCCCGGGGCTTTATGCAGCAGGCGGAAGCAAAGGCAGCCGAGCACGCGGCGGAGGTAACGGCCCAGACCAGGCAGGTCTGCGACGGCCTGCGGGCCAAGGCGGAGGGCCGCCTGGCCGATGCCGCTGAGAGCATCGTGAGAAGGGTAGTGAAGAACTGATGTCCATTGTGAAAATGAAGCGGCTGCGGCTCATCGGCATGCAGGACCAGCGTCCGGCCATGCTGCGGCTGCTTCAGCATTTGGGCTGCGTGGAGATCGACGAGCCTGGGGATCGTTCCGGGGACCCGGACTGGGCGGCGCTGACGCGGCCGGACACCGGGGCGCTGAACCGGGCCAGGGACGCCCGGAGCAGCGTGGAGAACGCCCTCAAGACCCTGAAGAAATACGGGCCCAAGCAAAAGGGCGGGCTTCTGACGCCCCGGCCGGTGATTACGGAGGCGGAGCTGTTTGACGACGGCTCCTACCAGGCGGCCCTGGCAGACGCTGGGCGGCTGGTGGAGCTGGAGCGGCAAATCTCCTCTCTGTATGCCGAGCAGAACAAACTGAAAACCCAGAAGCTGGCGCTGGCTCCCTGGCTGGCGCTGGACATCCCTCTGGAGACCGCCTCCACGGCGGAGGTGGCGGTGCTCTTCGGCACCGTGGCCGCCTCCACCGATCTGGACGCTCTGGAGGGGGCGCTGAGGGCAGTGACCGACTTGTACGAGCTGCTGCGCGCCGGGGAGGACCGGGAGCTGAAATACCTGGTGTTCCTCTGCCACCGCAGCGCGGAGGAGGACTGCCAGGCGGTGCTGAAAGAATACGGCTTCTCCCGTGCGGCCCTGCGGGGTTGGACGGGCACGGCGGCGGAGAACGACCAGCGGCTGGATGGGCAACTGGCCGCCGCGGCCAAGGAGCTGGAGGACACCATCGCCCAGGTGGCGGCCTTTGCCGGCCGGAAGGGGGCCCTGGAGCAGGGCCTGGACCGGGCGGACCAGGAGATTGCGCGGGAGGAGGCCCGCTGCCGCCTGCTGGACAGCTCCACCGCCTTTTTCCTGGAGGGCTGGGTGCCTGTGCCGGAGGAGGAAGCGCTGCTGGCCGAGCTGGCCAAGTTCGACTGCTGTTGGGAGACGGCCGATCCCGCGCCGGAGGACTATCCGGTGGTGCCGGTGAAGCTGAAGAACAACCGGTTCACCGAGCCGCTGACCACCATCACCGAGATGTACTCCCTCCCCGCCTATGACGGGGTGGACCCCAACGGCCTGATGGCTCCCTTCTATATTTTCTTCTTCGGCTTTATGTTCGCCGATTTGGGCTACGGCCTGATTCTGGCGGGGGCCTGCCTGTTTATCCAGATGAAGGTCAAGCCCAAGGGGGGCTTCGGCCAGCTCATCCGGCTGATGATTATGTGCGGCATTTCCTCGGCGGTCATCGGACTTCTCACCGGCGGTTTCTTCTCCGACTTCCTGGTGCAGTTTACCGACATGCTGGGCCTGCCCCAGCCCGCCATCCCCTTCCTCTCGGTGCCGGAGGGCAGCGGCGTGCCCGCCCCTCTGCTCAACGTAATGGAGGACCCCATGACCGTGCTGGTGTTCGCCCTGGCGGTGGGCCTGGTGCAGATTGTGGTGGGCATGGCGGTGAAGTTCTGGATGCTGTGCCGCCGGGGCCAGGTGGTGGACGCGGTGCTGGACATCGGCACCTGGTGGGTCATCTTTGTGGGCATCGGCCTCATGGCCCTGGGCGTGGGCAATGTGGCGGGGTATCCCGTGGTGCTCATCCTGGGCTGCGTGATGCTGCTGGGCCAGGCCCGCAACGGCAAGGGCTTCGGCAAGGTGACGGCGGTCATCGGCGCGGTGTACAACGGCGTGACGGGCTACTTTGGAGACCTCCTTTCCTACTCCCGCCTGATGGTGATGATGCTGGCCGGCTCCGTCATCGGCCAGGTGTTCAACATTTTGGGCGCCATGCCCGGCGGCGGTCTGCCCCCGGCCATCGGCATCCCCATCTTCTTTGTCATCTTCATCGTGGGCCACGCCTTCAACATCGGCCTGAACGTCATCGGCACCTACGTGCACACATCCCGTCTGCAATACCTGGAATTCTTCAAGCAGTTCTATGAAGAGGGCGGACGCCCCTGGCGGCCCCTGAACATTGCGACAA
>CALWOL010000018.1 GCA_944383135.1 uncultured Flavonifractor sp.
AGGTCTCGGCGATGATGTTGGTGGGAACGCTGTCATAAATATAGGTGTGGAGCTTAAAGGTACCGCTGACCGTGTCGTCCACCGCGGCGGACCAGTTGCCCTGGGCGTCCACCGTGGCCTGGAAGGAGTCGCTGCCGGTATCGGAATCCAGATAGATCCACAAAGTCTTCTTCGGGTCCCAGGTCACCTCGCCGCCGTCGTCGGCCACCAGACTGCCGCTGATGGTTCTGGCCTTGGGGATGGTCAGGTCCACAACGGTTCCGCCCTCCCCCAGGGTGATGGGGGTGGCCTGGCTCCGGTCGGTGGTGGTGACGCCGTCGCTGACATAATAATAGTCTTTATAGAGCAGTACGTCCGCGCCCTCGTAGAGGTAGATGGACAGGTAATACTCCCGGCCCATGGCCTCCTCGGACAGGGAGAACTGGTAGTCATAGGAGGTGCCGGTGAAGTCAAAATACTCCGACTGGCTGGCCCCGCCGCTGACGGTCTCCAGCCGGATGTTGCCGGAATAGGTGCCGGCGGACAGCCCCTCCGCCAGGGAGAGGGTGCCGGAGAGGAACACGCCCTGGGTCAGCTGGATGTCCAGAGTCAAATCGCTGCTGAGGGTGGCGGACAGGTTGGTATACTGGGAGGAGAAGCTCTTCAAATCATTCTGGAGGTAGCGGTAGGAGGTGTCCAGAATGCCCAGGGTATCCGCCTGGACATTGAACTGCCCCTGGGTGAGCAGCATGCCCTTGGGCAGGGTGAAGGAGTAGGGGACGCTCACCTTGCCGGCGGGGACGGCAAGGTCCAGGTTGGTATACGTCCGGCTTCCGTTCAGCGTTCCGCTAAAGTACAGGCGGACCAGGGCCACCCCGTCCCGGCAGTTCTCCGGCACGGAGAGGGTGCCGGAGATGGCGATGGTCTCCGGGAAGGTCATATCAGCCGCCGTCAGCTGGGCCTGGGAGAAGGTGCCGCCGGCTTGCCGGGCCATACCCTCCACGCTCTTGCCGGAGAGCTCCGCGAACACCACGGTGCTGCCGGACACGGGGGCGCACAGGGCGTAGTGGAGGCTGCTCGCCCCCGCGGGCAGGTAGTAGGTGGCGTACTCAAAATTCCGGTAATCCTCGTAGATTCCCAGAGAGATAACCAGTCCGTCCTCCGGAGCCGTCATGCCGGCAGGCAGGGAGAGGGTGCCGGAAATGGTAATGGTCTGGGCCGGGAGGGTCAAATCGGTCTGAAGACTGCCGCTGAGGGTGTAGCTGCCGTTTACAATCGAGGTGCTCTCATCCGCCTTGTTGCTGAAACCGCCCACGGCCCTGACGGTGGAGAGCTGGAAGGTCTTGCCCTGCTGGCTCTGGGGCACGTAGATGGTGTAGGAAGCGGAGGCCGCGCCGTAGGCATAGACCACCCGGGCGGCGTAAACCTCCCCGTCGGGAAAGCTGGCCAGCACATAGGCCGCCTGGGGCGGCAGCACATCCCCCTCCCGGCTCAGGGTGCCGGTGACGGTGTAGCAGGCGGGCTCGGCAATGGTGATGGAGCTGACCTCCCCGGCGGTAAAGACCTTGGCCTGAGAGACCTGGGTGGTGATGCCGTCCTCCGCGGCGTAGCGGGCGCCGGTAGGAGAGGAGTAATAGCTGGAACAGTTGGTGACGTCGCAGTAGCCCACCAGGAAGGGCTCCCCCTCCTCCACCGAGAGGGGCAGGGTAAAGGAGGTGTCGCCGGCATCCAGATAGGTGGAATAGCTGGTGCTGGAATAGCCCTCTTCATCGGACAGGAAGATCTCATACTGACTGTCCTCGGTGAGGGGGGCGGGCAGGTTGACGGTCACGTTCACCACGCCGCTCTCCGCAGCGCCGTCCAGCAGGCTGGTGCAGTTGATCTCCACCCCGGAGACCGACTCCTCCAGGGTGTTCACCACCATCCGCTTCTGATAGTCCTGGGTGGCATTGCCGTAGATGTCATAATGGGCGTAAGCGTCCGTCTCCATGCTGCTGATCTGGATGGGGTACAGTCCCGGCTCCACTCCGATAGAGAAGGGGGCGGTTTTGCTCCCCGCCTTGAGGGTGACGGCGGAGGAATAGCTGGTGGAGCGGCTGTCGTCATAGCAGTACAGACGGAACTCCGTGTCCGCCGCCGGGGCGGTGTCAAACACCAGAGTGCCGCTGATGGAGCGGGGAGCGGCGGGCAGGGTCAGGTTGACGCTGGTCCCGGAGCCCACGTTCAGAATGGTGGCGGCATAGGGGTTGCTCACCGGGGTGCCGTCGGCGTTGAAGTAGCACTCCCCGCCCCGGACGCTGCCGGAGTTCACGTAGGAGTACACCCGCAGGATATACTCCCCGGTCTCCACGCCGCTGATGGTGTAGCTGGCGGAGCTCTGCCCCTGGGCAAGGGTTACCCGGGTGCTCTTGACATTGACAGGCTCGGCCAGCACCTGGCCGTCCTCATCCAGCACCGGCGGGGTGCACAGATAGACGTACAGATAGCTGTCCGCCAGAGCGGCAGCGCCGCCGGGGAGAGACACGGTGCCGCTCACCGAGCCGCTGCCGGCCAGTACCTCTACATGCTCCTCCGGCAGGGCCGGCTCCTGAAACACGGGGATGGGCGCCTCCGCCTGGGCGGGCGCCTCCGCGGTGACAGTCTGACCGGCGGGCTCCTCCGCCGGCTCCTCCTCCGCGGCCAGGACGGTTCCCGGCAGCAGGGTGAGCAGCAGGGCCAGCGTCAAAAACAGGCTGAAACATCTCTTCATGGCAATCTTCCTCTCTTTGTCGGAGCCGCCGGGGCCGCTCCGCATCATCGTATTCTAATATAACACATGCCGAAACATCCTGCAATGAACCTTGGTTAATTCCAACAAAAAAACCGGAGCCTGCCGGGAAGGACGGCAGGCTCCGGTGGGGGAGGCTCAGGATTGCCCCTCGCTCAGCTGGCGCTGGGCCTGGGAGGGGAGCATGGTGTCCGGGTCAATCCCGTATTTCTCCAGCACCGCCATGGTGTGGGAGGCGCTCTTCTGGAGGGTGATGGTAATGGTATAGGTGCTGGACTGGGTGGCCGAAGCGGCGGGGGCGGTGCCGGAGACCTTCGTGTTCTGATTTTCGCTGCCGGCGTCTGCGATCCGATAGGTGAGCTGCAGGTCGCAGTAGCAGCAGTTCTCCAGCCGCTCCCGGTCCTCCAGCAGGTAGCGCCGCCCCAGGTCTCCGGCGGCCAGGTCGGCCCGGACGGCCTCCTCCAGCTCGGTGAGGGCCTGGGCGGGCAGGTACTCCTGGGTATAGCCGCTCTTCTGGCCGGGGCCGGGGTAGTCCTCCTGCCAGACGGCGGTGAGCACCGCGTCCACCAGGCGGTCGCTCTCCTCCACCCCGCCCAGATACATCTCCTCCGACAGGCCGGGGGTGCTGAGTAGGGCCTGGAGCATGGCGTCGGGGGAGTCGGGATCGGCCAGGGTCTCCGCCGTCACCGGCAGGTAGTAGTACCGCTCCATCACCGAGCCGTCGGTGAGGGCGTAGGTCAGGTGCAGGCTGGTGCCGCCGGCGGTCTGGACATCCAGGCCGTCCTCCCCCACCGTCCAGCCGCCGGTGCGGGTGTTGGCGGCCGCCTCCAGGGCGGACTTTTCCTCCGTAATCCGCCGGTGGAGCTGGGTCACGGCCTCAATGAGCTCCGGGTCGTCAATGCCGTAGGTGGTCCAGTGGAGGTTGTCGTCCGGGTGGGTCTCCACCCCGGAGACAAACACCGACTTGACCTGGGCGGCGGCGGGCACCCGGGTCTCAAAGCCGAAGCCGTCCAGCTCCATCAGGCACATGGCCCCGGTCAGCACGGCCAGAAACACCGCGCAGCCCCGCCAGCAGGGCTTAAAGACCCAAAAGCTCTTGCGCAGCAGCATGGCGGCCACGAAGCAGCCGAAGGCCCCCCACAGCAGCATCCACACCAGCAGCACCCAGGCGTTCCGGGGGAGCAGGGAGGCGAAGATGCTGTCAAACATGGTGCCCAGGGCGATGGCGCAGCAGAAGGCCACCCCGTACTGGAACACGGGGCGCACCCAGAACACGCTCACCACGTCCCCGGCGCTCTCCAGCTGGCGGCGGCGGTACGCCGCCAGGGCCAGGCCGGCAAAGACCACCCCCGCCAGGGCCAGCAGGAATACGTAGCCCAGGCCGGTGAAGCAGGGGTCTGTGTTTCCCGCGCCGTAGTCAATATTGGTGTGATAGGCCAGAAAGACGATGGGGGTGAGCCAGGTGGCCACATCCTCCAGCCAGGAGGCCCCGGTGAAGCCGAAGAGGAAGCGGCTGGCCATGTCCTGGAACAGGTAGCACAGCCCGGTGGCCAGCACGTTCAGAATGCCGTAGAAGGCGGGCAGAGCCAGAATATGGCCGGTGAACATGGCGCAGAACACGGCGAAGGAGTAGAAGAACAGGTTGAGCAGGCTCACCACCACCAGCCAGGTGAACAGGCTGCTGAACACCAGGACGCCGAAGGCGGTCTCCACCGCCACCGAGACCAGGAACACCGCCGCGTTGGGGACGAGGAGAAAGGCCAGGCCCGACAGGTAGTTGGTCAAAAACAGGCCCTCCCGCCGCAGGGGCAGGGCGTGGAGGAAGGCGGCGGAGCGGCTGGAGTAGAGGTAGGAGAACACCGCCATGGCGGCCAGGATGCCGAAGAAGAAGGAGAAGGCGGCGGCCACGCTGAGGGAGCCGGTCAGGAGGCCCAGGGGGAGGATGCGGGTGTCCGCCCGGCTCATGTATTCCACGTTCACCAGCACCTGTACCGGGAGCAGCACCAGCCACAGGAAGCCGTACAGCCCCCAGATGGGCCAGAACCGTGCCAGGTTTTTCCGCAGCAGAGTGAAATTAAAGTACGATGTCCCGGACCGCATAGTCCTCACCTCCCAGCTCATAAATGAAAATCTCCTCCAGGGTCAGGGGCAGGGCCTCCATCAGGATGGGGGCAAAGGCGGCCAGCCGGTTGGTGACCTCGGTGGCGTTGCCCCGGATGATGAGGGTGTGGATGCGGCCCACCTGGGACACGTGGAGCACCTCCAGGTCCGCCGGCAGCCGGGGCAGCTCCCGCTCCTGGAACACCACCTGCATTTTCACCACGTTCTCCTGCAAATCGGAGAGGGAGCGCTCAATGAGCACCCTGCCGTGGGACAGGATGCCCACGTGGTCGCACACGTCCTCCAGCTCCCGCAGGTTGTGGGAGGACACCAGCACCGTGGTGCCGTGCTCCGCCACGTCCCCCATGAGCAGGGACCACACCTGCCGGCGCATCACCGGGTCCAGTCCGTCCACCGGCTCATCCAGCACCAGCACCTCCGGCCGGCAGCACAGGGACAGCCAGAAGGCCGCCTGCTTCTGCATCCCCTTGGACA
>CALWOL010000019.1 GCA_944383135.1 uncultured Flavonifractor sp.
ATCACTGCCGGGGTAACGGCTATGCTGATGCAGGTGCTGGGATGAGCAACAAGGCGACGCTGTACCGCTACGCGGTGAGTCATCCGGACTACGAGCGGGTGATCGTAAACGCCGCCTGTCCGGCCGATGCCACCATGGAGGCGGCAACAGTCTGGGCTGCACCCTGGGCCAAGATCGCGGCCTATTGCAGGGTGGAGAAGCTGGGCAAGGCGGCAAAGCCCCGGTGCAGCCGCTGCGGGAAGGCATACGGCGAGGCCGGGCAGACGTCTGGCCTGTGCCCCGCCTGCCTGGCCCGGGTGGATGCCATCCGCCGGGAGATCGCCGCCATTCCCGGCCGGGACCGCCGGGCGGGGATGAGAAGGTGATGGGATGGCTGAATACATCGACCGCGAAGAAATCATGCTGAAAACCTGCTCTAACTGCACGAGACAAATTGGTCTCGTTTGCCAGCACCCAGAGCCGTGCGAGCGCTTGATTGCCGCATTCCTGGAGGCCGATGCCGTCGACGTGGAGCCGGTGGTGCACGCGGAGTGGGAGGAAAAGACAGACTTTTTCGGGGACTCCGCAAGCCGAGAGGATGATGGGGCATGAGAGAACTATGGGGCCGCGTCATCAGGCCCGGGCGTCTTCCCGAGCGGCAGGGCGTGGTGGACAACTGCGACACCCCGGAGAACATCCGGCGGTGTAAGTCCTGCGACGTGCCGGTGGAGCTGTGCCTGGGAACCTGCACGTCTGACAAAGACCAAGAACAGCGCCGGAAGGCCCGGCTGAGGAATACCAAGCGCCTCTAAAGGCGCGGAATCGAATGATAGGAGGATTTTTATGTTGCAGCAGGCATTGGAAAAGCTGAAGAACAAAGGCGGCATTGGGGGACAAAAGGAGAAGGCCATGGCCCCGGCAGTGGCGGAGGCGCTGGCGGATTTCTGCCGTCAGGATGGGGAGTTTGCCCAGGCTGTGGTGGACGGAGGCAGCTTTGCCGCCTGCATGAAGGCGGTGGCCAAGGGGGTGGGGAACAGTATCTCCGATCTGGAGGTCTACCGCCGGGCAGTGCAGTTCTACTTCCCCGGGGCAGAGGTGCGCTTCCAGATGCGGCTGGACCTGTGCCCGGGCGATAGGCAGGGAGCGCCGGAGATCGCGCCGGCCAAGCCCAGCGGCGGGCTGCTGCTGGATCTGACCGACTTCCTGTAAGGGGGCGGCGGACACGCAGATCTTTGTGGAGGGCTTCCCGTCGGTGAGCCTGGAGGACATCCAGCGCATCAACCGGCTGTTTACGGCCTATGTGTTCTACGAAACGGACAGGAAGGGGAACCGCAACTGTCTTTGTACCCGCTGCGGACACCGTTACACGGTGGAGGACTTGCCGCGGGTGGTCACGCCGGAGTGGCGGGCATTCATGGCCGCCCATCATAATGACCCGGTCACCTGCCCGGAATGCGGCGCCGCGGCCACGCTGAAAAGCGTGGGAAAAAGCAAGGGCAGAAAGAATCTGGTGGAATGGGCCAATGTGGTGCTCTTCCACACAGACGGCCATACAGTCTGGGCAGAGGCGGGCTATGTCCGCAAGGACTACCGAGATGGGTTGAACCCGCCGCTGGAGGTTCTGGGGAAAATGTGCTACCGCTTTACCCAGGGGACGGCGGAACAGTGGAGACTGAGTAGGATTTGCGGTCCGCTGGGGGTAATGGAAGAATGGAAGAAGACAAAAAGCGTCTATGAGCCGTTTCAGCCAGGAATGGGCTGGTTTTCCTATTTGCCGGGCGGCTTCTACGCGGTGGGCCTGGAGCGGCTGAAAAACTCTTTCCTCCGCTATTGCGGCTACGATCAATGGGAGAACGCTGGACCGCGGGTGTGGCTGGATAACTACGACCACACCAGCCTGCTGCGCTACCTGGCCGCCGCGGCGATCCATCCCCAGGTGGAAATGCTGGTCAAGATGGGGCTCAGATGTGCAGTGGAGGACCTTGTACTGTTCAAGCGCAAGGGGCGCGGTGTGGACTGGAGCCAGACCGATCCGCGCAAGGGCTTTGGACTAACCAAGAAAGAGCTGCGGGACTTTCAGCAGGTAGAAGGGCGGCTGGATTTGCTGCGCTGGTATAAAAAACTCCAAAAGGACGGCCTGCCCGCCACGTTTGCGGAACTGGGAAAGCTGGCGGATACCATGCGGGGCGATATGGGGAAGTTTGTCCAATGGTGCGTGAAGCTCCGTCTCAAACCGTCCCAGGCCGTGGCCTACATCGAGCAGAAGGGAAAGGGCAACCTGCGGGGCTTCACGGAGGCCTGGCAGTTCTGGGCGGACTACCTGGAAGCGGCCAAATACCTGAACTATGACCTGTCCGTCCACAACGTGCAGCGCCCCAAAGACCTGCGCTCTGCCCACGACCACGCCACCGCGGCCCGGGCCATGCTGGAGGGAGAAAAGGCGGAACAGGATCTGAAACGGCGAACCAAAAATCTGGAACAGCGGTATGGCTTCCAGACCGAGCGGTATTTCATCCGCCCGCCCTATTCCGCCGGTGAGATCGTGGCCGAAGGAAAGGCGCTGTGCCACTGCGTGGGTGGCTATGCGGACCGGCATATCAGTGGAAAACTGGCCATTCTCTTCCTGCGCAGCTGGGCAAATCCGGACCGTCCACTTTGTACCATTGAAATGAGGGGGCCGGAGCTTTACCAGATCCACGGATACCGGAACGAGATGGAGCCTTGTCCGGAGAACCCGGAGCGAAAACGGCCCATGGAGCTCTATGGGGAGATCTTGGAGCCCTGGCTGGCGTGGGTCAAGGCGGGAAGCAAGCGGGACAAGCAGGGCAACCCGGTGTTGCCGGAAGAACAGAAAAAGGATGGTGCGGCATGATGGAAGATAC
>CALWOL010000020.1 GCA_944383135.1 uncultured Flavonifractor sp.
GCCCGGCCTTCCAGCGGATGATCGCTGACATCGAGGCCAAGAAGGTCAACATGGTCATCACCAAGGACCTCTCCCGGCTGGGCCGGGACTACATTCTGACCGGCCACTACATGGAGCGGTACTTCCCCGAGCACCGGGTGCGGTACATCTCGCTGCTGGACGGCATCGACACTGGAGTAGACTCCACCGCCAACGACATCACGCCCTTTCGTGCCATCATGAACGACATGTATGCAAAGGATATCTCCAAGAAAATCAAGAGCGTCAAGCGGGATAAGCAGCGGAAGGGACAGTTTATCGGCGGCAAGCCGGTGTACGGCTACAAGATGCACCCCACGGAGAAAAATAAGATCGTCATTGATGAGGAAGTGGCTCCCGTTGTGCGGCGAATCTTCGCCCTGGCCCTCTCCGGTATGAGCTGCCGGAATATCGCCGCCCTCCTCAACCAGGAGGGGGTGCCCACTCCGGCCACCTACGCCAATCTGCCGGTGGCAAGACCCGGTCCCTACACCGGCTTGTGGAGCAGCGAGCGGATCTCCGACATGCTGCAGAACGAGACCTACATCGGCAATATGGTGCAGGGGCGTAGCGTGAAGATCAGTTACAAGTCTAAGAAGTGCCTGAAGCAGGACCCGGCCAACTGGGTGGTGGTGGAGGGGACCCACGAGCCTCTGGTGGATTCGGAGACTTTTCGTAAGGTACGCATGCTGGTGAACAGCCGCAGGCACACCCGGAGCCGGACCTATGACTTCCTGCTGAAAGGACTGATTTTCTGCCACGAGTGTGGCTACCCGCTGGCGGTCCTCAACCGAAAAAACGCCAAGGGAGAGGATGTGCTGTACTTCGTCTGCCGTACCTACCAGCGATTTACCAAAGCGGGCGTCTGCACCTGCCACTCCATCAAGGAAAAAACAGTGACCGATGCGGTGGTCGCCAAGGTACGGGAGGCCTGCCAGGCTTACCTGAACCCTGACGAATTATTTCCTGTGGCTCGGGAAGCCGTGGAAAATGCCAGAAAGCAGAGCGGTCTGGAGATGGAACTCCAGACACTCCAGGCCAAGATCGATAGCCTCACCGTCAACCTGGATCGGATGTATACGGACCGGCTCAGTGGACTGCTGCCGGAGGCGGACTTCCAGCGCATCTTCGGCCGGATCAAACTGGAGCGGGAGCAGCTAGAAGAAAAGCGGCAGGCCCTGGAGTTTCAGAAAAAAAGCCCCGTCCGCAGTGAGGACAGGGCCAGGGAACTGGTGCATAGGTTCGTCGAAACCGCTGGAGAGAGCCGGGAACTATTGGTCAGCCTCATCGAGCGGGTGGAGCTCACCGAGGACAAGAAAGTCATCATCAAATTCCGTTTCGCCCAGCTGGACAAAACGGCAGAAAGTCAGACAACGCAAGGGATTGCGCCGTTTGAGACGGCGTAATTTTCCGGAGCCAATCGTTTACAATAGCCGGGGCGCTATGTATCCCGTATTGAGAAAAAGGCGCTGAAAAAGCTGGAGGCGGCCATGGAAGAACGTGGATAGGGACTTTACGGAGGCCGGGGAGGCAGCTATAATAAAAAAGAAATACGCGGTGCAATAAAACACCGCTTCCGCGCATTATACAAGCGGAGAGAAGTGGGGAGCGGAGCTATGCTGATTTTACTGGAGATGATGGCGGAGGAGAGCCGTGGCCTGACCGCGCCGGAGCTGCTGGAGCCGCTGCTGCTCCGGCTGGGGCAGGGAGACCAGAGCGCTCTGGAGGAGCTGTATCACCGAGCCCGGACGGCGGTTTACGGCCTGGCCTTGTCCTACCTGAAGCATACGCAGGATGCCGAGGATGTGACCCAGGATGCCTTTGTGCGCATCTGGGAAAACGCACCCCGCTACCGGCCTCAGGGCACGCCCCTGGCGTGGATTCTGGCGGTGGCCCGGAATCTGTCGCTGATGAAGCTGCGGGAGCGGGGCAGGGTTCAGGAGATGGAGCCGGAGGAGTGGGAGCGGCTGGCGGCGGACAGCCCGTTGGTTACGGCGGAGGATAAGCAGGTGCTTCAGGCCGCTCTGTCCGGCCTGTCCGACGAGGAGCGGCAGGTGGTTGTCCTCCATGCAGTAACCGGCTGGAAGCACAGGGAAATTGCCCAGCTGCTGGAGCTGCCCCTGGCCACGGTACTGTCCAAGTATCGGCGGGCCTTGCAGAAGCTGAAAAATACCCTGGAAGGGGGGGAGAAGGTATGAACGAACAGGAGCTGGAGCGCCGTCTGCATACGGCCCTGGAGCACGCCGCGCCGGACGATGTGGCCGCCGTCCGGGCCCGCTGCGGTCCGCAGCACAGCGGGGACGTCATCGCCATACCCAAGCGGAAGCAGCCCCTGCGCCGGGCGGTCCCCTGGCTGGCGGCGGCCTGCCTGGTGCTGGTGGTGGCCGGCGGGGTGATGGGAAGCCGCTGGCAGCGGGCCTCGGCGGTGGCCTCGGTGGTCTCCCTGGATGTCAACCCCAGCGTGCGCCTGGAGGTGAACCAGGGGGAAAAGGTCCTCTCCGCCCAGCCCATCAATGACGACGCTGGAACTATCCTGGACGGCATGGACCTGAGAGGCACCGATCTGAATGTGGCGGTGAACGCCATTGTAGGCTCCCTGCTCAAACACGGCTATGTGGATGAGCTGGCCAACTCGGTGCTGGTTTCCGTGGAGGACAGCGACGCCGCCCGGGGCGCGGCCCTGGAGGAAAAGCTTACCGGTGAAATCGCCCAGGTGCTGGAGTCGGCGTCCATCCACGGGGCCATCCTGTCCCAGAGCTTTTCCGGGGACGACGCCCTGCGGCAGCAGGCGGAGGCCTACGGCATTTCCATGGGCAAGGCGGCCCTGATTCAGAGCCTGGTGGAAAACAGCGCCCATCTGACCTTTGAGGGGCTGGCCGGTCTGTCCATCAACGAGCTCAATCTGCTGGTCAACTCCACAGCGGTGCAGGACCAGCCCGCCCAGGCGGGGGAGACGGTGGCGGAGCAGAGCGCCATTACCTCCACCGGCTCGGCCAGCCAGAGCGGCTATATCGGCCTGGAGGCCGCCCAGAGCGCCGCCCTCACCCACGCCGGCCTGGAGGCCGCGTCGGTGACCTGGAAGGAGGCCGGCTACGATTACGAGGACGGCCGGATGGTATATGAGATGGAATTTTTCGCCAACGGCGTGGAGTATGAGTACGATGTGGACGCCTCCACCGGCGAGATTCTCAAGATGGAAAAGGAGGGGACCGCGTGGGATGCTCCCTCCGGGACCCAGACGGGCGGCGGCCAGACCGGGAGCCAGACCGGCGGCGGCCAGTCCGGAGTGATTGGGCGGGACGCCGCCCGGGATGCCGCGCTGAGCCACGCGGGAGTGAGCCTGTCCCAGGTGTATGAGCTGGAGGTGGAGGACGAGCTGGACGAGGACCATCCCCACTATAAAGTGGAGTTCAAGGCGGACGGCTGGGAATATGAGTACGAGCTTGACGCCTTTACCGGCTCCATCCTGGAGTGGGAAAAGGACTGGGATGACTGACCATTCAGGGCCTGCTGCAAAACACTGTTTTTGCAGCAGGCCCTTTTTTCTTGACAAGCGTATATGAAAGTGATATGATTTTGATATCAAAAAGAGCGGAGGTGCTCGTATGGAAGAGAAGATCGTAAAAGGTCATAAAAACGGCCTGGCCGTACTGCTGCTGATTCTGGCGCTGTATGTGGCAGCGGTGGTGGGTACCATTCTGGGTGCGGCAATGACCGAAGGAGGAGACGTACCGGTGGTATACGGGGGCGTGGCGTTGCTGGTGATATGCATCGGCTGGCTGGCCCTGGGCTGGATTTTCTTGTGCGGGCTGAAGGTGCTCAAGCCTCAGGAGGCCCTGGTGCTCACCCTGTTCGGCAAATACATCGGCACCCTGAAGGGGGAGGGGTTTTATTATGTCAATCCCTTCTGCTCCGGGGTGAACCCGGCGGCCAAGACCCGGCTCAACCAGAGCGGGGACGTGGACGGCGGCGGCAAGGGGGTGTCCCTGAAAGTGGACGCCGAGACGGTGGGCAAGCGGATTTCCCTAAAAATTATGACCCTGAACAACAACCGCCAGAAAATCAACGATTGTCTGGGCAACCCGGTGGAGATTGGTATCGCCGTGATGTGGCGGGTGGTGGACACCGCCAAGGCGGTATTTGACGTGGACAACTACAAGGAGTACCTGTCCCTCCAGTGCGACAGCGCCCTGCGGAACATCGTGCGCATCTATCCCTACGACGTGGCCCCCAATGTTGACACCACCGGGGACGGGGTGGCGGACGAGGGCAGCCTGCGGGGTTCCAGCGAGGTGGTGGCCGGGCGCATCAAGGAGGAAATCCAGAGCAAGGTGGCCCAGGCGGGCCTGGAGATTGTGGAGGCCCGCATCACCTACCTGGCCTACGCCCCTGAGATTGCCGCCGTTATGCTTCAGCGGCAGCAGGCCAGCGCCATCATCGACGCCCGGAAGATGATTGTGGACGGTGCGGTGGGCATGGTGGAGATGGCCCTGGAGCGGCTCAATGAGAAGCAGGTGGTGGAGCTGGACGAGGAGCGGAAGGCGGCCATGGTGTCCAACCTGCTGGTGGTGCTCTGCGGCAACCGGGACGCCCAGCCGGTGGTCAACTCCGGCAGCCTGTACTGATATGGCGGCGGACGGCAAGAAGCAGGTACCCCTGCGCCTCTCCCCCAAGCTGTATGCCGCCATCGCCGCCTGGGCGGAGGACGACTTCCGCTCGGTGAACGGTCAGATTGAGTATCTGCTTACCGAGTGCGTCCGGCAGCGAAAGAAGAACGGCAAGTACGTATCCGACCAGATTGACGTGCCGCCGGAGCTGGATATCGAATAAAATACGCCCGGCCGGAATTCCGGCCGGGCGTATTTGCGTTGGTGGTACCAAAGGCAACCCCCGGCTAAGCCGGGGGTAAAAAAGTAGCTTAAAGCGAGGGGAAAAGTAGAAAAAGAAAAAACTCCCTGATAAGGTAGAAGTGGTTTGCCGACCACACAACTACGATAACAGGGAGGTCTTCATCGTGAAAGACAAAGACATAAGTAGTTTAGAGCATACGAGTTGGAGAT
>CALWOL010000021.1 GCA_944383135.1 uncultured Flavonifractor sp.
GGTGGACAAAACCCACACTTGCAGCCTGAGAAGTGTTTTCAGCCACGCACATGTCGCGGCTGAAAACAGATTGGACTTTCTTCGCGCCTGCGGGCGCGAACTCTGCGAGGCTTTTTCGACAAGCTGAGGGGCCCCGCCGGATTCCTCCGGCGGGGCCCCTGTGTGTATCGGCTTACGCTTCCTCTTTCTGGCTGGACTGCTCGGCGGCGGCCACCGCCTCCTCAATGGTGCGGCCCTCCGCCTGCTTGGCATGGCGCTCCACATCCCCCTGGTTCTTGGGGGAACGGATGAGCTGGGCCGGGCCCTGAACACAGCCGCCCTCACAGGCCATGCCCTCAATGAAGTTGAAGTCGCCGATGCCCTTGGCCGCCTTCAGGAAGGCCAGCTTGCAGGCCTCCAGGCCGCTGCACGGCATGGGCTTGACCTCAAACTTGCTGCCCCGCTCGGCCAGGGCCTCCTTCACCGCGGCGGTGACACCGCCGCTGCGGGCAAAGGAGCGGCCGAAGCCGCTGGCCTGGTCCAGGTCGGCGAATTCCAGGGTGGACACGTCAATGTCCCGGGACTCAAACATGGCGTACAGCTCCTCAAAGGTGAGGGCGCTGTCCACCGCCCGCATGGTTTTGCCCAGCTTGACCTCCTTCTTCTTGGCCACGCAGGGCCCGATGAAGATGACCTTGGCGGAGGGGTCCTTCCGCTTGATGCTCCGGCCGGCCATAATCATGGGAGAGGGGGTGGAGGAGATGAGATGGGCCTGCTCAGGGAAGTTCTTTTCCACAAAGTCCACAAAGGCCGGGCAGCAGGAGGAGGCCAGCATCCCCTTTTCTTCCAGCTCCTCCGCCTCGGTCTTGGCGGTCATGTCGGCGCCCAGGGCCACCTCCACCACATCATAGAAGCCCAGCATCTTCAGGCCGGTAACCACCTGACCCAGATCGGCGGGGGCAAACTGGCCGGCGATGGAGGGCGCCACCGCGGCATACACGTGGAAGCCCCACTTGTCCGCGCCCTGGAGCATCTGGATGGCATCCACAATGAAGGACTTGTCCATAATGGCGCCAAAGGGGCACTGATAGACACAGGCGCCGCAGGAGGTGCACTTGGCCGGATCGATGAAGGCCTTCTTGTCCTCCCCCATGGAAATGGCCCCCGCCTTGCAGCTGCGCTCACAGGGGCGGGTTTTCTTTTCAATGGCGCCGTAGGGGCAGGCGGCCACGCACTTGCCGCAGGTGATGCACTTCTTGTGGTCAATGTGGGCCTTCCGGTCCACCACGGTAATGGCGTCCTTGGGGCAGGCGTGGACGCAGCGGGTGGCAATACAGCCCCGGCAGGAGGGGCCCACCGAAATCTCGGTGACCGGACACTCGTCGCAGGCGATGTCCAGCACCTCCACCAGGTTGGGGTTGGTGCGGTCGCCGCCCATGGCCACCTTCACCCGCTGGCTGATGATGGCCCGCTCCTTGTAAATGCAGCAGCGCATCTTGGCCTCGGGGCCGGGGATAATCTGCTCAGGGATATCCAGAATTCCGGTCTGCAAGTCGTCCGCCCAGGCCAGCTTGGCCACCGAGCGGAGCACATCGTTTTTCAGTTCCTGTACATGTGTCTCAAATACCCGCATGTCAGTCGCTCCTTTTCTCCACACCAATTCATCTCGTCAATTTTTTCACAATTTGATGATACCCGCTTTTGCCTTGCTCTGTCAATTGCAATTATTCCTTTTCTTCCGGAATTTTGCAAGGGTTTTTCTGAAAACCATAAAGTTTATACGCTGCCGTCTGCTGAAATATGGTATACTGCAAACAAAACCCCAAATGAGAGGAGGGGCCGCCGTGTCGGAAAACAAGCTGTCCGGCCTGCCCAAAATGGATGTGCTGCTGGCCCGGCCGGAGCTGGCGGAGTGTGCCCTGCCCTACGCCCTGGTGCGCCGGGCGGCCCGGCAGGCCCTGGAGGAGGCCCGGCAGGCCCTGCGGAGCGGGGCGCTGGACCGGGCGCCCACGGCGGCGGAGGCGGCCGCCTGGGCCCTGGCCCTGGCCCGGGCCCAGGCCCGGCCGGGACTGCGGCAGGTGGTCAACGCCACCGGAATTGTCCTCCACACCAACCTGGGCCGCGCCCCTCTCTCCCCCCGGGCGGCTCAGGCGGTGAGCCGGATTGCCGGGGGCTACTGCAATGTGGAATATGACCTGCGCACCGGCAGCCGGGGGGGACGCACCGCCCGGGTGGAGGCCCTGCTGAAGGACCTCACCGGGGCGGAAGGCGCCTGCGTGGTCAACAACAACGCCGCGGCGGTGCTGCTCATGCTCAGCGTCCTCACCCCCGGCCTGGGGGTGGCCATCTCCCGGGGGGAGCTGGTGGAAATCGGCGGGTCCTTCCGGGTGCCCGACATTATGGCCCGCAGCGGGGCCAGGCTGGTGGAGGTGGGCACCACCAACAAGACCCGCCTGTCCGACTACGCCGCCGCCCTGGACGCCGGGGCGGCCCAGGCCCTGCTGAAGGTCCACCCCAGCAATTTCCGGGTGGTGGGCTTCACCCAGGCGGCGGAGCTGGAGGAGCTGGGGGAGCTGGCCCGGCAGCGGCGGGTCCCCCTGCTGTGCGACCTGGGCAGCGGCGCCCTGGCCGCCGGTCCCTTTTCCGGGGAGCCCACGGTGGAGGAAGCCGTCCGTCAGGCGGACGTGGTGTGCTTTTCCGGGGATAAGCTGCTGGGCGGCCCCCAGGCGGGCATCCTGGTGGGCCGGGCGGCCTGCCTGGACCGGCTGAAGTCAGACCCCCTCTTCCGGGCCCTGCGGCTGGACAAGCTCTCTCTGGCCGCCCTGGAGGGCACCCTGATGGACTGGCGGGACGGGGCGCCGCCCCCGGCCGCGGCCATGCTGGGGGCGGACGGAGACCGGCTGCGGGAGCGGGCGGAGGCCCTGGCGGCCCGGCTGGCCCCTCTGTGCCCCTGTGAGGTGATGGAGAGCCCCGGCCAGGCGGGGGGCGGCTCCATGCCCGGGGTATCCCTCCCCGGCTGGGCGGCGGCCCTCACCCCGGCGGAGGAGCTGGAGCGCTTTTTCCGGGAATGGGCAACCCCCATCATCGGCCGCATCCACAGGGGGCGGCTGCTGCTGGACGTGCGCACCCTGCTGCCGGGGGACGGGGATATCATCACCGCCGCCCTGGCCCGGTGGAAGGAGGGGCGGCCATGATTGTGGGTACCGCCGGCCACGTGGACCACGGCAAGACCGCCCTGGTAAAGGCCCTGACGGGGGTGGACACCGACCGGCTGGCGGAGGAGCGCCGCCGGGGGCTCACCATCGAGCTGGGCTTCGCCCCCCTCACTCTGCCCGGCGGCAGGGCAGCGAGCATCGTGGACGTGCCGGGGCATGAGAAGTTTATCCCCACCATGCTCTCCGGCTGCGCCGGAATGGATTTGCTCCTCCTGGCCGTCGCCGCCGACCAGGGGCCCATGCCCCAGACCAGGGAGCACCTGGCCATCCTGTCCCTGCTGGGGGTGCGCCGGGGCGTGGTGGCCCTCACCCGTCAGGATTTGGGGGAGCGCCCGAGGGTGCGGGAGGCGGTCGACGCCCTGGTAAAGGGCACCTTCCTGGAGGGGGCACCGGTGGTTCCGGTCTCCGCCGTCACCGGGCAGGGACTGCCGGAGCTGCTGGCCGCCCTGGAGGCGCAGGCCGCCGCTCTGCCGCCCCCTCTGGACAGCGGCGCCCCCAGGCTCCACATTGACCGGGTCTTTTCCGTGGCGGGCAGCGGCACGGTGGTCACCGGCACCCTCACCGGCGGGGCGCTGGCCCGGGGGATGGAGCTGCGGCTGTGGCCGGGGGACCGGCTGGCGAAGGTGCGGGGGCTGGAGCGCCACGGAGCGGGGGCGGAGCGCCTGCCCCCCGGCGTCCGGGCGGCGGTGAATCTGGCGGGCGTGGGGGCGGACCAGGTGGCCCGGGGCATGACCCTGGCGGGGCCGGAGGCCCTGGAGGCCACCCGCCGGGTGGACGTGTCCCTCACCCTGCTGCCGGACGCCCCCTATCCGGTCAAAAACAACTCCCGGCTTCACCTTCACCACGGGGCCCGGGCCCTGCTGTGCCGGTGCATCCTGCTGGGCCGGGACCGGCTGGAGCCGGGGGAGACCGGCTTTGCCCAGCTGCGGCTGGAGGAGCCCCTGGCCGCCCTGGAGGGGGACCGGTTTGTGGTGCGGTTCTTCTCCCCCCTGGCCACCCTGGGGGGCGGCGTCATCCTGGAAACCCGGCCCCCCCACCGGGGGCGGATGGAGGCGGAGCGGCTGGAGGGGCTGCGGATTCGGGCCTCCGGCGAGCCCCTGGCCATCGCCGCCCGGCGGCTGGAGGAGGCGGGGGATGTACCCCTCCGCCCCAGGGACCCCGCCCCCTACCGGGCCCTGGGCGCGGCGGAGGGGGCGGGCTGGTTCCTCTCCCCCGCCGCCCTGAAGGACTACGGGACCAGGGCTCTGGAGCTGCGGCGGCAGGGGCTGGAGGACCCCGCTATCCGGGACCGGCTCTTCCCCGCCCTGCCCAAGGCCGCGGCGGAGGGGTTTTTCCGCCGGCTGGACCTGCCCCAGGTCCCCCCGCCCGCCAGCCCGCTGGAGGGGGAGCTGGAGGACTTCTACCGCCGGGCGGGGCTGTGCCCCCCCGAGGACAGGGCGGCGGAGGCCGCCTTCCCCGGCTGCGGACAGGCGCTGAAGCTGGCCCGGCGGGCCCTCACCGACCGCGGCACACTGGTGATGGTGTGCAAGGGCTTCCGCATCCACGCCGCCTGTCTGGCGGAGGGGCGGGAGACCCTGCGGCGGCGGTTCGGCGGGGAGAGCTTCACCCTGGCCCAGGCCAGGGACGCGCTGGGCGTGTCCCGGCGGTACGCCCTCATGCTGCTAGAGTACTGGGATAAAACCGGTGTGACACAGCCCCACGGGGAGGACCGCAGCCTGCGGTGACCTCCCCCGATATGGGGGCGGAAGGGTATCTGGTGAGCCCCGCGGTCTTCAAAACCGTTGGGGACGGCGTTCCCGTCCCGGTGTGTTCGATTCGCACCCGCCCTCGCCACACATTCAAAAAAGTCAAACAAAGGAGGCATATTATGAACTTTCAGGAGACCGACGGCCGGATTTGGCTGGACGATGCGGAGGGCCGCCTGGTGGCGGAAATCACCTTCCCCGAGGTGCGCCCCGGTGTGGCCGACTTTGATCACACCTTTGTGGATGCCTCCCTCCGGGGCCAGGGAGCGGCGGGCCAGCTGGTGCAGGCCGCCGTGGATCAGCTTCGGCGGCGGGGCATGCGGGCCCGGCTCACCTGCTCCTACGCCAAAAAATGGTTTGGGAAGCACCCGGAGCAGGGGGACCTGCTGGTCGAAAACTGAGCCAATCCCGGCGCAAAAAAAAAAACGAGGCCGCCGCAGAATGTTTCCATTCTGCGGCGACCCCGTTTCTGCCATTCTGCCCCTCAGCCCTGAGCGGCCACGAAGTCCAGGAACATCTGCTGGGCCTCGTCGGCCTTCTCACCGATAAAGAAGAACACATAGCCGTCCTCCACCAGGGTGCGGGCATCCTGCACCTTGGGCAGGTGCTGGGCGAGGTACCAGGAGAAGGTGTCCTCCTGGCCCTGGCGGTAGGCCTCCAGGGCGTCGGTGACCGCCTGCTCGTCGGCGCCCTCCGCCAGCTTGCCCACCACGATGGTGTCGGGGCTGGTAATCATGGGGAAGAAGGCCACAATCTGCTCAAACTCCTCCACCGGGAACTGGTAGGCCTGGGTCAGCATGTCCTCGTCATACCGGCTGCCGAACATCTCGCTGTTGTCCATGATGGCGTAGGCCAGCTTCACCATGGGGTCGTTGTTGGGGGTGGTAATGGTGACGGAGCTGTCCTCCACCGCCACGGTAAAGCCCTCCAGTCCCTCCAGCACGGCGGCGGGAACATAGGTGACGCCGTGGTGCACCTCGGCGGTGGTGTTCACCGCCACGTCGTTGACCAGGATGGTGTTGCTGGCAAACTGGACGGTGATTCTGTCGCTGCCGAAGTTGAACCAGCCCTCGTTGTTCTCCTCATCCCAGTAGGCCGAGCCGTGGTCGGACTCGGCCACCAGGCGCATGGGCAGCAGGTCGGCGCGGCTGGCGGCGGGGATGCCGGCGGTGTTCAGGGCCTCCCCGTTGAGGGTAATGGCAGTGGCGTAGGCGTTGGGGTTGGGGGCGATGACCATATTCTCCGCGGCCAGGGCGGGGAGGGTCATGGCCCCCGCCAGGGTCAGGGCAAGGGCGGCGGTACCGAGCTTTTTCATGGCAGATTCTCCTTTGCGCTTTCATTTGTCAGTCACATAGACGAGCCCTCCATGAAAAAGTTCCCGCTCCGGGAAAAAAACTTTTCTCCGCCCCGCCGCCATGGTACAATAGAAAAAATTTCAAATAGAAAGGCGGCGGTATCCCGGTGAACAGCGCGCTTTTACTTATGGGCTCCGTCATTTTAATCTGTATTCTGATGAACCGGTTTCTGGAGAAGCTGGCGGTCCCCTCCCTGCTCATCTTCCTGGCCCTGGGGATGTGCTTTGGGGAAAACGGCATCCTCCGCATCCCCTTTGACGACTATGCCGGGGTCAGCCTGACCTGTTCGGTGTGTCTCATCTTCATCATGTTTTACGGCGGCTTCGGCACCAATCTGAAGGCCGCCCGGCCGGTGGTGGTGCAGGCGGGCCTTCTCTCCACCCTGGGGGTGGCGGGCACCGCCGGGGCGGTGGGTCTGTTCGCCCATCTGGCCCTGGGGCTGCCCTGGCTGGAGAGCCTGCTCATCGGCTCGGTCATCTCCTCCACCGACGCCGCCTCGGTGTTCAGCATCCTCCGCTCCAAAAAGCTGGCCCTGAAGCACCACACCGACTCCCTGCTGGAGATGGAGTCGGGCTCCAATGACCCCATCTCCTACATGCTCACTACCGTGGTGCTGGGAATGCTGGGGGGAGAGCAGCTGTCGGTGCCCCTGCTGCTGGCGCTCCAGCTGCTGCTGGGCGTGGGCGGCGGCCTGCTGGTGGGAGCGGCGGCGGCCTGGCTGCTGCGGCAGGATTTGCTCCGCACCCAGGAGAGCCGGACAGTGTTCCTCCTCGCCGTTATGCTGCTGGCCTACGCCCTCCCCGCCGCCTGCGGAGGCAACGGCTACCTCAGCGTCTACCTGTGCGGCATCTGGCTGGGCAACTCCAGCCTGAGCCAGAAGCGCTACCTGGTCCACTTCTTTGACGTGACCACCCACGTGGCCCAGGTACTCATCTTTTTCCTGCTGGGCCTGCTGGTGACGCCGGCGCGGCTGCCGGCGGTGCTGCTGCCCGCCCTGGCCATTATGGCCTTCCTCACCCTGGCCGCCCGGCCGGCGGTGTGCGCCCTGCTGCTGCTCCCCTTCCGGGCCCCCTGGGGCCAGGTGGGCATCACCGCCTGGGCGGGACTGCGGGGGGCGGCCTCCATTGTGTTCGCCATCTCCGCCGTCCTCAGCGGCATCACCATGACCTACGACCTGTTCAACCTGGTGTTCTGCATCGTACTGCTGTCCATGGCCCTCCAGGGCACCCTGCTGCCCCGGGTGGCGGAGGCGCTGTCCATGACTGACCGCAGCGCGGACGTGAGCAAGACCTTCACCGACTACCAGGAGGAGAGCGACATCGACTTTGTGGAGGTCCGCCTGAGCGCCGGACACCCCTGGTGCGGCCGGAGCGTCAGCCAGCTCGCCCTGCCGGCGGAGCTGCTGGTGGTCATGGTGGACCGGGCGGGCACGGCCATTGTCCCCCGGGGAGACACCGCCCTGGCGGAGGGAGACCGGCTGGTGCTGGCCGCCCGCTCCTTCTCGGAGGAGGAGCATCTGAACCTGCGGGAGGTACCGGTGGACCGGGGCAGCAAGTGGGCCGGCCATCCCATCAGCCAGTTTTCCAGCGCAAAGCCCCGCCTGATCATCCTCATCAAGCGGGGCCTGGAGACGGTGATTCCCACCGGCAGCACCATCCTCCGGCCAGGGGATGTGCTGGTGGTGGCGGAGCCGGAGGAGAACTCCTGAGCCTTATTTGCTCACCGGGGCAAAGACTGCGTTGACCAGCCCGGCCAGGGCGCCCGGCGCCAGCTCCACCTGGGCGCCGATTTTCCCGGCGCTGACGGTGACGGTGGGCAGGTGCTCCACGCTGGCGTCCAGCACGGTGGGAAACTGCTTCTTCATTCCCACCGGGGAGCAGCCCCCGTGGACATAGCCGGTGAGGGGGAGCAGCTGGGCCTGGCGAATCATCTCAACGGACTTCTCCCCCACCGCCCGGGCGGCCCCCTTCAAATCCAGCTCCCTGTCCACCGGAATGACGAACACATAATATTTTTTGCTGGCCCCCTGAGTCACCAGGGTCTTGCACACCGAGGCCCCGTCCTTGCCCATGAGGGCGGCCACGCTGACCCCGTCCACCGCCCCGTGGGGGTGGGCGTACCAGTGGGGGGTATAGGCCGCCTTCTTCTGGTCCAGAATCCGCATGACGTTGGTCTTTTCTTCCGGCATGGTTGCATCGCTCCCGTGATTTGGTATAAGATAAGTTCATCTTACTACAACCGAGGAGAGGATGCAAATGCTGGATACCCAAAGTTGCCGGACCCTTCTGATGGACACCGCCAAACGGCTGCTCACCATCGACAGCCCCAGCGGCTTTACCCACAGGGCGGCGGAGGAGGGGGAGGCCATGGCCCGGGCCATGGGCTACGCCGTCCGCCGCACCAACAAGGGCAACCTAATTGTGTCGGTGCCCGGCCGGGAGCCGGGAAAGCGGCTGGGCCTGTGCGCCCACATCGACACCCTGGGGCTGATGGTGCGCTCCATCACCGCCGACGGCATGCTGAAAATCACCAAAATCGGCGGGCCCATCCTGCCCACCCTGGACGGGGAATACTGCAAAATCTACACCCGGGACGGCAGGGTGTACACCGGCACCATTCTGTCCCTGTCCCCCGCCGTCCACGTCTATGACGACGCCGCCACCCGCCCCCGGGAGGAAAAGGAGCTGGCGGTGCGCATCGACGAGAAGGTGCGCAGCAAGGCCGACGTGGAAGCCCTGGGCATTTCCGCCGGGGATTATGTGTGCTTTGACCCCAAGACCGTAGTGACCGACAGCGGCTTCCTCAAGTCCCGGTTCATCGACGACAAGGGGAGCGCCGCCTGCCTGTTCACCCTGCTCCAGCTGATAAAAGAGCAGGGCCTCTCCCCCCGGTACAACACCCAGGTGTGCTTCACCGTCCATGAGGAGGTGGGCCACGGCGGGGCCACCCTGCCGGAGGTGGATGAGCTGCTGGCGGTGGACATGGGCTGCGTGGGGGAGGATCTGACGTGCAGCGAATACCAGGTGTCCATCTGCGCCAAGGACAGCGCCGGCCCCTTCGACTACGAGCTGGTGACCCGGCTCATCAACCTGGCAAAGGACAACGGCATTGACTACGCCGTGGATATCTACCCCCATTACAGCTCCGACGTGGCGGTGGCCTGGAAGGCGGGACGGGATACCCGGGGCGCCCTCATCGGCCCCGGCGTCCACGCCTCCCACGGCATGGAGCGGACCCACTTTGACGGGATGAAGGCGACAATTGATTTGGTAGGTCTGTACCTGGAGCTGGCCTGAACGTGCTCAGGGTCCGCTCCATCTCCGCCGCAGGCGGGCGCCCGGCGGAATTCACTTCTCAGCCCACCGCGCGCAGCATCCCGCCCGAACAGGGGGCTGTGCCGCTTTTCAACAGTCTCAGGCGGGCGGTCTTTGCAGACCGCCCGCCGTTTTTCCCCAGCCCCTTGTCATAAGAGGTTGGATTTGCTATAATAAAGGGTAATTTTGAGTACGGAAGGGCGGTGCGGCCCAATGAAATACAAGCAGTGGAGGCGGGCCGCCTGCCCCTCCGGCAGCCGGGCGGCCATGGAGGCGGCGGGGATCCCCCCGCTGGCGGCCATGGCCCTGTGCGCCCGGGGTCTGGACACCCCGGAGAAGGCGGAGGCCTTTCTGGACGCGGGACTGGGCCAGCTCCAGGACCCTCTGGGGATGCGGGATATGGACCGGGCGGCGGCCCGGGTGGCCCGGGCCCTGGCGGCGGGGGAGATTCTGGCGGTCTACGGCGACTATGACGTGGACGGCATCACCGCCACCTGCCTGCTCACCGACTTCCTCCGGCGGGAGGGAGGGCAGGTTATCCCCTACATCCCCGACCGGCTGGAGGAGGGCTACGGCCTGAACACCGACGCCCTGGACACCCTCCGGCGGGCGGGGGTCAGCCTGGTGGTGACGGTGGACTGCGGCATCACCGCCGTGGAGGAAGCCGAGCACGCCCGGCGTCTGGGGATTGATTTGGTCATCACGGACCACCACGAATGCAAGGCCGCCCTGCCCTGGGCGGCGGCGGTGGTGGATCCCCACCGTCCGGACTGTCCCTACCCCTTTAAGTGTCTGGCGGGGGTGGGGGTGGCCCTCAAGCTGGTGCTGGCCCTGGGCGGCCCCGCCCGCCAGGCCGAGCTGCTGGAGCGCTACGCCGACCTGGCGGCCATCGGCACGGTGGCCGACGTGATGAGCCTCACCGGAGAAAACCGCACCATTGTGCGTCTGGGCCTGGCAGCCCTGCGCCATACCCGCCGGCCGGGGCTGAAGGCCCTGCTGCGGGAGGCGGGGCTGGAGGAGCGGCCCCTCACCTCCGGCGCCATCGGCTACACCCTGGCTCCCCGCATCAACGCCTCCGGCCGGATGGGCTGCGCCGCCCTGGCGGGGGAGCTGCTGCTCACCCAGGACGCCGCCCGGGGGGAGGAGCTGGCGGCGGAGCTGTGCCAGCTCAACCGAGAGCGGCAGAACATTGAGGCGGAAATTTACGAGGAGTGTCAGGCCCTGGCCCAGGCCCTGCCCCCCCAGCGGCGGTATGCCCTGGTGCTGGCCGGGGAACACTGGCATCAGGGGGTGGTGGGCATTGTGGCCTCCCGCCTGGCGGACAAATACGCCTGCCCCGCCTTTATGATTTGCCTCCAGGACGGCAGGGGCAAGGGCTCCTGCCGCTCCTTCGCCGGTTTTAACCTGTTTGCCGCCCTGGAGCACTGCGCCGGCCTGCTGGAGGGCTTCGGCGGCCACGAGCTGGCGGCGGGTTTCACCATTCGGGAGGAGAATATCCCCGCCTTTGCCCAGGCCATGAACGACTATGTCCGGGACCTCACCGGCGGGGAGGAGATGGTCTCGGTGCTGGATGTGGACGGAGAGGTGGAGGACCCGGGCCTGCTCACCCTGGAGGGGGTGGAGGGGCTGGATCTGCTGGAGCCCTACGGCGCCGGCAACCCCAAGCCGGTGTTCTCCCTGTCCGGCTGTCTGGTGTCCGCCCTCAGCGAGGTGGGGGGCGGCCGGCATCTGAAGCTGAAGCTCACCGCCGGCGGCCGGAGCTTCGACGCCATCTTCTTCTCCGCCACCGCCGCCCAGGCGGGGGTGGCCCCGGGGGACCGGGTGGACGTGGCCTTCACCCCCCAAATCAATGAATTTCGGGGCTGGCGCACCGTGCAGCTGCAGGTATGCGACCTCCGCCCCGCCCTGACCCGGGCCCAGGCCGAGCGGGCCCTGTATGAAAAGTTCCGCCGGGGGGAGGCGCTCACCCCCCAGGAGGCGGCCTCCCTGCTGCCCAGCCGGGAGGAATTTGTGGTGCTCTGGCGCTATCTGGAGGGCCACGCCCGCCCCGCCCCTCTGGAGGAGACCGCCCCCCGGCTGGCCCGGAGCATCGCCCGCTCCGCCGGACGGCGGGAGACGGTGATGCGCACCCTGGTGTGTCTGGAGGTCTTTGACGAGCGGGGCCTCATCCGGCTGGAGCGCACCACCGACCACCTGCACATCGCTCTGCGGACGGTGGAGGGCAAGGTGGATTTGGAGGACTCCTGGATTCTCCGAAAGCTGCGGGAGATGCGGGGATAGGACTCCGCCATTCTATTTCAAGAAACAGGAGGTGCCTGTATGGACCCCATTTTGGAGCGGTATCAGGCGCTGGAAGATAAAATCAAGACCTACAACCCCTCCCTGGACACCAAGCGGCTGTACGAGGCCTTCACCTTTGCCGACAACGCCCACTCCGGGCAGCTGCGCAAGGACGGCTCCCCCTATATCACCCACCCCCTGGCGGTGGCGGAAATTGTGGCCGATTTGGAGCTGGACACCGACTCCATCATCGCCGCCCTGCTCCATGACTGCATTGAGGACACGGGGGTAACCCATGAGGAGATCGCCAAGCTCTTCGGCACGGCGGTGGCCGATCTGGTGGAGGGGGTCACCAAGCTGACCCGGGTTCAGTACACCTCCAAGGAAGAGGAGCAGATGGAGAACCTGCGGAAGATGCTCATGGCCATGGCCAAGGACATCCGGGTGATTCTCATCAAAATCTGCGACCGGCTCCACAACATGCGCACCATGGAGTATCAGTCCCCCAAGAAGCAGAAGGAAAAGGCACTGGAGACCATGGAAATTTACGCGCCCATCGCCCACCGGCTGGGCATGCAGCGCATCAAGTGGGAGCTGGAGGACACCTCCCTGCACTACCTGGATCCGGTGGGCTATAAGGAGATCGCCGACGAGCTGGAGGCCCGCTCCGCCGCCCACGAGGAGTTCATGGCCTCGGTGCAGAAGCGGATTCAGGACCGGCTGGACGCCGAGGGCATCCGGTGCACCATCTACGGCCGGGTGAAGCACGCCTACTCCATCTACCGGAAGATGTACGCCCAGAACAAGACCATGGACGAGATTTTTGATTTGTACGCCTTCCGGGTGATTGTGGACGACATTCCCGAGTGCTACAATGTGCTGGGCGTGATGCACGACCTGTTCAAGCCGGTGCTGGGCCGGTTCAAGGATTATATCGGCACCCCCAAGCCCAACGGGTACCAGTCCCTCCATACCACCGTGTTCGGCCGGGAGGGCATCCCCTTCGAGGTGCAGATCCGTACCTGGGACATGCACCACACCGCGGAGTACGGCATCGCCGCCCACTGGAAGTACAAGCAGGGCATGGCCAACGCCAAGCTGGGCACCGAGGCCGCCTTTGAGTGGGTGCGCAAGCTGCTGGAGAGCCAGCAGGATGTGGACGCGGAGGAGTTTGTCCGCACCATGCGGGTGGATTTGTTCTCCGACGAGGTGTTTGTGTTCACCCCCCGGGGGGACGTCATCAACCTGCCCGCCGGGGCCACCCCCATCGACTTCGCCTACAACATCCACTCCGCCGTGGGCAACCACATGACCGGCGCCAAGGTCAACGGCCGGATGGTCACCTTTGACACCCAGCTGAAAAACGGCGACATTGTGGAGGTCATCACCTCCAAGTCCGCCCACGGCCCCAGCCGGGACTGGATGAAGATCTGCAAGTCCAACGAGGCCCGGAACAAGATCCGCCAGTGGTTCAAGAAGGAGCGGCGGGAGGAGAATATCGCCACCGGCCGGGCCTCCTTTGAGTCGGAGCTGAAGCATGTGGGACTGTCCCTGGCGGCCATCACCGCCGAGGATGTGCTGCCCTTTATTCTGAAAAAGGTGCGCTTCGGCACCCTGGACGAGCTGTATGCCGCCATCGGCTACGGCGGCATGTCCGCCCAGAAGGCGGTGGTGCGGGTGAAGGACGAAATGACCCGCCTCAACCGCCTCCACGCCGAGCAGGCCGCCGCCGAGCGGGAGGCGGCGGAGGCCATCTACCCCGCCACCGGCAATCCGCCCCCCGTGCCCGTCAAGTCCGGCAAGCACGACCAGAGCGGCATCATTGTGGAGGGCATCGACAACTGTCTGGTGAAGTTCGCCAAGTGCTGCACCCCGGTACCCGGGGACCCGGTGGTGGGCTTTATTACCCGGGGCTTCGGCGTGTCGGTCCACCGCTCCGACTGCCCCAACGCCGCCCCCGAGCGGCGCAAGCCGGAGGAGGCGGGGCGCTGGATTCAGGTCCGCTGGGCGGAGGGGGAGCTGTCCTCCTACCGCACCAGTCTGGAGATTGCCGCCAAGGACAGGGACGGCCTCACCCTGGATGTGGCCATGGCCCTGTCGGCGGCCAAGGTGAAAACCACCAGCCTGGCCGCCCGCTCCATGCCCGACGGCTACGCCAATGTGAACATCGTCCTGGAGGTGAAGAACCAGGGGGAGCTCACCGCCGTCATCAACAAGCTGGGGCAGATCCAGGGGGTCTACCAGGTCAAGCGGGCCGCCGGATAAAGCCGCCGCGTCAGAAAGAGGAGAGAGCGTATGGCGAATCAACCCCACACCGCCGCTTCCGGTCTGGACACCCTGGTGTCCGACTGTTTCCAGGGCGGGGAGCTGCTCCTGCGGGAGCTGCGGCTCACCCCGGAGCAGGCCCGCCGCCTGGCGGCGGACTACCCGGCCCGGGTGACACCTCTGGGCCAGGATTGGTATGAAATCAGTTTTCAGGAGGCGCAGAATTCCTATGTCAGCTGAATTTGTGCCCGTGCTGCTGGGCGCGGACATCAACGCTTACAGCATGGCCCGGGCCTTTCACGAGGCCTACGGGGTAAAGAGCATCGTGTTCGGCATGTTTGCCGCCAGCGTGTGCGCCGGCAGCAAAATCATCGACTACCGCATCCGGGAACACAACGACACCGTGGAGCAGGTGCTGAAAAACGTCACCGAGGTGGCGCAGGAGCACCCGGACAAGAAGCTGCTGGTGCTGGGCTGCGGGGACAACTACCTCAACGCCATTTCCGCCAACCTGCCCCGCTACCCGGAAAATGTCATCGCCCCCTATGTGGAGCTCTCCGTGCTGGAGGGGCTTATCCACAAGGAGAAATTTTACCAGCTGTGCGACAAATACGGCATCGATTCCCCCGCCACCGTGGTGTACCATAAGGGCATGGGCCACGACTTCACCCTGCCCTTTGACGGCCCCTTTGTGGTCAAGCCCGCCGAGTCGGACACCTACTGGAAGCACCCCTTCCCCACCCAGAAGAAGGCCTATGTCCTCCAGACCCGGGCGGAGGTGGACCAGGTCATTGACGACATCTACAACGCCGGGTACGAGGACTCCCTCATCCTCCAGGACTTCATTCCCGGAGACGACAGCTACATGCGGGTGGTGACCAACTACTCCGGCTCCGACGGCAAGGTGCGGCTGATGTGCGTGGGCCACGTCCTGCTGGAGGAGCACACCGGCCACGCCATCGGCAACCACGCCGTCATCATCACCGAGCCCGAGCCCGAGCTGTGCGAGAAGCTGAAGGGCTTTCTGGAGGCCATCCGCTTCACCGGCTTCTCCAACTTCGACATCAAGT
>CALWOL010000022.1 GCA_944383135.1 uncultured Flavonifractor sp.
CCGCTCCGCCTTCGGCGTCGCCTGTTTTTTCGTCTGCGCGGTTCACTGTGCCGCTGCTCACAGCGGCTCGGACGCTTGGCTATTGCTCGGCCAACTTGACCCGCCTGTCTCAAATAACGCGACAGGCCGCGGTACTCACTTCGTCACAAAGTCCGCTTCGCTCCGTTTCCCCCAAGCATGGCGGAAACTTCGCTGCGCTACCTTGCTCCTCGTGTCCAAATCAAACCCGCTACGCTGGGCTTTGATTTGGTGAGGAGATACGCGGGGATATTACAGCTTAATCTCGATCTCCACGCCGGCGGGGAGCTCCAGGCTCATCAGAGCCTCCACGGTCTTGGGAGAGGGCTTGAGAATGTCGATGAGGCGCTTGTGGGTGCGGCGCTCAAACTGCTCCCGGCTGTCCTTGTACTTGTGGACGGCCCGCAGGATGGTGACGACTTCCTTCTTGGTGGGCAGGGGAATGGGGCCGGACACGGAAGCGCCGGTGCGCTTGGCGGTCTCCACGATCTTCTCAGCGCTCTGGTCGATGAGCTGATGGTCGTAGGCCTTCAGACGGATGCGAATCATTTCTTTCTGAGCTGTCATGGTGTTGTTCCTCCTTAAGCATACGAAGTGGTGTGCGCTTTCGCCGGGTCCACGGGGCTCCAGCGCGGTGGTTTCCTCGCTTCGTACGGTGAGGGATTTCAGTACACGTTTCCGTGCGTATCACTCCGTGACATGAAGAAAACCGGCACAAGCAGGCCGGTTTCTTCCACGCATGGCGATATACGCCGTGCACGGTTCCCTCAGCCGCCCGATTCTAGCTCGGACATACTCCGCGGAAGTTACCTCATTGCTGAGCAATCTCCCGCATCATCGCATAATACGCCCCAAACAGGCGCTCAATAATAATAGTACAACTTTCGTCCAAAGTCAAGGGGATTTTTGAATTTTTTCCTGTCCGGCCGGGGCGGGAGAAATGAGGGCTCCCGCCCACAGCAGCAGGGCTGCCTTCCTTTCCCCGGGTTCCCAACATATTTTTCTGTCATAGGACAAATTTTGGTGATTTTCAGTATACCGTTGGTTTTGTCCTATGTCAAGGCAAGTCAGAGAAAGGAGGGGACGGCGGCGCCTCCGCTTATCCGCTTTGCTCAGAGCACCCGGGCAATGCAGGCTTTCATTTTTTCCGCGTCAATTTCGGTATCCGTAAAATGCTCCAGGGCCAGCACCGCCTGATTGACCAGCAGGCCGAAGCCGTTGACGGTGCGGTGGCCCCGCTGTCCGGCCTGGCGGAGCAGCTCGGTCTGGGCGGGGGCGTAAATCAAATCCACCACCGCCGCCTCCGGCTTCAGCCCGTCCAGGAAGGAGAAGTCCGCGAACTGGCTCCCGGTGCCTTCCATACCCAGGGAGGTGCAGTTCACCAGCAAATCGCAGCGCCGGGCCTGCTGGGACAGGGTGGCGGAATCAAAGCCCGCGGGGTGCAGATGCTCCGGGTCGTGGGCGCAGATGGCCTCCGCCTTTTCCGGCGTGCGGTTGCACACCGTCACCTTCGCCCCCGCCTGGGCCAGCTTGAGGCACACCGCCTTGGCGGCGCCCCCCGCGCCCAGCACCATCACCCGCTTGCCCGAGGGGGAAATCCCCTCGTCGGCCAGGGCCCGGAGAAAGCCCGCTCCGTCGGTGTTGTAGCCCCAGGCCTTTCCCTCCCGGATGCACACGGTGTTTACCGCCCCGATGAGCCGGGCGTCGGCGTCCAGCTCATCCATCAGGGGGACCAGCTCCTCCTTGTGGGGCATGGTGGCGTTAAAGCCGGCATAGCCGGCAAATTTGGCGCACTCCAGCCACTCCCCGCACCTGCCCCGGGGCACCGGCTGGCAGAGGTAGAGGTAGTCCAGCCCCAGCTCCCGGAGCATGGCGTTCTGAATGAGGGGGGATTTGGAGTGGCTCACCGGGTCCCCGATGACGCAGAGCTTCCGGGTGGAGTTGCGCACCTCCATCCGCCGGTCCGTCTCCTCCCGCTGGGACTCCGGCCGGTGATCGGGCAGGGCGGCGTTCACCGCCAGGGCCACCAGCAGGCCCACCACCGTCTCAATCATCCGGGCGATGGCGTAGTAGTACCGGGTCACTCCGGTGACCCCGGTGATCAGAATGACGCAGGGCAGGATGCATGCCATGCCGCAGGCGGTGGGCCGCTTGATGAGCAGGCACAGCCACACCCCCGCCACGCACACCAGGCCCAGCACCAGGGTCTTGAGCCAGAGATTTTCCAGGGCGGGTCCCAGCAGGAGGGTAGCGGTGCCCAGAATTCCGCCCACCAGCACGCCGATAAGCCGGGAGATTCCCTGGCGGAAGGTCTGGCCCAGGGTGCTCTGGGTACAGATGATGCAGGCGATGCAGGCGTACAGGGGCCCTATCTGGCCCAGCACGCCCCCCAGCTCCTCCCGGTAGGTGAGCCCGAAGGGGAGGAACAGGGCGTAGGACACCATCACCGCCACCGCGGTTTTAATGACCCGCATGCCGATGCGGGGCAGGGGTACCGTAGGATGTCTCATGGTTCCTCCCCAGTATGAACGCTCTCTTTGGCTACTTCCTCTCTGGAGAGAAAGTAGCCCATGGCCGCCTCGTAGCCGTACAGGCCCAGGCCGCAGATCTGGCCCACGCAGGCGGGGGCGGTGACGCTTTTGTGCCGGAATTCCTCCCGCTGGTGGACGTTGGAGATATGCACCTCCACACAGGGTACATCCACCGCCTTCAGGGCGTCCAGGATGGCGTAGGAATAGTGGGTGTAGGCCCCGGGATTCATCACAATGGCGTCATACTTCCCCTGGGCGGCGTGGATGGCGTCGATGAGGGCCCCCTCGTGGTTGGACTGGAAGCAATCCGCGGTGGAGGCGTGGGCGGCGGCAAAGTCCCGCAGCCGCCGGCACAGGCTCTCATAGGTGTTTTCCCCATAGATCCCCGGCTCCCGCTGCCCCAGCAGGTTCAGGTTGGGTCCGTTGAGAATGAGAAATTTCATGGTTTCAGCACCTCCAGTATCTGCCTCATGGTACCCCCGGGAGTGGACTGTACCTCCACCACATGGTCGGCCCAGCTCAGGTAGACGGGCTCCCGGGCGGCGTACCGCGTCAGGAAGGCCTCCCGCCCCTGCTGACCCAGGGGGCGCCCTCCCATGGATACCTGGTCAAAAATTTCCGCCGGGTCCCGGCGGAGGAATATCACCGTGCCGCTGCCCTTCAGGGGGGCAATGGCGCCGGTCCGGGTAGGCAGTCCCCCGCCGCAGGCAATGACCAGCCCCCGCCGCCGGGCCAGCTCCCCGGCCAGTTCCTCCTCCCGCGCCCGGAAGAAGGCCTCCCCCTCCCGGGCAAAGACATCGGGAATGGTGCGGCCCAGCCGCTCCTCAATGGCCTGGTCCGTATCCACAAAGGAGCGTCCCATGGCCCGGGAGAGCAGCTTGCCCACCGTGGTCTTGCCGCAGCCCATCATGCCGATAAGCACCACATTGCCTCTCATTCCACATACCCCTTATAGTTGCCCAGAATGCGGATTTCCGCCGCCAGCTGGCTCAGCTCGTGGAGCACGCCGTCCATGCCCGGGGCGGTCAAGTCGCCGGTAAAGTCCAGGAAGAAGAGGTACTCCCACCCCCGGCCGGGGATGGGGCGGGACTCCAGCTTCAGCAGGTTGAGGCCCTGGACGGCGAAAATGGTCAGAATCTCGTGGAGAGAGCCGCTCTGATGGGGCAGGCGGAACATGGCGCTGATTTTGTCCCGGCCGGGGCGCAGCTCCGGCACGGGGGACACCACGGCAAAGCGGGTGTGGTTCCGGCTGTTGTAGTTGACCCCCTCCGCCAGGATGTGCAGCCCATAGAGCCGGGCCGCCCGGCGGGAGCAGATGGCCGCCGCCGTCCGGTCCCCGGTCTGGGCCACCAGCTTGGCGGAGCCGGCGGTGTCCAGGGTGGGCACCCGCCTCCAGTCCCGGTGGGCGTCCAGGTACTTCTCACACTGCATCAGCCCCTGCTCATGGGAGTAGACGGTTTTGATCTCGGAGAGGGACACCCCCGGCAGGGCCATGAGGCAGTGCTCCACCTTCACCTGCCACTCCCCCACAATGGCGTAGCGGTACTGGGCCAGCAGGTCGTAGACCTGCCGGATGGAGCCGGTGGAGGAGTTTTCCACCGGCACCACGGCGTAGTCCGCCTCCCCCCGCTCCAGGGCGGCAAACACGTCGTTGAACCAGGCCAGGCCCCGGCTGTCCGCCTCGTCCCCGAAGAAACCGGCGGCAGCCTCCTCGCTGTAACACCCCGGCTCCCCCTGGTACACCACCCGGGGCCGGGCCACCGGCTCCCTGGCCCGGGTCAGGTCGGCAAGATAGGCGGCGTAGCCCGGGTCCTCCGCCCCCTCCCGCACCAGATGGCGCTGCTGCCGGCGGGAGATGGCCATAATGGACTCATACAGGGCGGCAATGTCCGCCTTCCGGGCGGGATCGTCGGTAAGGGCGGTCTTGGCAGCAATGACCTGCTTCTCCCGGCCGGCGTCCAGCACCGGGATACCCGCCCGCTGCTTGTACGCCCCCACTTTTCCGGTGACTTCCATCCGCTCCAGGAACCATTTGACCAGCTCCCCGTCGATGCGGTCAATCTCCCGGCGGTATCCTTCCAGTTCGGTCATGTGCATTCGCTCCTTTAAATCCCCAGCACCGCGCAGGCGGCCAGGGCGGCGGCGGCCTCGATGACCGGCACCGCCCGGGGGACGATGCAGGGATCGTGGCGGCCGTGAATTTCCATCTCCGTCTCCTCCCCGGTGCGCAGATCCACGCTCTGCTGGGGCAGGGAGATGGAGGGGGTGGGCCGGAAGGTGGCCTCAAACACCACCGGCATGCCGTTGGTGATGCCGCCGTTGATGCCTCCGGCGTGGTTGGTGGTGGTGACCACCCGGCCGTTCTCCACGGCGAAGGGGTCGTTGGCCTCGCTGCCCCGCATGAGGGAGAAGGCCGCCCCGGCGCCGAAGTCCACCCCCTTCACGGCGGGCACGGCAAAGAGGTACTGGGCAAAGATGCCCTCCACATTGCAGCCGAAGTCGGGGGCACCCAGCCCGGCGGGCAGACTCCAGACGGCGCACTCAATGGCACCGCCCACGCTGTCCTGCTGCTCCTTGGCCTCCAGAATGGCCTGGCGCATCTCCTCCCCCTTGGCATCGTTCAGCACCGGGAAGGGCTTGTTGGCCACATCCTTCATCTCGTCCAGGTTACCCAGGGGCGAATCGCAGATGCCGTAGATGGAGCTGATGTGGGCGCCCACCCACACACCCTTCCGTGCCAATATCTGCTTGGCTACCGCCCCCGCCGCTGTCAGCGGCGCGGTGAGCCGGCCGGAGAAGTGGCCGCCGCCCCGGTAATCCTGGGTGCCCCGGCTCTTGATGAACCCGGCATAGTCCCCGTGGCTGGGCCGAGGGGTGTAGCGGATGGAGTCGTAATCTTTGGAATGCTGATTGGTATTATAGATCACCATGGTCAAGGGCGCACCGGTGGTCTTGCCTTCAAAGAGGCCGGAGAGCACCTCCACCCTGTCCGCCTCTTTCCGGGCGGTGGCGGTGGGGTCTTTCCCCGGCCGCCGCCGATCCAGCTCCCACTGGACCTGCTCCAGATCCAGCTCCAGTCCGGCGGGCACTCCCTCCAGTACTACGCCGATGGCGGGGCCGTGGGATTCCCCGAATATCATGTGCCGCATGTCAGCTTTCCTCCCAAACTGCTGTAATCCTCCCAGAAGCCCGGGTAGGACTTTTTTACGCACTCGGCGCCGGTAATGGT
>CALWOL010000023.1 GCA_944383135.1 uncultured Flavonifractor sp.
GCACTTCCAGTTCTGCATGGGCTGCGCCAACGGCATCCCCGGCTCCATGAAGAACCTGATCTTTATGAAGGAGACCATGGAGTCCCTGTGCCCCGGCTCCACCTGGAGCTGCTTCGGCGTGGGTCACGCCGCCCTGGAGATGCTCTACGGCGCCGTGGCCCTGGGCGGCCACATCCGCGTGGGCATGGAGGACAACGTGATGTACGCCAAGGGCGTGCTGGCCGACAGCAACGTGCAGTTCGTGGAGCGTGCCCGCCGGGTCATTGAGGAGTACGGCAAGAAGGCCGCCACCCCCGACGAGGCCCGGGAGATCCTCAGCCTGAAGAAGTAAGCTCCCCACCCGCCGGAAAGGAGTAGATGCGTATGAAGCTCTGGAAAATTTCCTCTCTGTACTACGGAAAGATTACCGTGCCCAAGGGGAACCTGGCGGCGGGGCTGGACCCCGACCTGCTCATCGACTTCCCCTATACCGGCTTCCTGCTGCGCAACGGGGATGAGAACGTGCTGGTGGACACCGGCATCCACGCCGACCACATTGTGGACGGCAGGGCCTGGGGCGGCTGTCCGGCGGAGGGGGGCGCCTCCTTCGTCCTGGATGCCCTGGCCAAGGAGGGGCTCACACCCGAGGACATTGACACTGTTATCTACACCCACCTGCACAACGACCACGCCGGCAACGCCCTGCTCTTCCCCGAGGCCAAGACCTATTTTCAGAAGGATGAGTACACCAACCTGCTCAACCCGCTGCCCACCCAGAAAATCCGGGAGGACTTCGACCCCCGTACGCCCGGAGATCTGGCCCGGCTGAAGCACATCTACATGTTTGACGGCAATCTCCGCCTGCCCAACGGTCTGGAGCTGTACAAGGTCCCCGGCCACACCTCCGGCTCCATTGCCATTGTGGTGCCCACAGCGGAGGGGCGCTACGTCATCACCGGCGATATTCCCCACCTGGGGATCGCCCTCTTCCCCAAGCTGGACACCTATGAGCTGCTGGGGGGCGAATGCATCCCCATCACTCCGGCGCCGGACAACATGATGCCCTATCTGTTCAACAGCGTCATCTACGACCACTACGCCGCCTACGACAGCTACAATCTGCTCAAATGCCTGGCGGAGGCCTTTGAACCAAAGTGGTATCTCACCGGCCATGACCCCTGGGTTATCAACCGCCACAGCTTCGGCTGAACAAAAAACACCGGCGGACTGCGTCACGCGTGACGCAGTCCGCCGGTGTTTTTTTCCTCCATCGGTCAGAGCATATCCGGCCCATCCGCCAGCACCCGGGCGAAAAAGCGCCGGTATCCCCCGCACAGGTAGTTCACTCCGCCCCGCAGCCGGTCCTTGGGGCAGCCGCCGAAGCAGAGCCGCACATAGGGGCAGTTCAGGCACGTCTCGGGAAGGCCGCAGGTCTTGTGCATCCCAAACGCCCGGTTCCCCTCCATCAGCTCCCCCAGCGGCGTCTCCAGCAGGCTGCCCAGGCGATATTCCGGAAAGGCATAGCGGTCGCAGGCGTATACGTCCCCATTGGCCTCCACGCAGCCGGAGTGTCCGCACAGGGGGTCATGGACGCACAGGACGGAGGGCCGCCCCTGAAGGTGCCCCAGGGCCACATCAAAGAGCTGCACATGGATTTTCCCCACATCCCGCCGCCGCCATTCCGCCCAGACGGCGCACAGAAAATCGCCATACCCCTCCGGCGTGACGGAAAAGGGAGCGGCGGGATGGCTCAGTCCCAGGGCGTGGATGCCGGGCGGCGCGGCGAGGCATTGTCCCGCCTCCGCTTCAAACCGGGTGGGCAGGGCCTCCACCACGGGGAGAAACTGGATGTAGTCGGTCAACTCCCGCAGAAACCGGTACACCGCCTCAGGCTGCTCCATATTGATCCGGTTGACGGTGGTCAGGGCGCTGAAGGGCACCCTGTGCCGCTGCAGCAGCCGGATTCCGTCCATTACCGCCCCAAAGGAGCCCGCGCCGCCCACCCCCTTCCGGTAGGCGTTGTGGAGCTCCTCCGGGCCGTCGATGCTCACGCCGATGGAAAAGTCGTTTTCCCGAAAAAAGCGGCACCACGCATCGGTGAGCAGGGTGGCGTTGGTCTGCATGGTGTTTCGGATGGCGCGGCCCTTCCCATACTTCCGCTCCAGGCGGAGGGCCTCCCTGTAAAAGGGCAGGCCCGCCAGGGTGGGCTCCCCCCCGTGCCAGGCAAATTCCACCACGGCGTCCCGGCCATGCATGGCCAGGTTCTGCCGGATATAGGCCTCCAGCACCCGGTGGGACATTTTTCCGGTCTCCTGGTGCAGTACCGCCTCCTTCCCGGCGTAATAGCAGTAGGTACACCGCAGGTTGCAGGCGCCGGACACCGGCTTTGCCAGCATGGCATAGGTCCTCCCAGGCTCCGTCATGCCCTTCTCCCGCTCCTTTCCGCCGCCGGTCAGCCCCCGGCCGCCAGGCCGCTGGCCTGGATCGCCTGGAGGACCGCCGCCACTTCCTGCCCGTCATCCCGGCCAATCTCCCGGGTAATGAGTTCGTTCAGCTGGGCGTTCAGCGCCAGAATCAGTTCCCCGTTTGCCTCCGGGTCCGCGGCCAGGTTGTTCAGCTCCTCCGGGTCCTGCTTCAGATCAAACAGCTGCACGTCATTTTGGGCGTAAAGCTCCTCCAGCGTGGTAGGGGTGTGAAACTCCAGGGGAGAGAAATAGCGCACAAATTTATAGTCTTCCGTAATCAGGCCCCGCACCATGCCCCGGCTGGAAAAGTCGATCTGGGTGGTCATGGAGCGGTCCGGGCCCACCTCCACCTGGATGGCGCTCATCAGCAGTGACTCATAGCAGAACAGCGCCCCATCCCGGACCGACTCCTTGGAGCCATCCAGCAGCGGCATCAGGCTGCTGCCGGGGAGGCCCTGGCTCAGCTCCTCCTTCTCCTCCTCAGGCAGGCCGGTCATGTCCAGGAGGGTGGGCGCCAAATCCAGGTGGCTGGTCAGGGCGGAAATCCGCCGCCCGCCCTCGTACTCGGGGTGGACGATGTACAGCGGCACATGGATGCAGTTGTCATACACAAAGCCGCCCTTCCCCTTCAGCCCGTGGCTGCCATGCATCTCCCCATGGTCGGAGGTAAAGACGATAATGGTATTTTTCAGCAGGCCGCTGTCCATCAGATACTGCAAAAGCTCCATCAGGTTGTTGTCGTTGTCCTGAATGCAGTTGAAATAGTAGTCCTGATAGTCCTTCCAGCCCTCCTCGGTGGTGACGGAGCCGGTATAGCCGGTCCACTCCCGGTTATAAAGGCGCAGGGCCTCCGGCACATCCGCCCCATTCAAATCAAAATTCCAGCTGGAGGGAGCGGCCTGGGAATAGGTCTTGTCGTATACCGGGCTGTCCGGTTTCCCGCCCAGAGCCATCAGATTGCCCTGATACCCGGTCTCATCGTAATTCATAATATCATGGGGATTGACCAGGTTGACCGCCAGGAAGAAGGACTGGCCCCGGGCATTGAGGGTCTTTCCCGTCTCGTCAAGCCAGCTTACCGCTTCAGAGGTTATGATGGGGTCGGCGTTGAGCCCCTCGTAAAGGGTGCCCACATAATCCGTACCGCCCCAGTCGGCAAAGCCGTAGTCCTCCAAATCGGTGAGGGTATCGTCATGGAGGTCCAGAATGCCGCCGCCGCCCATGTGCCACTTCCCCTTGAAGGCGGTATAGTAGCCGGCCTGGCGCAGCCGGTCGCCCACAGTGGTCAGCTCGGGACTCAGGGCCTGCTGCCACGCCACGTCCACATTGTCCAGCAGCTTGGTCTGGGTGATATGCTGGCCGGTGTAGATGACCGAGCGGGACGAGGTGGACATGTTGGCACAGGTGTAATGTTTTTCAAAGGTGGTGCCCAGCTCAGCCAGCAGCTGCCGGGCCTTGTAGGAGGTGCCCTCCGGATACTTTGAGAAATAGCGCTCCTGGTCGGTGGTAATAAACAGGATATTATAGTTGCCGTCTCCGTTTTTTACCGCCTCCGGCAGGGGGAGCGCTCCGGTCTCCGGCGGCGCGCTCCCGCCGCTCTCCCCAGGCGCGGTTTGGCAGCCGGACAGGGAACACGCGGCGGCGGCGGCCAGCGCGGCCGCCGCCGCCCGCCGGGCAAATGGTTTTCCGCTTTTCATCGTACACTTCTCTCCTCTGTACCACACAGCTCCGGCCGCCGGGCTCCCAGCGCCGGACAGGGGTTGGTCTGGCTTGAATATACTATATTTCCCGATAAAAGGCAATGCGCGTTTTTCCCCCTGCCGCCCGCGCTGAAATGATGTGGATTCCTGCCCCGTTTTATAGTATAATTTCCTACATCAGGATACGGTTTTAAGGAGGATTAAATTATGGGGAGAAGGAAGCGCTGCCTGCCGGTATTTTTGTCACTTTGCATCCTGTTCCTGTTCCTCTCCATTCCCGGCCAGGCGGACGGCGCGGCCGGCACCGGGACGGAGGAGGCGCCCTATCTGATTTCCAACGAGGAGGAGCTGCTGCAAATCCGGGAGGAGCAGGACGCCCATTACAGGCTGACGGCCAACATCGCGGTGAGCTCCTGGAGCGGGCAGTTTTTTTCCGGCGTGCTGGATGGGGACGGGTATCAGATCACCATCGGCACCATAAAAAACGGCTTTATTTACAGCAACAGCGGCACCATAAAGAACTTGTCCATTGAAATCGAGAGCGACACCGCCCTTCCCAATGTGTTTGTGCGGGAAAACCACGGGCTCATTGAAAATGTCCACGTCTCGGGCAGCATCAGGGCCACCAGCGGCAGCGCGCGGGTTGGAACGATGGCCGCAACCAACGCCGCGGACGGCATCATCCGCAACAGCTATTCCACGGCGGATGTCTCCTTCGGCGGAAGTACAAGTACAAACCTCCGCTTCGGCACCTTCGTGGGCGTGAACCAGGGCACCATTGAAACGTGCTACTGGCGGGGCTCCACCTACAAGGTCAAAGCTTTTGTGGGGGAAAATGAGGGCACGGTGACAAACTGCGTGCTGGGCGGCGAATACGGCCGGAGCGATGAGGACATGCGGAATCCCGAAACCTACGCCGGCTGGGATTTTGAAACGGTGTGGAAGATAGACCCCGATATGAACGCCGGCTTCCCCTGCCACATCAACGAGCGGGAGTTTGTCAAAATCCCGGTGGACGGCATAGCGCTGAACATGGACAGGCTCTTTCTGGAGCCCGGCCAGACGGCGGAGCTGACGGCCGAGGTCTCTCCCCCGGAGGCATGGAATCAGACGGTTTTTTGGACGTCGTCCAACGAGGCGGCCGCCACCGTATCGGCGGACGGGGTGGTGACGGCCCATGAGATCGGCGACGCGGTCATCACCGCCACCACGGAGGACGGCGGCTTCCGCGGGGAATGTCACGTTTCGGTGGTCCTCAAAACCACACAGCTGACCCTGGACCGGCACGAGGTATTCATCGACGCCGGGGAGAGCGCTGCACTTCAGGCAAGCATCATCCCCGAAAACGCCACAAATCAAACCATCCTCTGGTCCACGTCCGATGACAGCGTCGCCGCTGTCACCGGCGGAACCGTGCGGGGCCTGGCGCCGGGCAGGGCCATCATCACCGCCGCGTCGGAGGATGGCGGCGGAAAGGATACCTGTGTGGTGGTTGTGCGGCCCCCGGCGGCGGAGCGGTATGACCTCAACGGCGACGGGGTGTGCACCATGGAGGACGCTCGGCTGCTGGCCCGGTATCTCAGCGGGGACGGCCAGACCGGGCTGACGGCGGAGCGGGCGGACGCAAACGGGGACGGAAGGGTGAACAGCCGGGACGTAACCGATTTGCTTCAGTACCTGAAGGGCGAAGGGGAGGGATAAGCGATGAAAAAATTCATTTCTCTCCTCCTGATTTGTGTGCTTGTCTGCTCCGTGGTCCTCCCCACGGCGTATGCGGAGCCCACGCCGGAGCGGAAAGTCATTTATCTGGACGTAGGCGACACCTATACCATCGACACGGGCAGAAGCATGGGCATTTCCGATTTGCTGTATGCCAACTGGTACAGCTCCGATTCCTCCAAGCTGCGCATCGTGGGGGATAATTACGGGAAGGCCAAGAGCGATGTATACGCGGCGGCCTCTTCCGGCGGAGAAATTGTCACTATACAAGTGGAATTCGCGGAAGGCGAGGTTTTCCCCGAAAAAGGTGTGTTTGTCTATTTCTTCGTGATACGCGGGGAGGACCCGCAGTCCATCACCCTCCCGCCCACGGCGGAGCTCACCGACACCACCTCCATCCGGCTCACACCGGAGTTTACGCCGGAAAAGGCCGAAACCGCCTGCACCTGGTCCAGCAGCGATCCATCGGTGGCCACCGTCAGCGACACCGGCACCGTAACCGGCGTGTCCAAGGGTACGGCAGTGATTACGGCGGAAACCGTCAACGGACTTACGGCCCAGTGTACGGTGACGGTGCGCCCCACAAACGCGTGCGGGGATGATTTGGAGTGGTCCGTCACCGGCGGCGTGCTGACCATCCGGGGGACCGGCGCGATGTACGATTATACCGTGGACGGGACGCCGTGGGCCAAATACAATGCGGAGATGACAAGCATTCTCGTCTCCGAGGGCGTGACGCGCATCGGGGATTATGCCTTTTCCAGCAGCGCCGCGTCCCAGGTGGTTCTGCCGGAGAGCCTGCTGGAAATCGGCGACGAGGCCTTCTTTGACTGCCAAAATCTCCAGCAGCTTTCGCTTCCCTCGGGTGTGCGCAGCCTGAGCGGGGATCCGTTTTCAAGCGCCGCCCTGAAAAGCATTTTGGTGAGCCGGGAGAACCCGTATTTTTCCTCCTTTGACGGAGTTTTGTACAGCAAGGATATGACCGCGCTTGTGCGCTACCCCTCCGGCAGGGAGGGGGCGCACTACTGTGTCCCGTACTGCGTCAAGCAGATCTTGTACGCCGCGTTCTACAACACGCAGCTTGAAACGCTGTATGTTCCGGAAACCGTCTCGGAAATCGCATATTTCGGCCTATCCACCTGGAATCTCACGGTGTACGGCGTAAAGGGAAGCGCGGCGGAACAGGCTGTCCTGGATTACGTCGCCTCCGGGCTCACCATGTATTTCCGCGATATCTCCCTGGCGGACGATCCCATGGTACAGGTGGGCCGGGGGCGGGGCAGCGGAGGCGACACGGTAAGCATCCCGGTTCTCCTGTCGGGAAACACCGGCTTTGCCAATCTGAACCTCCAAATCTCCTACGACACCTCCGCCCTCTCCCTGAAATCGGTGCAGGCGGAGGAGCTGGGCGCCCTGTATACGGAAGGGGCGGGCATGGATACCGGCGTTTTCAGCATGAGCTGGGATTCGGCGGACAATATCACCTACAACGGGACCATCGCCACCCTTACCTTTGAAGTGCGCAGCCTCTCGGAAAGAACCCCCATTGGCGTGAGCTTTTACACGGGCCTGGACGGGGACTATGCGGACGGATACGATGTAAATTACACAGCGGCCTATGAGCCGCTGAATCTGCGCTATATGAGCGGAGATATTTCGCCGGAGGATGTATCTGGAGCTTTAACAATTGCAAATCTTAGCACGGAGGAAGCGCTGCGCTTTTCCGTCCAGCTCACGTCGGAATCCGGGATTGACGGCGTGGTGGTTGCGGCCGTCTATGACCACACGGGAAAGCTCTGCGCGTTGAATTTGCGCCAGGCGGCGGAACATACGGAATTTGAGTTTGCGCAGGCCCCTGACGGCGGGAGGCTTTCCGTCCTGTGGCTGGAATCGCTGGAGAGCCTGAGACCCGTCTCAGAATTGGAGGAGCTGGAGCTATAAAAACAGTCATCCGCTCCCTCCCCTTCTTTCCGCAAAAAATCCCCCTGATGCAGAAACCTGCATCAGGGGGATTTCCGTTGCCGCCCGCGCTTCCCGCGGGCAGCCTTCTGATGGAAGGTGTCCCCTGGAGCTTCTTACTTCCGGGGGTTCTTGATAGCGGCCTGAGCGGCGGCCAGACGGGCGATGGGCACACGGAAGGGGGAGCAGGAAACATAGTCCAGGCCCACATTGTGGCAGAACTCCACGGAGGAGGGATCGCCGCCGTGCTCGCCGCAGATACCCAGGTGGATGTCGGGGCGGGTGGCGCGGCCCATCTCGGCGGCCATCTTCACCAGCTTGCCCACACCCTTCTGGTCCAGACGGGCGAAGGGATCGCTATCTTAGATCTTGTTGGTGTAGTAGGCATCCAGGAACTTGCCGGCATCGTCGCGGGAGAAGCCGAAGGTCATCTGGGTCAGGTCGTTGGTACCGAAGGAGAAGAACTGAGCCTCCTTGGCAATCTCGTCGGCGGTGAGGGCGGCGCGGGGGATCTCAATCATGGTGCCCACCAGATAGGTCATGTCGCTGCCGGCGGCCTTGATGACGGCGTCGGCGGTCTCGGTGACGGTCTTCTTCACGTAGGCCAGCTCCTTGACCTCGCCCACCAGGGGGATCATAATCTCGGGCACGATGTGCCAGTCGGGATGCTTGGCGTTGATGTTCAGCGCGGCCTTGATGACGGCGCGGGTCTGCATGGCGGCAATCTCAGGATAGGTGACGGCCAGACGGCAGCCGCGGTGACCCATCATGGGGTTGAACTCATGCAGGGAGGCGATGATGGCCTTGATGTCGG